>JALZHG010000019.1 GCA_030914045.1 Chloroflexota bacterium | reverse complement strand
GTGCCTGCCCTTGTTGGAAGACGTACCAGGTGCTGATCTCTACCAGGGCAGGCACACCGACCTGCCCCTACAAACGTGTACATTACTTGCAAGATGATCCACTGAGCAAAGCGAAGAATCTCGCGCGCCAGCACCCAAGTTTCACCTTTCCAAGCGTCCAAAGCCTCTACTTTGTCATTTCGAACGCAGTGAGAAATCTCGTCCTACAGCACCCAAATACCACCTTTCTGAGCGCGATACGCCACCACAGAAATGGGGAATATCTCGGTGGAGGACGAGATTTCTCACTGCGTTCGAAATGACAGGGGCGCGGCCCGGTTCCGCCTATCCAACCGAGAGGCTACCGACCGGGGAGCGGTGGATCGCTCCCCAGGAAATTAACGGTCTTGGACGGCAGCAAACTCCTTGTAGTCGCGCATGGCGGCTTCGAGGCTGGGGAGCGGTACGGTGAGTTGGGGTGCCGGGTAGTCGAGCAGCGGCGGGTGCGTGGTCGGGGTGGTGGGAAGCGGCACGTATTGCTGGTTCCAGGCATCCCGCTCTGTGTCGGTAACGATGTCCTCTTCGGCAGCCTCGGCTTGTGTCGCCGTAGCAGGTGCGAGCCTGGCCTTCTGGGGCATGCGTTGGGCTACCAGGATCATCCCGGCCAGCAGCGCCAGCCAGAAGAGGCTAGTCCAACTGAAAAGCTCGCGGCTCACGTGCTGGAACAGGCCCTGCAAGGAAGCCAACAAGGTGGCCTCCTCAACTGGTGCGGCGACGGCAGCTACCGGCACCACAACACCGCTGCCCTGTGGCTGCTGCTGCCCGGTCTGGTTGGCGACCTCTCCCTGCACCAGCCTTACCACCAGGCTGTCCAGGTTCTGTACTGTGAAGTCGGACGGCACGTCGTGCGTGGTGGACGGCCCCGGCTCGCCCGATACGCCATTCTCGTAGGTCAGGAAGACGAACTGGCCCATCGTGAACTGGGCGAACTGGCGGAAGACGTATTCGCCTACACTGTCGAGATTGCTCGCCCCGATTGGGAAGACTTTGATGCCTTTGGCTACGGCCTGGCGCAGCAGGTCGGGGTATGCGTGGTCGTTAGGATAATCGATGTGAGGTGGCGCATCGCCTACCAGCACAATCATGCGCAGGTGCCGCCCGCTGCTGTTGTCTGCCCAACCCGGTAGGTTGATGGCCTCGTACAGCCCGGCGTTCACCGACTCCGGTGTGTCACCTCCACCGCCCGCCGTGACGTTCGCCAGGTTGATCCCGAACTGGCCCGTGTCGCCGGTGAAGTCCCAGGAGCGGGTCACGTAGTCGTCACCCACGTCTCGGAAGGCCACCAGGCCAAAGCGCGGCGCGGTGCTACCTGGCAGTTGCTCGATGCGGCGGGCGATGCTGGCTACGGTTGCCTTGATCTCAGCGATCTCGTCGCCCATGCTGCCCGTGGCGTCGAGCAGGAAGACCAGGTCCAAAGCGACCGGGCCGGTGTTATCCTTCAGGTCGGGCATGGTGATGGTCTGCTCAGGCCCGGCCATGTTTACCTGGGCCTCCACCGCCGAGTTGCCCCGGCTGACCACCGCGCGCAGGCCCTGGACCTGTGTGGCACCGGCCATGCCGGGGAAGAAGAGCACCCGACCGTCGCTCACCGTCTGTCCCTCGTAGACCTTCCGCTGCCCATCGTAAAGCTGCACGGTAGCCCCGGCCACGGGCTGTTGCTCGCCGTCCAGCACCTTGAGGAAGAGCCGTTGCGAAACGTCCATGGGAATTGCGGCTTCACCACGGTGCCTGCGCAGGTAATCGAGGTATTCCTGGAATGTGGCGTTGTCGTCTACCTGTCCTGCCGTGAGTGAAGACTGGTAATCGGCCGGGGGCGGGCTGCCCGTGCGCACCTTGTCGTCACCGGCCTCAAAGCCGGCCATGGTATCGCCGAATCCGTCTGAAGTAGCCCTGTCTTCGAATGCGGGTGCTGCTTCAGGCATGGCCGACCCTGTCGTGGCTGTGGGTGCGTTCATAGCCATATCGCGCTCGCCCACAGTGACCGAGTGCCTTACATTCGCGTCTCTACTGCCGTAAGTGGCAGCGGGAGCAGCACTAGAGCCTCCACAAGCCGCCGTTGCCAGGAGCACGAGCACTAACACGAGACAATTGAGCGGTCCATTCGCGCGGAGTTCGCGATGCTTTCCCATAGTGGGCCTCCTCAGGCTACACAGTGTAGACCAGTTGCCGAAAGTAAAAGTAGTGGATGAACGCTGGGAGGCTGAGGAATGTTCCCGTTTGGTGGTATTTTGTTCGGCCTTCCACAAAAGACGGTCCTTAATCGCTTCATGCTGATGTCTGCTATAGTAGTACGACAGGGTTGATCGCCTTCACCGTTCTCAGTCCTAACCTTCAGCCCCGAGGAGTTCACTATGCCCGAGCCCGAGCCCACTGGAACCAAAAACGGCCACTACGTACAGGCTAATGGCCTGAACATATACTACGAAGAGCATGGTCAGGGCAGGCCCTTGATCTTGATCCACGGCGGCGCTCTCACCGGCGAATCGTGGCAGCCGTACCTGGCGGGCTTTGCGGAACGCTACCGCGTAATTACGCCCGACAGCCGGGGTCATGGTCGCACCGCAAATCCAGTGGGCATGATGAGCTACCGCTTGATGGCGGATGATGTGGCGGCGCTCGTGCGGGCGCTGGATATCGAGAAGCCGTTGATTTGTGGCTACAGCGATGGGGGGCAGGTCGCGCTGGAGATCGGCATGCGCCATCCCGACCTGCCCCAGGCCCTGATCATCGCTGGAGCCTACGTGGAGCTTACTGAGGCGTCACGTACGTGGGTGCGTTCCATCCTGGGCGACGAGCAGTCGCCGGACGTTGATACGGAGCAGTTCGAGCGCGAAAACCCCGGTTTTGCGGCAATGCTCCAGCAACTCCACGGGCCTGACGGCTGGAAGACGTTCCTGAAACAAGTAAAGCCGCTGTGGAACGCGACGTTGAACTATACCCCGGAGGATTTTGCCCAGGTCGCGGCCCCCGCCCTGGTGCTGATTGGCGACCGCGACGGCTTTGTCCCCGTTGAAGAAGCCCTGTCGATGTATCGCCTGCTGCCTAACGCCGAGCTTGCGGTGCTTCCCTGCTCCGAGCACTCGGACTTTATATTCTCGCCCGCGAAGGTTGCGTTGCTCCAACCGCTCATATTGGACTTTCTGCAACGGCACAGTACTTAGCCTATTTTAAGACATGGTAGGGGCAGGTCCCTGTGCCTGCCCTTGTTGGAGATTAGCACCAGGGCAGGCACGGGGGCCTGCCCCTACAACCTCTATCCTCAGGGTTTTGTACTGGGCACTAAGGACGATTAGACCCGTCATCACAGGGTGCGTTCTAGTGCTCGCACGCCTCCCGGTGCATTGCCCGCCGGATAGTCAAATTCCGTCTCGTTTCTCTACTTACGGTTTAAGGTGCTTCTTGAAGAAGTCGGTGATAGCGTTGTAGCAGCGGACTTTGTTCTCGTACTTGATAACGTCATGCCCCTCGTTCTCGAACACCAGGTACTCGACGTCCTTGCCCGCCGCCCGTAGCGACTCCACCACGTCCCGCGACTCGGCCTCTATCACCCTGGGGTCGTTCGCGCCCTGGATTACCAGCATGGGGGCCGCGAGGTCGTTCATGTAGGTCTTGGGCGAGCGTTCGAGCAGGAAGTCGCGGTCCTTCACCGGGTGGCCCAGTGCCTCGTAGAAGTAGGGCTTCCAGGTCTCAGGGATGCGTTCCAGGAAGGAAGTAACCAGGTCGTACGGCCCGAACATGTCCACGGCGGCCTTCCACAGCTCCGGGTGGCGCATCGCCAGGGTGAGTGTCATGTAGCCACCATAGGAGCGCCCTATGACCCCGGCGCGGCTCACGTCGATGCGTGGGTCCTTGGGCAATACCTCGGTCATGGCGTAAACGTGGTCCAGCCGGTCCTGCCCGCCCCAGTCTTTATCCACCCGCTTAGTGTAGCTCAGTCCATAACCCGTGGAGCCGCGCGCGTTGGGCACGAATACCGCGAAGCCGTTGAGCGTGAGGAACTGGATGATGGGCATGGAGAACCATGCGAAGTTGGGCCGCTCCTGCCCCTGCGGCCCACCGTGTATGTAGTAGACCAGCGGACGCGGACCCTCAAAGCCAAGCTCCTGGGAGGGCAGATAGAGGCGCGCCGAGATCCTTAATCCATCGTGGCTGATGAAGGAGGCATCCTCGCCTGGGGCCATTTGCGAGTGAGGCGTGCCCAGGATGCGCTCGTGGGTGTGCCGCCGCACTGTATTGCGCTCGGGGCCTTCCACCGTGTAAATCTGGGTGGGAGAGGTGGCCGTCGAGAAGGCCAGCACGAAGCGGTCGCCCTCCCTGTCGTAGTGCATGGCTTCAAGTACGCCGTTGGCAAGCTCGCCCTGGCCGCAGATTACCGCCTCGATGGAGAACTTGCGTGCGTCCTGGTCGAAGCTGCCTTCGTAGACCCAGCTTGCCCCGTCAATGTTGTAATGCAGCCGATAGCGATTGCCTATCGTGTGGTCGGCGTATTCAAGCTCGCCCGCGCCGGTATGGGCCAGACCCTCGATGTCTACCGGGACGATCACCCCCGGCTCGCGCAGGTCGAGATAGCCCAGGCCGTAGGTGTCCTCGAACAGCGAGGTGGTGACCAGGAGGCCCCGGTCGCCCTCAGTGAACTGCATGCTGCCGAAGCCGCTGAGGGGCACTTTCTGGCCTGGCTCTCGCTCCTCTATCGGCGTGCCGTAAATGACCTTGACCTCGTTTTTCTCCAGGTCCACCAGCCGGAGTATGACATCACCCACCGTGTAGCCCTCGGCCAGCACAAGCAGCGTCTCGGCGTCATTTACATCCCCGCCGTACGCGCCCCACTTGCTCTCGTACACCTGCCGGGCCGAGCCGTCTTCCAGGCTGCCCACGTAGGCCCAGTTGAGCGCCTCCTTGAGACTCTCGACGCTCAAATAGAGTCTGGTGCTGCCGTGAGGGCCGTGCTGTGAGAAGATGCGGGCGTCGGTAATCTGGGGGAATGCCTCCTCCGGGAAGCCGCCCTCCATAGGGATGAGCATGGGCCTGTACTTCTCGTCGCCGTCCTTGTCCACGGTGACCATTATCTTACCGAGTTTAGGGAAGACCCAGTAGGAGAGGCCGCCCAGTAGCTCCGGGTTTTGCAGGGAGATGTCGGGTGGTAGCAGCGGCTCGGGTACGCTACCCCCGTAGTCCATGACGTAGAGGCTGAACTTGCCGCTGATGTTGCTGATGAAGTAGATACGGTCCTTCCACAACTGGGGCGCGAGGAAAAGCCGAGCCGAAAGAAGCGACTCTATCCGGGGCATATTTGTGTCTCCTTAGGGGAATTTATGGGTACCGCTGTGCAATGGACGGGCGGAGTGCCCATATGCCTCAGCAGTATAGGCGCAGGCACATAGGAGGGACAAGGGCCTGTAGTATGAGATTCCGACCCCGTCAACATCCGAGTAACAGTCACTTTGGAAACAAAATATCGGAGGTGAGCACCCTAAGCCCCTTCTTTGTCATTCTGAACGCAGTGAGAAATCTCGTCCCTTAGCACTTAAGTACCATCTTTCCTACAGGGCGAATGTGGTCATGGTGAAGCTACATATCCCCTAAGCTTCAAGACTTCACCATGACCAAATATCGCTAGGGGGTAACCGCTTGTGTCAACTTCGGATGAGCGGATACCCAGCACTCTCCTGACAGGTTATCGGGGCAGGTTACGCGCCAGGCCCGGTCGTCAGGGGAGATGCCTGTTACGTCGAGAGTCTCGCCCGCGGGCACTTCCGCGACGGGGTTCGAGCCGTTGCCGTAGTACCTGAACAGGGGCACGCTCGCTAGTGTGACTACCTGCTTCACATCGGTTTCAAGCACCGGTAGGGGCAGCTTCAAATTGGCCGCGATCTCGCGCATGTAAGGCTCGAAGCTCTGCACCTCTTCGTCGGAGCGGAAGCTGGTATGGGAGCGAGGGTCGTAGTGGGGCGTGAGGATATAGAGCATGGTTCCGTCGAACGCGGCGAAGGAAATCCACCTTTCGAGCACCTTACCCTCTTTGTCGTTCACCACGAAGCCGTAGCGCAGGCCGGGGATATCGGCTATGCTGGCGTCTTGTGTCTCCAGGCGGGTGTACGTGGCAGTGTCTCCGTAGGTGAGCCGCCGGTCCTCCTCGAAGCTCTTGTGATAGTCTTCGACGAACGTCCGGAGCGCCGCTACAATACCTGGGGCCTGTTCGCTATTGCGGTAGTCAATGGAGCCGGGGGTGAGGCCCTCGCTCTCCAGGTTCTTCTGGAAGTCGGGGAGGGTCTCCAGGTGAGACATAAATAGCTCGACCTGGCCCACAACTTCGCTGCCCTCGAGCACGCACAGCACAGGAGGGTCCCAGTCGCACGGCGCGACTATCAGGCCCTCCGGCGCGTCTGCCTCCCCCAGGATGAACTTGAAGAGGTTGCTGCCTACAACGTCGGTGCCGACTCCGGCACCATCGTCACCGGGAGTTGTGGTCGCGCCCGGCTCTGGCGTCTCAGGACGATCAATGACTTCTGTTGCAGCGGGTGTGACGCTGGCTGACGGCTCTGCCGTCGAACCCGGTGCTGTAGCACTCACGGTACCCGTCACCGTCTGCGGGGTCGCGGACTCGTTTGCCGCCGCTGTGGGTGCCTGTGCGGTGTTGGTGGGCAACGGCTGGTTGGTAGGTGCGCCACAGGCTGCGAGCAAAATGGCTGCGAGAAGCAGAAGTAGATATGTTGTAATGTGTTTCTTCATTCTCTTGTGCCTTTCCCTGAATGAATGTCCCTTTGCGTGGTTGTGGATCATACTTCACCACCTGGGCTGATTCTATCAGGAGCGGCGTTCCGGCATCATTGGGCGCATGGGGTATAAGCCGCTACAACCAAGGGCTTAGGCTAAAGCTAAGTCTTGTGGGTGGCCCTGGTTTGGTAACCCCCCACCACTAGGCTGTGTGGAAAACCCCACCGCGCGCTGGAACAAGCTATAAAATGCTCTTGAAATTACTTCCTAGAATGGTTCTTCTGGAAAGTAATAGCATGTTGTGAGGGCAGGGTATGGAAGAAGTGGAAGAACTCACAGACGAGATTGATGACTTAGAGTCCGGGGAGCCTATGGGCTTGGTCGTGTTGGAGCGGGCGGCGCTACAGCCCGTGGATGCTCCACCCGCGCACCGGCACCCGGCGAGGGTCTACCTGGCGCGGTTGGCGGTGGGGTCGCGCCCGGCGATGCTGGGGGCGCTACAGGTGGCCGCCGAGCTACTCTCGGGAGGGCGTTGCGACTGGGTGACGATGCCGTGGCACCTGCTGGAGGCGCAGCACACCAAGGCGCTACGGGCTGAGCTGGCGCACAGGTACGCCCCCAGCACCGCCAACAAGATGCTCTCGGCTGTCAGGGGCGTGCTGCGCGAAGCCTGGGAGTTGGGCCTCATGCCCGGCGAGCAGTACCACCGGGCTACCGCGTTCCGCACGGTGCGCGGGGAGCGGTTGTTGCGCGGCAGGGCGCTGGGCGGGGGTGAGTTGAAGGCGCTGTTTGCGGCCTGCAAGGCCGACACGCAGCCGACCGGCGCTAGAGACGCGGCCCTCATCGCGGTGCTGTATGGCTCGGGGCTGCGGCGCTCGGAGGCGGTGGCCCTGGACGTGGCTTCCTATAATAGCGAGGAAGGCAGCCTCACCGTGAGAGCGGGCAAGGGGAACAAGGACCGCATCTGCTACACGGCGTCTGGACAGTCGAGGCTAGTAGATGCGTGGCTCAAGGTGAGGGGCCAGCACGCCGGGCCGCTTTTCTGCGCGATTGCGAAGGGCGGCAAGATCAAGGAGCGCAGGCTAACCGACCGCGCGGTGCTCTACATCGTGCAACGCAGGGCTAAGCAGGCGGGGGTGGAGCACTTTTCGCCCCACGACCTGCGCCGCACCATGATAGGCGACTTGCTCGACGCCGGTGCCGACATCTCCACCGTGCAGAAGCTGGCAGGGCACGCCAACGTTGCTACCACCGTGCGCTACGATCGAAGAGACGAGGCCACCAAGAAGCGAGCGGCCAAGTTGCTCAATATACCCAGTTCCGAGTAACGGTATGCCGTGCTACCGGAAGCCACACCTGGTAACCGGGAGGAGATGAGTACATCAGTTCGTGTCTGTCATTTCGAACGGAGTGAGAAATCTCGTCCCCCACCAGGATGTTTCCTCTTTCTTATGGTACTGTGTGGCTGTTGCGTCGCATGTAATGGGAAAGCGTCATTTGGGTGCTGGAGGACGAGATTTCTCACTCCGTTCGAAATGACAAGGTCCGACTCTGTGACTGGTGTTCGCGGCTGCTACTTGTGAGTTCTCTGCCTTGGAGGTTCTGTACTATATTGTGAAGTGAAGCTAATGAGATATGTAGCTTCAGTACCAAGCACCCTTAATCAACCCACGATTAGACTGCCCCCAAGCCGAACGCGCGGTGGATGCACTGCACCGTCTTGTTTTCATCGGCGGTGGCGAGCACAAACGACAGGTTCAACTCCGACGAACCTTGCGCGATAGCCAGCACGTCTATCTTCCCTTCGCCCATCAGGCTGAACACGCGCCCGGCCACGCCCGGCTTGCCGCGCATGCTCGCGCCGATTACCGCCACGATGGACACGCCACTCTGCACCAGGATGCCCTCGATGAGGCCGTGCCCTAGCTCGCTCGCGAACGCCTTCTCCAGGGAACGCCGGGCGCGTTCGCTGAACTGCTCCTCTATGACCAGGCAGATGTTGTACTCGGAGGAAGACTGCGAGATCATCAGCACGTTGATGCTCTCCTGCGCCACGGTCGAGAAGACCCTGGCAGCCACGCCCGGCAAGCCGATCATCCCCTTCCCTTGCACCGTCAGCAGCGCCAAACCCGAGATCGAGGTGATGGCGCGTACCTCATGTCCGTCGTCCATAGGCTCCGCGACCACGCACGTACCGGGATGCTCAGGGTGGAAGCTGTTGCGGATGTAGACGGGGATGCGCTGCTCGACCGCCGGAGCTATCGTCTTCGGGTGCAGCACCTTCGCGCCGAAGTAGGAAAGCTCCGCCGCCTCGCCATACGAGATCTGCGGCAACGTACGCGCCTCGGGCACAATACGGGGGTTGGCGGTCATTACCCCGTCAACGTCGGTCCAGATGATGATTTCGCGAGCCTCCAGCACGCTGCCGATTATGGAAGCTGAATAGTCGGAGCCGCCCCTGCCCAGCGTGGTGGTATAACCTTCTTCGGTCGTGCCGATGAAGCCCGTTACGATGGGCACCACGGAACGAGAGAGGAGAGGAGCCAGCACCTCCGCCGCCTTGTGTCGTGTCTCTTCCATGAGAGGGTAAGCGTTGCCGAACGTGTTGTCGGTCACAAGGAAGCGTGTTGCCTCTACAGCCTCAGAAGCGCAGCCCGCATCGCGAAGGGCCGCCGCCATGAGCCTGCTGGAAAGCCTCTCGCCCACGCCCGCCACGTAGTCCAGGGTGCGGGGGGTGACTTCGCCCAGGATGGAGATACTCTGCACGAAGTTCTGCAACTCGCCAATTATGAGCTGCACGTCGCCCCGCAAGAGCGCCGCTTCGGACTCGCACAACCCAAGCCCTTCGATGATAGCCGCGTGCGTGCTGCGTATTTCTAGCACCAGTTCCAGCGCCTCGAAATGCTCCCTGGCGGCGGCCTTCCGGGCGGCTGCCAGCAGCTTGTCCGTCACCCCTGAGACTGCCGATACGACTACCACGACCTTTTCTTCAGAGGCATAGCGGGCCGCTATCGGAGCCGCGCCTTTGATCCGCTCGGCGCTGCCCACGGAGGTGCCGCCAAACTTCATCACTATCACAGCACACCCCCCAGCCTCAGTATGTCGCCCAGCACGCCGGAAGCGGTGACCTCCGCCCCTGCGCCCCTACCGCGTACAGCCAGCGGCTGGTCGCCATAGCGTCGGGTGTGGAACATGAACAGGCTCTCGGTGCCGCTGAGGCTGCCGGCCACGCTGTTCAGCGGCACCTCACGCAGAGCCACGGAAGCCCCGGAGCTATCTACGCGGGCCAGGTAGCGCAAGACGTTGCCCCGCGCGGCCGCGTCTGCCACTCTCGTCCTATATTCGGGGTCTGAAACGGGTAGCTGTGCCCAGAAGTCTCTGAGGGATATGTCGCTCAGACCAGGCGGGACCAACGACTCCACCTGTATGTCGGCCATGTTGAGCCGCATGCCACGTCGCCGCGCCAGGATTAGTGCCTTGCGACGTGCGTCTACACCACCTAGGTCGTCGCGTGGGTCGGGTTCCGTGTAACCCAGGTCCTGAGCGGCAAGCAGGGCGCTGCTGAACGACACGCCTGTCTGTATCTGCGTGGATATGTAGCCCAGGGTGCCGCTGATGGCGGCGTCTATGGCGGTGACTTCGTCGCCGGTCTGTAGCAGGCCGTCGAGCACGTTGATTACAGGCAGGGCCGCACCCACGGTCGTCTCGTAGAGAAAGCGGCCGCTGCCGCCATACACGAGGGCCTGGTAACGCTCGAAGTCTTCTGCGAGCGCCCACTTGTTACAGAGCACGAGATTAGCGCCATGCTGCCGCGCCTGAAGGAGCGTGTCGTAGGCGTGGCGCTCGGCGGTCACGTCTACAACTACCAACTCCCTGGCAGAGGCCCCACCGCCCGACGAGAAGACCGCGTCGAGGGGAGGCAACGCAGCGTCTGGGGAAGCCGGAGCAAAGGTGGCGCGGGTGCCGAACCTGTCAGCAAGGTCGGCAAGCCGTCTGCCACTGCCCTTGTCGCCAAGCACCGTTTGCAGGTCGTCCAGACTCCAACCGTCTTCCAGCAGCAGGAGGCCGGAGCGGTCGGCTATTCCCTCGTACCTAAGCCACGGGTAACGTTCAGCCAGGTTGACGTAGTGCCGCACCAGCGCCTGCCCTACCCCGCCGAGGCCAAGTTGCACTATCCGCACGCGTCTTTCTCCACCCGATGTTTGATGTGCCATACATGTTGCGCTTTCTAGCCCTCGTAGCGGATTTCTATTTTACGTACCCTTCCGACTTGAGCAGTTCGGCGATGAGCAGCACGCCACCCGCCGCGCCTCGCACCAGGTTGTGCCCGAGCAGCGCGAACTTCCAATCGAGCAGCGGGCAGGGGCGCAGTCTGCCTACGACTGTAGCCATGCCTGCCTCTTCGTCTCGGTCGAAGCGGGGCTGCGGGCGGTTAGACTCGGTACGCACTACCACGGGGTGGGAGGGGGCGTTGGGGAGGCCCAACTGCTGCGGAGCAGGCTGCCAGTTCTCCCATGCCTCTACTATCTCCTGGTGCGTAGCAGGGTTCTTCAGCTTGACCGACACCATCTCCATGTGCCCGTCGGTGGTGGGGACGCGGGTGCACTGGGCGCTCAGTCTCAGGTCTTGTGGCGGCGTGATATACGAGCCGTTTTGCCGCCCGTCGGTGAGCGTGCCGAGCAGCTTTAGCGGCTCTGTCTCGATCTTGTCTTCCTCGCCGCCGATGTACGGGACGATATTGTCCACCATGTCGAGCGCGCTCACCCCGTTGAAACCTGCCCCGGAGATGGCCTGTAGCGTGGTCACGTAGGCGCTATCCAGGCCGAACGCCCTGTGCAGGGGGGCCAGGGCCAGGGTGAGGCTGATGGTCGAGCAGTTTGGGTTGGTCACCAGGAAGCCGGACCAGCCGCGCTGCCGGCGCTGCACTTCGATAAGGCGCAGGTGGTCGGGGTTGACCTCCGGCACCATGAGCGGCACGTCTTCTTCCATGCGGTAGGTGCTGGCGTTCGACACCACCCCGATACGCTGCGCGGCAAGCAGCGGCTCTATCTCTTTAGCGGCGTCGGAGGGCAAGGCGCTGAACACTATCGCGCACTCGGAGAAGGAATCTGGTTCCGGGCACCTTAGCTGCATATCGAGCACGGCAGCTTCCACGGTGCCGGCGACTGCGGGAGCGGGGCGCATCACCTCGCCGTACCGCTTGCCCGAAGTCCGCTCCGAACCTGCCAGCGCCACTATCTCGAACCACGGGTGACCGTTGAGCAGGCGCACCAATCGCTGGCCCACCGCCCCGGTCGCTCCCAACACTCCTACTTTCGTCCTGTCCATCGTCCTTCTCTCTTTCCAGCTCCTCACGTGGAGCACTATGCCGTGACCGCCACCTGCCCGAACAGCGCGTGCATACCTTCAAGCGCGCCCGCGAGTTCTTGCCGGTCGCAAGCGGTGCTGAATCGCAGGTAACCCTCACCTGAGGGTCCAAATATGACGCCGGGCGCGGAACCGATCTTGGCCTGCAACAGGAACTTGGTCATGCCCCAGGAGTCGGTGCTACCGTCGGGGGCCGCCCAACCCTCCGCGATGCGCACGAAAGCGTAAAAAGCGCCTCGGGGAGGCGTGCCCCGGAAGACAGGCAGCGCACGCAGTCCATCGTAGAAGAAGTCGCGCCGGGCGCGATACTCGTCGCGGAAGGCAGCTACACAGTCCTGCGACCCGGTAAGCGCGGCCACGCCGCCCCACTGCGTTATCGAGCTAACCCCGCTGATCGTGTAGAGGGCCACCTTTTGCAACCGCTCCATCAGGTGCTTATCGGGCGACACCACGTAGCCCAGGCGCAGCCCCGTCATCGCATACGACTTGCTGAGGGTGAACACGCTGGCCGTGCGGGCGTACATGCCGGGCAACGATGCGAAGCTGACGTGCTCCGCGCCATCATAAGTGATGTGCTCGTACGCCTCGTCGCTGATAACCGTGAGGTGAGGGTTGTCCTCTACAATCGCGGCAATGGCTTGCAGGTCCGACAATGAGAGCACCCCGCCGGTCGGATTATGCGGGGAGTTCAGCATCAGGCCGCGAGTGCGAGGGTTAATGGCCTGCCTTAGCTCGTCGGGGTCGAAGGTCCAGCCGCGCTCCTCGTGCAGAGGGACGCGAGTGACCACGCCACCGCACAGGGTAATCAGGTGCTGGATGCTCGTCCATGTGGGGTCGGGTATCACGAACTCGTCGCCCGGCTCAATCAGGCCCTGGAAGAGGCAGTACAGCCCGTGCATACCGCCGTTGGTGATAAGCGTTTCGCCAACGCCCTCCACCGGGATGCCGTTATCCGCCCGCACCTTGTCCACCACCGCCTGCCTCAACTGAGGGATGCCGGATGAGGCGACGTAGTGGGTCTTGTTGTCGTGGAGGGCGCGCGACATGGCCTCTTTGATATGAGCGGGCACGTCGAAGCTAGGCTCGCCGCTCTCAAGTCGGAAGGGCTTGTCGAGCTTCAGGAGGGCGTCACGCAAGACCGCAATACCAGACAGTTCGACCCGGTCAATCAGTTGAGCCATTTGCCAGTTACCTCCTCACGCTCGCTGCTCCAATGTACACACATTACGCCGACACGCCCGTGGACGGGCCACCCGGACGGCAGCGGCCAGGAAATAGCTTGCGACTCTGCAAAGCGGTGGGGGTGCTCAACGTGCGCTGCAAGGGTGAGACTTAGCTCTCATGTGACACCTTGCTTCGCGTGCGCGGGGGTGCGCGCATGGGTCGGGTCTGCCGGGCTGCATTGGCGGGGGCAGACGACGGGGTATACCTTTACCCTGATTGTGCTGATTGTATATCAGGGTCCAAGTAGTGTCAAGACATCCGGAAATTTGTGTTAATACCAACCCCTAGCTCTCCGAAAAGGACAGATTATTCTTTAAACCTGACTTTCCTCTTCCAGTGCGACTGGCTATTGGTGCCTGGTATCTTCGCAAGCGCTGACAGATTCAGGTTATGAGCCCCAGGATTTGTAACTTCAGTTCACAATTTGGGAAGAAGATTTGCTGCAACTGATTTATGATAGATCAAGCTTTATCGACAGTTTCCACAGCCAAGTGAACAAGTGCTGTCGAGAGAGTGATATCCGCCTTGACATGGCACTTTGCCATCCAATATAATCCTGCTATTGCTACATCATATGCTACCTGAGTAGTATATTGATGTGCAGATTTGACGCTTACCATCACTCGTATTAGTACGAGTGGTGCTGTTTTGTGCGATCTGCTCTGATAGATACATAAAGTGAATATGGAGCGACCGCCGGTGCAGAGCCCTTTCAGCACCCGCCATTTTCGTTTTGCCTAAGAAAGGAAGAAGACCGCATGTCCCGCCCTGCCCCTCACATCCGTGCCTACCTCCGCGCCCTCATATCTGCTACTCGGCTGCTTCTGCTGCCTTCGCAGATGGTCGTTTCGAACGTGCGTAACTTCAAGCGCTTGGGCAAGCGTCGTCGGGCTAATGCGGTGTTGAGCCTCGTTGTTCTGGCCTCGATGTTGGTAGGGCAACTTCCACTCTCAGCGCCTGTCCAAGCTGCCAGTCTCTCACAGGACTCCGGCTCCAAAGCTAATCCAATACCCACTACGTCACAATCCACCAACTCCTCCACGAGCGAAGTAACAGCTTTCAGTACATCAGTCGGCGCAGACACCACGGCCGCACGTTCTGCTGCAACCTCCGGCCCTGAACCCAGCATGCCCACAGTGCCATCTCCGCTTCCCAGCATGACTCCAACTCCGGCTCCTACCCTCACCAGGGTTCCAGAGACCAATTATGTTGACCAGGCTCTCGCCAATGAGCACGCTGCTTTACTCGCCCAAATCGAGGCACTCCCCACCCCAGGAACCGACAGTGACGGCGCACTTGTTTCAGGGCACAAAGGCGGCCGGATCAAGAGTCGGGATGCTGGCCTTACCATAGGCATACTGCCGGAGACGGTAGCTACAACAGCCACTCTGCACGTGCAGGTAACGCCGAGGCAGTTCGGTAAGAACGATCCGAAGGGCAAGCGTAACGGTCAGCCTCTAGCTTTCGCCTACGAGTTGCACGCTCGTAATGGCAACGCGCAAGGTCAGGCAGTTGCCCGATTCAACAGAGACGTGTCTTTGATCTGGAATATAGATCACGCCGCCCTTCAGGCGGAGGGTATCACCGGCTGGCCCCTTCACGTCTACACGTACGACGAGGAGAGAGATGCTTGGACTGAGGTTCCGAGCTGGTTCAACCACGACACGGGCCAACTTGTGGCGCGCACGCCTCACTTCAGCGAATATGCCGTGGGTGGCGGCTTTGACAAGGTAAACAACTACCTGCCCGCAGTAAACAACTTCGAGGTAGACATTCAGAGTGGTACCGCCTCAACCTCATACCCGATCAATCTCCCTCCAGGTCCGGGAGGATTTGGACCTAACGTAAGCCTTAGCTACAGCTCAGGTGCCGTTGATCGTGTAGACCAGGGGCAGCAGGGGTCGTCCAGCGTCGGCTGGGGTTGGACGCTATCCACGAGTTACATAGCTGCCAGCCAGCATGAGTACGTATCGGAAGATGGCAGGTCTGCCTATTATCCCTGGACTGCTTCCATTGTGTCTCAGGGGGCTAATGGAGACCTGATCAAAGGCACTGACGGCGTATGGCACACCGCCAGCGAGAGTTTCGCCAAGATCGTCTACAACAATCAGACCGACAGTTGGGAGGCCTGGGACAAGAGCGGTACTCACTATGTGTTTGATCTTCGCGCCAAAACATGGGACGACAAGCACAGCGTTCTGGTTACCAACAGGTGGATGCTGAACAGAGCCACCGACGTGCACGGTAACACCATCACATACAAGTACTGGTTCGAGGAAAAAGGGATTCTGGCTTCGGACCCCGTCCAAATCGCAGGACCTCTCTACCAGGAGCCCATAACTGACGCGGGCAAGCGCACGCGGGCCGTTTACCCCAGGCAGATAACTTATGGAGCTACCAGAGAGCCAGGGGTCCCCAATACCGACGCCTTTGTTGATAAGATCAAGGTAGACTTCAATCTCAGCCATCGCGCTCAAGGTACTCTGCACGATGTAGGCACCAACGACCGATTGAGCGAGATCTTCCAGGGCTACAAGATAGACCGCATAGACGTCTCGCGCATGCAGTCGCTCAACAACTACGCGCTGCTGCGCTCCTATGTACTCACGCAAGACTACAGCACGGTGCTGGGCGTGCCGTACACCGACCGGAATGGGAACTACGTCAATCCCAATTACCTGCACCTCACGCTGACCAAGATTACGATCCGGGGCAACGATACCGCGACCCAACTGCCGAGTACCACCTTTACTTATTACCCTAAGCCTGCCTGCGGCTGCCCAGATTGGTACGGAGTGGAGGACTGGGGGCACCTGTACCAGGCTGCCAATGGCTACGGTGGTTCCGTGTGGTTCTACTACGACGCAGCAGGAGCGGATGTAAGCTCGTACTACAGGCGGGTACGCAACAAACGCGTCCGCGACGGCTTGCAGCCACTCGCCCCCGCAGGTAGCAGCAACGAACACGATGCCCTTTATACCTACCAATATGCCGGTGCCACCACCAATAGTGTGGCCCTCTCGGATGAAAGTGCCGTCAATGATGGAAGCACGATTCCCAAACCACTGCACCAACCCTATACGGAGTTTCGCGGCTTCGGCTGGGTGCGCGTAACGGACCCCTCGGGCCAGGCTACAGACCACTATTTCAGCCAGGACGACAAATTCAAAGCCACAGAATGGCGCACGTCAACGGGTAGAGAGTCCACCCATTACTCCACGATGAATAGCGCGCCCGGTACAACCGGAGATTGGTACACCGCAGGGCGAGTGGACCACCTGACCGACTTTCCGGCGGGAACAGGTAATGCCGTCTGGAAGGTCTGGGCCAACGCTTCTGTCTCGCGCACCGGTGGCATAAACGATGGATCCTACTCTTGCTCACGCTTTCAGATCGTAGGTGCAGGCGATAAGTTCGGCCTGGAGGGCAAATGGATCCTCAGAAACGCTGCCGACTCCGGCGACTACTGGGGATTGAAGATAGCGCGCAACCCCACCTCATGGCCGAAGCAATACCAGGCATGGCTGATCTGGAGCATTGATGGCGTACCTGGGTCGCGGTACCTGTCGGCTGTGGACAACGCAGCACCCGTTAGACCTTACCGCCCAGGCCCCATCGAGCTACGCGAGTGGTACAACGTGTGTTTGCATTCGTCTCCTGACGGCCGCTTCGCTATGGAACTAGCCAGGGACAACCGCGACTACATCCAGGTCAAATCGACCGACCCCTCCACAACTGGGGGTGCGCTGGTCCCGCTCATGCCCACAGGCCAAACCTGGAAGGCCGAGCACCTAACCTCCCTGGTGGACACCACCGAAAGCCCTGGCTATCAGCTGCTGCTGGACGAGCACCAGGAGGTACGCACTGTCTACACACAGTCGGATACCTCGTATGCAGACCTGGCTCCTGTGGCTGCGGCTCCCTGGAGCACGGCAGACTGGCGGGTGGGTCCGAACAACACGGACGGAATGCGCATACACCTACCCCTGGTGACCGAATCCTCCAGAACGACGTTCGGGCACGCCTGTTGCGAACTCGGCAGGTACTTCCGCACGAGAACAACCCTTGAGTATACCAACGATGGCTACCGGAACCTGTATTCAACCAAAGAGCACGGGGATGTAGCTACCAGCGGCGACGAACGCACTACCTACCACGGGTATCACAACATCAACAACACACCCACCCGCTACTTGCCGGGCCTACAAGTCTGGACCCACGTGTACAAAGGCATCTCCGGCGATACGCTTGATGCGAACTGGATGCTGGACGGGACCACGGTGTATGAGGGTTCCGACCGGTGGGACTACGTGGCACCAAACACCACAGGTAAGCCCGTGCGCACCGAGCGCTGGAACAGGCGTGACGGCGCCCAGATACCCAACACTCCCAGTGTTGCAAGACAAAGAACCCGCTACGACATCTACGGCAACTCGGACCAGATGATCGACGGAAGGGGCAACATTATTTCTAATGAGTACGATCCGTATTACCGGGCCTTCCCTCTAAAGGTAACCTATCCCAACGGCAGGAGTGAAACTACCGCCTGGGATTTCACCAAGGACACGCCGACCTGGACTATTGATGTGAACAATGTCAAGACAGAGATGGCGACCGACGTCTTCGGCAGACCCCTCAAGACCTGGATTTCCAACGACGGCCTGGGGCAGGCCCTTGGAAGCGTAACCACTCCCAACGAAATGTATACTTTCCCTGACCTGGGGAGCGTCAGTATCGCGCCGCCTTTCGCGATTAAGTACACGGTGCGCCTCAGCACGGTGGCCGGACCGAACGAGCATACCTGGCAGGCCCGCTGGTTTGACGGGCGCGGACGCACGATCCAGGACGTTTCCCGCAAGGGAAGTTCCGCCACGATCCGGGTAGACACAGGCTACAACCTAAACGGCCAGGTGGAGAAATCAACGCTGCCATTCGAAGTCACCACCGTGGCGCAGGATGCCTACAGAACACCTACATGGAACCAGGCCATCACGCCTTACGTAATCAAGTACTACGATGGCCTGGGTAGATCTAGCTGGGTAGAAAATCCCGATGGCACAAGCGTGATGTACCAGTATAGCTGGCTCAACCGCGTCGACGTTTGGGATGAGATGCGACATGGCAAGTTTACATACACCGATGCTTACGGTAGGCTCTCCTATGCTGTAGAGTACGACTCTGCCGCCGATTCCGATTACCTCCCGCAGGGTGCTCCCCACCACATCGCCACTCAGTATATTTATGACGTACTTGATAACCTCACCGAAATAAGACGCAACGCCTGGGTGCAATCCTCTGCGGGCTCCCCAGTAGTGTCTACCATCAAGTACGACGGTCTTGGACATAAGCGCGAGATGAACGACCCTGATATGGGTAAGTGGGAGTACGAGTACGACGAGGCAGGCAACCTCAAGACGCAACGAGATGCTCTGTTCCTGAGCGACCCCGTCAAGTACGCCGATCACCAGTTGTTCATCGAATACGATGAAATGAACCGCCCTATCGCAAAGTACTACGGCCGAGCGCACTGGGATGCCAGGCCGGGCATGGCCGACGTGCGTTACTGGTACGACGACGAGAGACCTGGCGGACCTAACGCAAACGATGCCAATGCCAAACGTTCGTGGGGCCGATTGCACAAAGCGGAAGTCACAGGTGTAGATGGCCGTGGTGCCCTCGCCAACTCTCACACGTACAGCTACAACGCCAGGGGGCAGTTGCTGCAAGAAACCATAAACAGCCCGCTCGCCAGGAACAACGGTAACTACACAGTTGGCTACGAATACGACGTGGCTGGCCGCTTCACAGCACTTACCTACCCGGATCCCGAACTCGAGCATGAGCGGGTGAGCATGCTCTACAACGAGCAAGCCTTTGGATTACCCAACCACTTGGACAGCAACAAGGACAACGGGGTCTACCCGGTATTCAGCGCCGGGTACAACGTGCGCGGGCAGCTTACGGAGTTGAAGCAAGGCAGCGCGGGCAGCACTGTAGGGGATCTGCTCACAACGTCCTACACCTACGATGACGTCGATGACGGAAATCAGAATACGGCTGCCAAGCGGGGTTGGCTAAATCGCACGGTGGTTACGGCAGGTGGAGCTACTACTCTGCTCGACCTGAGGATGACCTATTCAAACAACGGCAACGTCACGTCCGTCAGCCAGACTGCGGGAGGTGGCAGCACCAATCCTACCTTCAACAACACCTTTACTTACGACCAGAAGGAGCGCCTGAGAAGCGCGTCTTCCACACCAACTAACGGCAGCCCTCTCCTGTGGTCGTCGGAGAGCTACACTTTCGACGACATCCACCGGATGCGTACCCGCACAATCGGGGGCACAAGCCACACATACACCTACCCCGCCGGCCAGGGCACGGGTTCGCACCTGGATGCGCCTACCGCTTACCGGGGCGCTACCTACCAGTACGACGCCAACGGCAACCAAATAATGCGTACGCAGAACGGGTTAACAGAGATTCGCACCTTCGACCCTGAGGGACGAATCGTTAGAGTGGCTACGGCCAATACCGTGTCCGAATACATCTACGACGCCAACGGTCAGCGGCTCATCAAGACGGTGAGTAGCGACCCCTGCCCTGCACAACCTGTTACCTGGCAGAACCCCGTGGGCGTCACCGTCTCCGGCAATACCATCTCCCGCAACGGCGGGAGCGGCTGGGCGGTGGGCGCATCTTCCAGCCAGGCTATAGCCTCGGGCGACGGCTATATGGAGTTCATCGCCCGCAATGACCAGATGGGTATCATGGCCGGCCTGGGCAACGGGGATACCAATGCCACCTATGGCGACATTGAGTATGCCTTGCACCTGCAGTCCGGCACCAACAACGTCATCGTGTTCGAGGCAGGCCAGTACAGAGGCACCTTCGGCACCTACAGCGTAGGTGACAGGTTCAGAGTGGCCGTGGAGGGGGGAGTAGTGCGCTACTACCGCCTGCCCAGCGGCTCCCTTGACTGGGTGCTCCTCTACACAAGCGGTACGGCCCCTACCTACCCGCTGAGGGCCGACGCTTCTCTGAACGAGGCGAACGGGGCGGGCACTGCGGCGGAAGTCTTCAGCGCCAGCATCAGGGGTTGCAGCCTGACCAGCGTGCCGCCCTACACCCCCACCCCCAGGCCCACGAGTACAACCGGCACTTGCAAGGATTGCATACCACCTCCATGCTGCTGCTGCGTTGATATCTCTGTGGCAGCCCCAGAAGGCACACCTGCTGGTGAAGGTACCGACGCAAGTACGGGTCACTCGGGTCAGAGTAAAGGCACCCAACCGACGGGGACTGCACAAGTAAGGAATTTCACCGACGTGCCAAGAGGCTCACCCTTCTATGAATACGTGTCGGGTGCAGCAGCCAGGGGCATAGTAGGCGGCTACGCCGACGGCACCTTCCGCCCTGACGCGCTCGCCACACGTGGGCAGTTCGTCAAGATGGTGATGCTCGCCTTCAATATCCCGGTGGCTCCAAACGCGGGGCCCACAACTCAGCACTTCAGCGACGTACCGGCTTCGCACCCCTTCTACGCCTACATCGAAGCGGCCTACGCACGAGGGCTGATTGGCGGGTATGCCGATGGCACCTTCAAGGCAGAAGCTCCCGTCACGAGAGGGCAGGGGGCCAAGATCGTGGTGCTGGCCGCAGGTCTGGCCGACGGCCCCAAGGGCGTAGGTCTGGAAAATCCAGCCAAGCCTGCGTTCTCCGACGTTGGTCCCGCGTCCACTTTCTACCGGTACATCGAGGCCGCCCGTAGCAACGGCTTACTGGGCGGCTATGCAGACGGCACGTTCAGGCCCAACGCGCATGCCACTCGGGGGCAGGTAGTCAAGATCACCTACCTGGCTTCCAAGGCACTCGCGGACAACAATCAAGGTCGAGGGACCGGGAACGGAGACGATGCTAACTCTGGCACCGGGACCGGCAACGGCGCCGGGGCTGACAAGAGCACCGTCACGGCCACAGCCTGGGCGACTCCACTGCCGGGGGGCTCCGCAGTCAGCCAGTCTAATAGGCCAGGAGGAGGCAAGGAGAGCGCATCGGGCGGGCCAAACATGAGCAGTGTTGCCCCCACAGGCGCTGCCATGACGACTGTGTCCAACCCAGGAGGCACCCTGAACACCACCACTCGCACAATCTTCATAAAGGGGCTGTACGAGGAAGAGCTGACAGGTGCAGCCAACCCTCCCTATACCGCGTACTACACACTGAGTGGCAAGCTGGTGGGGATGAGGAGAGCCAATCAAGGCTCTGCTAACGGGCAGTACCGCATAGTAGGGGACCATCTAGGCTCCACCTCCCTCATCGTGAGCGCGACTAACACTCCCTCAGTGGTGCAGCGGACGTACAACAAGCCATATGGAGAGGTAGCCTGGTCCTGGTCCTCTTCCGGGGGTGGGCCTACCTCCCTCACCAGCATTGGCTACACAGGTCAGCGGCTGGAGGCTGAGAGCGGCCTGATGTACTATGGTGCTCGCTTCTATGACCCTGCGCTGGCTTACTTTGTGTCTGCCGATACCATTGCTCCTGGTAAGGGTGATTCGAAGACGCGAAATCGCTACAGCTATGTGCTCAATAACCCCCTGAGATACGCTGATCCCACAGGGCACCGTGCACAAGACCCAAAGAGCTTTCAAGCTACTGTTGATGAAGTAGTTGCTCAAGTAGGAAACACCTGGGAAAAGTGTCAGGCAGGTAACGATGCGGCCTGTAGAAGCGATGCCGCAGCACTTGGCTTAAAACTAGAAGGTGACTGGAAACCTTACCAACTACAGTGGCTGCTTGAGGCTATTCATGATCTCATGAGAGCAGCAGGGTGGAACTATGATGCCTTCAAGTCTGCCATAGGCGGAGGCATGACTGTCGTTAGAGAGAAAGGAGATCCCTCAGAGGAGTTGGTAGGGCGTTACGATGGGAAGTTGCACGTCTACGACTACGCGTTCGATAATGATGTAGAGTTCAAGAAGGGGTTTGCCAAGAGGTGGTTAGTACACGAAGTCGCTCATCGAATTGATCATGCAAGCTGGAATGGCAAGTATGACGCAAAGTCGGCGGGTCTGTGCGCGGGGACGGGTTGGTTCTCCTGTGGTATGGCCGGGTACATAGGGGGTAAATACAGTCCGAAGCCATGTGGGCAGTACACCTGCCATTCTTATGATGGGGGCGTCCCGGCGGGTTCGCCATCGAGGTGGGCCAGAGATAATAACGACAATCCGGACAGCCCAGCCGAAGACTTCGCAGAAACAGTTGCTGCCATGGTCTATGCAAATGACCCAGCAGTGCTCAAATCTGGCCCAGGGGTCCCTCTAAGTGCCCCTAGCGAGAATAGGCAGAGGTACGTCAGAATGATTTTCGACTTCTTCCGATAGCTTAGCCATGGTTAATGTTCCCGGAAAGTTCGTTGGAGGAGGTGTAATATGGGGATACCTGGCCGTATGGCGCTCTCGTTCCTGTCTGTTGTGTTGGTTGTATACGGCTATGCCACTCTGCACCATCCAGAGAAGCTACTTGCTAATGTGGATTCAGTGGTGCAAGCCCAAGTGTCAGCCGTTCCTCAGTTGAGGTGGAAGGTTCAAGTAGGGAGTACACCTGGCGGGGATCCCAGCCCTGCAATTGCTAAGGGTATGGTTTACGTCGCAAGGAGTAACCGCACTTTAACTGCACTCAATGCCCAAGATGGGCAGGTAGCATGGCAATATACGACTAATACCGGCGGGAGTGTGAGCACATCTCCTGTCGTTGGCGATGATCTGGTACTGTTTGGGGTTAGCCGTCTAGTGATACCTCGCGGAGCTCCTCATGATGACAGCATAATTGGATACGTGTTTGCGCTTGATGCGGCCACGGGACAGGAGAGATGGAGATTCGAGCTAGCTGAGAAACAGGAAACGACTCCGGTAGAGCTAACCACCCCTGTGATCGTCGGAGATACCGTATATTTCGGGACGAGCCAATCCAGTAACTTGCGCGGCCCGCATGGTGGGCTATACGCGCTCAATCTCACCGATGGGGCCTTGGAGTGGAAACTGCCGTTGAACGATGCTGACGTTCGAATGCATCCGGTTGCTGAAAATGGTCTATTGTACTTCATTGAGCAACCAGCTTTTGGAGCCAGGACCAGCCAAGTTCGTGCTATAGATACTCAAACTCATCAAGAACAGTGGCGCTTCGCGTTGAATAAGGAGAGTTACTCGAACTTTGGGCTGATAGTTTCGACGGGTATTGTTAGTTTCGTGAGTAGCATAGATGAATCACATGTCTTGTATGCTCTGGACCCCCAAACCGGAAAGTTGAAGTGGAGCTACACTGTTCCCTGGAGCAGGAGCGAAACCTCACCGCTTGAGCAGCGCACCGCAGCCACTGCTATTCCTGATCAGACATCTGTTCCCTCGGATTCGTTGCCTCCAATCGTGGAGGGCCCCATGGGCCCCTCGCCTGGAATACGGGGCCTGCCTACAGCGGCCGATGGCTCGGTCTTGTTTGCGGCTGGATTTGATAGTGGTATGCCTAGTGAAGAATACGGTGGTAATCATATAGATGTCTATTTCCTCTCTCTTTCTGCTCAGACCGGCAAGGAGAGGTGGAGGTCTAAGTTGGATACTGGGGTTTATTCTCGACCCGCTGTGGATGAGAGGAACATATATTTTGCTACTCTCGGCCCCAATTATTTGTACTCTCTTGATCGTCTAAATGGGCTGTTCAAATGGAGGTTCCCTCTTGACGACTATCCAGTCGGGCCCCCTATAGTCGCTGACGGTGTAGCTTACGTGCAAGATTTGAGCGGCAACATATACGCTCTCTCCGTAGGGTCAGTTGGAGCACCAGAAATGACTGCAACTGCACCAGCGACGGGAACACAGGTGGGTATGCCTCGTGCTGGCGAACCCAGAGCAAATTGGCCCTTGCTACTGATACTTTTATTGGTTCTGACAACAGGTGCCGTATTCGGACGACTATTGCTCCGCGTAGTCTACACTAACACATCTCGATAGCCTCAACTGGCGATAGCGTGGAATCGTCTACTGTAGGAAGAAGAGACAGGACGCTCCGCCGCCGGCCAGAGTACTATGTCGGCCATAGTGCTGATGATATCTTGTGGAGGCGAAGCATGCAGAAACGGGTCATTTCTGCGATTGCACTTGTTCTGGTCACAATGGTGCTGACGAGCATTTTCCAACCACTGGCCTTTATCCAAGCACTTGCCCAATCGCAGGGCTGCCGCGTGTTTCCTGAGACCAGGATGGCTCTCTGTGGCAGATTCCTCTCGTACTGGGACCAGCATGGAGGTTTATACCAGTTTGGGTATCCGATTACGAATGAGTTTCGCCAATCCTCTAAGCTGACCAACAAAGAGTACACCGTTCAGTACTTTCAGCGCACAGTATTCGAATACCATCCAGAAAACAAGCCTCCTTATGACGTGCTGCTTTCTCTATTAGGTGCTGAAAAATATCAGAACGAGTACTGCCACGGACATCCTCAAGCCGATTATCCTCTGTATCCAACTGCTGAGAAAGTACAAATCGAACGCGATGGTAATATAACCACTACATCGTTCGAGACACCTGATAGTCCCACAACTGTCAGGGCATACTATAGTACAACCCTGCCGCAGTTTGGCTGGGAACGGATAGCTTTGGGTGAAACGAGAGATACTCTGCGCTTTGGGTACAGACCTTACCCTACGTCTGCGACTGCACCGGTAGCTTGCCCACACTCCAGTGACCCAACACGCCGACCTATATACGGCGGGTACATGTCCGCCGTCGAAACGAAGGCTGGCGAGGGAGGCCGTACCGGCGTGACAGTAACTATCCTTGAAGAGATACCCCCTCATGGGCGCCAGCCCTAATAGCAATATCTCTGCAGTTGGGGTAAGGAAAGCTGCATAGATGAACATTGTGTCGCACCTGTAACTCAGTGACCTCGGGCACCTAGAACAAACCTCGTGATTCGCAGGCTGCTGGGGATGAGGCGGGCCAACCAAGGCACAGCTAGCGGGCAGTACCGCATAGTAGGGGACCATCTAGGCTCCACCTCCCTCATCGTCAGCGCTTCCAATAAGTGACAGATTATGGTTCAAAAATCGGACAACTTTTGCCGTAATTCACAATTTGCGCTTGACAGCCGGACTTCTACATTGCACACTCATTGGGTGAGCTACCTGCTAAGATAGGTAGGGGAGGCTGTATGGAACACCGCATGCTCGGTGAGAGTGGCTTGCGAGTCCCGGTGGTTGGCATGGGCACCTGGCAGACGTTCGACGTGCGCGGGGCCGCAAACGAGAAGTCCCGCGCCGGCGTGGTGGAGACCGCGCTCTCTGAGGGCGCGAACTTCTTCGACTCGTCGCCCATGTACGGGGAGGCCGAGCGGGTGCTTGGTTTGGCCCTGGGCGACAAACGCGACCAGGCTATTGTCGCCACGAAGGTGTGGGCGGCAAGCCCAGCGCAAGGCCAGGTGCAGATTGAGCGGGCGCTTCAGTTCTTCGGCGGCGGGGTTGACCTCTACCAGGTCCACAACCTGCTGGCCTGGCACGACCAGTTAACTCTGCTGGAACGGCTGCGCGCCGACGCTAGAATACGAGCCATAGGCGCGACCCACTACAGCCCCACGGCTTTCGAGGAGCTTAGCACCGTCATGCGCACCGGGCGCATCGACGCGATACAGATCCCTTACAACCCGTTGCAGAGAGAGGTAGAGCGCGACATTTTACCGCTTGCCGCCAGCCTGGGACTGGGCGTGGTGGTGATGCGACCCTTCGCAGAGGGTGCCTTGCTCCGGCGCGAGCCTCACGCCTCGGAACTGGCACCCCTGCGTGACTTCGGCGTGACCACATGGTCACAGGCGCTGTTGAAGTGGATTCTGAGCGACCCCCGCTGCCACGTAGCCATTCCCGCTACTTCCTCCCCCGACCGCATGCGGCTCAACGCCCAGGCAGGCAACGCTCCCTGGTTCGGCCGGGAGGAACGCGACTTGGTGTCCCGGCTCGCTAGTTTCTAGCATGCGGCAGTGATAAGGTCTAAACGCCAAGACGCAGAGGACGCGCCAAGTAGGTCAAGGTTTGGAGAGTAGCGAGAGGAGCAAGGTACGTAATATCGTACCCTGCTCCTCTTGCTTAGAACACCCTTATTGCTCTTGGCGTGGTTCTCTGCGTCTTGGCGTCTTGGCGTTTAGAACCGGTGCCCTACTTGTTGCCCTGCGCGATGTAGACCACCTTGGCCGCCTGGCCGCGAGTGACGTTGTCGTTGGGGCGGAAGGTACCGTCGCCGTAGCCGCTGATGAGGCCGCTGCTGAAGGCGGTTTCGATGAACTGGAAGTAGGTGGAGCCGACCGGCACGTCCGCGAAGTGGGCCGTATTGCCGGGGTTGGTCTGCATGTCGAAGCCCGACACCACCATCTTAGTGAACTGGCCGCGGGTCACCTTGCCGCCTGGGCGCAGGTAGGGCCGCTTCTGCCCGTCGCAAGGCGCGCCAGTGCCGCCGCATGGGTAGCCGGAGATCACTCCGCGAGCGGCCGCCGTCTCAACGTACTGGTAGAAGGTAGAGCCGACCGGCACGTCCGCGAAGGTGTTGGTGCGCGGCTCGAGCAGGTCCCAGCCCGCGCCGAGGGCCACTACCTTCACGCTCTGCGCCCTGGTCATGTTATCGTAGGGCCGGAAGCAGGGGGTGCCTTTGTCGCACGGCGGGTTGGCGGCGTAGCCTGAGAGCACGCCTTGCCTGTTCAGCGCTTTGACCGCGTTGTAGAAGTAGTCAGGCTCGCACACGTCCACGAAGAGGCACGCCGCGGGGGGAGCGGTGGGAGTAGCCGTAGGCGCGGGACCGTCGGTGATGGACAGAGACGCGTAGTAGTTCTCCTTGAGCGTATCGTCGCGGTTCGAGCCGAAGACCACGTGCGCGACGCCCGTCGACGTTTCGATAGAAGGTTCCTTGGCGAAGCTCGCGCCGTTCCAGGCGGCCCATGGGCTGACCGGCGTGCTGAACGTGGTACCCTTGCCTGAGGCGTACATCAGCAGGAAGTTGGAGTACTCGCGGCCCGTGGTGTCGGCCCAGATGATGTGAGCGGTGCCGGAATTATCTACTGAAATGTCGTTGTAGTACGAGTGCCCTGCGTTATTCACGACGCGCACCAGGGGCTTGCCCGCCCAGCCGGTGCCCGGTGACCACTCGCGGTAGTAGATGTCGTTGTAGGCCAACTCCTGGCGGGCGTCGCAGCCTTCATCGGACCAGGCCATGCGTATGCCACCGTCGGGGGCAGCGGCCAGGCTAGGCAGGTATGTGCGGGAGTTGTCGGGGCAGCCGGTGCAGCATTCAGAGGTGGTGTTCTCCGCTACCCACTTGCCTGCGCTCTCACGTATGGCAGTCACGATGTCGCTGTAGCCGCTGAGGCTGGGGGCCTTGTAAGCCGCCATGACCACGCCGTTCTTCGATTCCACTATTGCCAGGTCCGCCACGGGCGCGGTAACCACTTCCTCACCCTCGACGGTCCAGGTGCCCTGAGCCGAACGCTGGTAGTAGTACGCATCTCTGTTGTTGGAGCCGAACAGGACATGGACGGTGCCCGTTGGGCCAACTGCAATAGCTACGTTCTTGCGGTTGGTGCCGCACGTGTTGGGCACATCCTCGGTCAGGACCGGATTGCCCTGGGCATCAAGCTGGGTGTAGCGCCCGCAAGCCCAGTAACCCTGCACCAGCTCAAAGTAAGCCGCATGCACCCTACCCTGCGAGTCGCGGGCCACTCGAATGTTGCCGAGGCTCCGGGGGAACGCAGTGCTGGCGGTCAGGCTGCTAAAGTTCGAGGTGGCGCTGCCGTTGGCCGCCTTCAGGTAGCTGGAAGGTGTGATAACGTTGGTGGGGTCGTCCTGCATCCAGAGCACGCTGACCGCGCCGCCCGACGGCGAAACGGCCATCGCGGGTGTCTGGTCGTACAGGGGGCTGTTGGTCACGTTCTTGGGAGTAGACCAATTGGCCTGGGCTGCGGCAGGCTCTGACTGGCTCGCCGCGGCTTCATAAGCAGGGGCCGTAGCCGTAAAGTCGGGAGTGGAGGAGAGCGCGAAGTTGTCAAACGACACACCCTGGTCGGCGGTGCCCCACAGGCCGGACCAGCCTGAGCCGGGCGCGGAGTCGGTGTAGCCGAGCACGCTCGCGCCATCAACTAGCACTTCCACGCGGCCACCAGCCAGGGCGACCCGCACGTCATGCCAGCGTCCGGTGGTGTAGCCGGGCCACATAGAGGCGACGGCTACTGTGGAAGCGCGGGTGCCGCCCTTCGACGTCGTTACTTTCTCCAGGACTGCCTTCGCCTTGTTGTTCGGGGCGGCGGCGTACAGAGTTACACGATAGTGGCCGGAGTTGGTGCCCCGGAACAACACGCCAAACGGCTCGCCGCCAGTGGGGTAGGCCATGACGCGTACCGTGCCGTCCTGTGCCGAGACGCCATTCACTAGCGCGGCGGGGCCGTTCGAGAGGCTGCCGTCGCCCGAAGCATCACCGGTCTGCTGCAACCGACCACCCATGACGCGCCAGCTACCTTCGTATCCCGACGGGGTGTTCCAGGCGGGCTGCCTGTCGAAGTTGCTCGCCAGCAAGTCGCCCTCGGCGGACGGGCCGCTGAGAGGCGGGGCTACGGGCACGCTATTGCGCTGGCCGGAGTCCGCACCTGCGTTCGGGGAATCGACCACGGGCGCATTGGCGGCGGCATTGTAGGCTGCGTAATAGGGCCTGTTGGCACTGGCTGCTACATGGCTGCTGCTCGCGGGGAGCACTGTAAGCGCCAGAGCGCCCAGACCTAACAGACTTACTAAGACTCTGCGGTTCATAGGATGTCCCTTTCTGAACGGTAGTTAAAAACGGTAAGGAATATGACATCCTCAGTCTATCCAACGGCACGCTCTCGCACAGTAGCCCGATGGTACCGCAGTGCTTAGCTATTTCTAACCAAGGACCCCTACCCCAAGGTACTACTACTTTGGCCGGGCCACGCACGCATGCAGCCGAGAAAGTAGCGCAAGTCCTAATCCCGGCAGCAGGTACTCCCCGAACTGGTGCTACTTTCAGAGCGATGGAAGCTATCTCGAAAACAACATTGTCGAACGTCGGCACCAAAGTAGCGACGTTGTCATTTCGAACGTAGTGAGAAATCTCGTCCTCCATGCAGGTGTGACTCTTTTCTTACCAGACGCTGCGTTATTGAAAGGTGGTATTTGGGCGGTGAAGGACGAGACTTCTCACTACGTTCGAAATGACAAAGATGGGGCCATGTGCTCATAGTCCATTGTGTCGTTTTTGAGCTAGCTTCGATGCTCCCTTTCGTCCTGTTGCTCGTTGCAACTTTGACACCGCACAGTTGAGGAACGCGGCCCCGGAGTTTTGGGGTGGCGGAAGAGAATGTTGTATCATAGGTAGGCGGCGATGGGACACTAATGCCCAGCACGTTGGTCAGGTACATCAGTAGAGGGACGGTTGTATGGCTGATACAAGGACGGAACTGATAGAGAAACTGCGCAGTAGAGAGGCGCGGGTGGGCATCATAGGGCTGGGGTACGTCGGCTTGCCGCTGGCGGTGATTTTCGCGGAGGCGGGCTACCACGTCACCGGCATCGACGTAGACAGCCGCAAGGTGGACGCCCTCAACAACGGCGAGACGTACATCGAGGACGTACCGGCGGAGGCGATAAGGCCGCTGGTAGCCAAGGGGTTGCTCAAGGCTACCACCAATTTTGCCGCCCTGCGTGAGATTGACGCCGTGTCTATCTGCGTGCCCACCCCGCTACGCAAGACTCGCGACCCCGACGTTTCCTACATACTGGCAGCCAACGACGAAGTAGCCCGGTACCTGCACCCCGGCATGGCTATTGTCCTGGAATCGACTACCTATCCAGGCACGACCAGCGAGTTGGTGCTGCCCAAGCTGCGGGAGAGCGGCCTGAAGGTAGGCGAGGATTTCTTCCTGGCCTTCTCGCCGGAGCGCGTGGACCCCGGCCGCACCGACTGGACCACCCGCACCACCCCCAAGGTGATTGGCGGGGTGACCCCTGCCTGCCTGGAGGTGGCGCAGGCATACTACGGCGTGGCTATCGAGAGGCTGGTGCCCGTCTCCTCGCCCGCGGCTGCCGAGATGGTGAAGCTGCTGGAAAACACCTTCCGGGCGGTGAACATCGGGCTGGTGAACGAAGTGCTCCTCATGTGCGACAAGCTGGGGCTGGACGTGTGGGAAGTCATAGACGCCGCCGCCACCAAGCCGTTCGGCTTCATGAAGTTCACCCCAGGCCCGGGTCTCGGCGGGCACTGCATACCTATCGACCCTCTCTATCTATCCTGGAAGCTCAAGACGCTCAACTACAACGCCCGCTTCATCGAGCTTGCCTCGGAGATAAACACCGAGATGCCCCTCTACTGGGTGCAGAAGGTGCAGGATGCCCTCAACGACGAAGCCAAGCCCGTCAGAGGCTCCAGGGTGCTGGTGCTAGGGGTCGCCTACAAGAAAGACGTATCGGACATCCGCGAATCGCCCGCCATGGATATTATCATGCTGCTCCAGGAGAAGGGCGCGCAGGTGAGCTATCACGACCCACACGTGCCCGCCTTCCACCATGAGACCCTGGAGATGGCGAGTGTCACCGACCTCGAAGCGGCCCTCAGGGAGAACGACTGCACGATGATCGTCACTGACCACTCCTCCTACGACTGGAGCTTGATACACCGGCGCGCCAGGCTACTCGTAGATACCCGGCACGCGCTTGGTGGAAAGCCGGAGCCTGCCGGTGCCGAAGCGCGCTAAGGGCAGCTCAATGACGACTGGGAACGGGGTTAAACAGAGTAGGGGCACGACGCTCGTCCCCCTACTCTTATGATTTCTTCGCGTCCCTGGCGGTGCCGTCGTTACTCGCCAACAACAACTTCCCTGCCGCATGTCGGGCACCTATAGAGCGTGCCGCCATCCCGCGGCTCTCCCGTATCCTCCACACGGTGCCCGTTCTCGCAGACGTAGCCAGCGAGGCGCGCCGGGTTGCCGTAGACCAGCCCGAAGTCTGGCACGTCCCGAGTGACCACGGACCCGGCACCTACCAGGGCGAACCGCCCTATTGTGACGCCCGCCACGATGACGGACGCGGCCCCCAGGGACGCCCCTTCTTTGACGAGTATCTCGCCTACCTCCCAGTCCGCGTCGCTCTTCAGCGAGCCGTCGGCGTTGATAGCCCTGGGCAGCCTGTCGTTGGTGAACACCACGTGCGGCCCGACGAACACGCCGTTCTCTAGAGTAACGCCGTGGTAGACGCTGGCGCGGTTCTGGACCTTGACATTGTCACCGATGCGCACGCCAAAGTCCACGTACGCGCCTTTGCCCAGGATGCAGTTGCGCCCCAGCACGGCCCCCTCGCGCACCTGCACCTCGTGCCATATCCGGGTGCCCGGCCCAAGCGTAGCCTTCGGGGATACGTCGGCTGTGGGGTGGATGTAAACGTCCTCTCTCATTCGATCCCTCGCCGGTGTGATAGCTGATGCATGCCGCCTCAGTCCCTAACGTCAACGACCACCGCTTGCACCGAGTTGTTGCAGTAGCCGAGCCTGTTCCAGGGGGCAAGGTCCGGCTGCACGTTGCCCTCGCCATCTATGGAGCGCGCCCGCAGTACGTGGCGGCCCAGCTTGGTGGGCCGCCACTCGAACTCCCAACGCCTCCAGGTGTAGGGCGCGGGCGGGTCCAGCAAGCGTGCGGGTCGCCAGGGGCCGCCACCCTCGACGCTCACCTCCACCGACGCAACGGGGGCACGCCCCGACCAGGCCACGCCGGAGACGGTGTGGCTCCCCGGCGCGACAACCGCCCCAGGTGTGGGACTGGTGATTAGCGCCCTGGCCTGCATCTCGCGCACGGGCAGGGCCTCGGAAGCCCCTGGAAAGTCGAGGACGTAACGCTCTCTCTGGTAGAAGCCGGTAAAGGGCTGCTCCAGCACCGTGATAGACATGAGCCACTTGACCGAGGCCATGCCATACCAGCCGGGCACCAACAGGCGCACTGGGCCACCATGCTCAGGTGGGAGGGGCGCACCGTTCATCTCGTAGGCGAGCAGCGTGTCGGGGTGCATGGCCTTAGGCAGGGGCAGCGACCGGGCGAACGGCGCTTCCACCGCACCCGCGGCAGGCACGCCTCTGTCGGCCCCCTCGAACAGCACCTCCACGGCACCCGCGCTCAGTCCCGCCCGCTCAAGGAGCGAAGCCAGAGATACGCCACGCCACAGGGCGGTACCCACGGCACCGACTCCCCACGGCTCGCCTTGCGGCAGAGGTGAAAAGCCGGTGCGACCGTTGCCCGCGCACTCCAGTGTAGCCGCAAGCTCCCGCGCGGGCATGGACCGCAGGTCGTCCGGGGTAAATTCCACCTGCTGGGCAACCGCTCCGCCCAGGCGAAGCCGCCACGTCTCGCCTGCTACGCGGGGCACAGGGAAGTTGCTGCGCACGTAGAAGTTTTCGTTTGGCGTGAGATACTCGCGCAAGGCGAATAGAGGCGTCTCGGCGTTGAATGGCTCCTGCTTGACGATTACCAGTCGCTCACCCGTACCTGGGAGGCTTGTTTGTGTGTCCATCGTAGTAACTTCCAAAGTGCAAAGGTGGGTTCCGAAGAGCCATTATACATCAGGTAATGCTGAAGTCCACGCTGCTGACAACCGCTCCAAGCCTCGCCGCATAGCCTAGTGACGAGTTGTTCTCCCACCATGTGCCGTATAAAGGCACGCTGCCCACATGAGGCCGCAGGGGGATTCTGCTAGCGGAACTTGCCCCGACCAGCCACGGGCCACACATCCAACACGGTGTCACCATCCACGATGTAGAACTCGTCATGCATGTTGCATGTGGCGCAGGCGTGGTTGGGGATCACCTCCACCCGGTCGCCGACGCGCAGGGGGAGGTCCGCGCCAGCGATGATGCCGTGCTCTTCGCTGGCGCGGGTGATGATAGCGCCGGGGTAGTCTTTTAGCTCGCCGTAGGTCCAGGTGGCGTAGTGGTCGCTGGAGAGGGCCTTGGTGCCGCTATCGAGGATGTAGCGGCCGGGGGCGGGCGTGCTCACCACCGTAGCCAGCACCGTGAGGGCGCACTCGTCTCGTCGTAGGGTGCCAAGCTCCGCCTGCTTCAGGTCGCCAAACACGTAGACGCCGGGGCGCACCTCGGTCACGCCGGGCGTCTCAGCGACGAATGGCATCGAAGGGGTAGAGCCGGTGGAAATCACTCTCACACGCAGGCCCAACTGCGATAGATGGTCGGCGGCTTCCAGCAGCATGGACGCTTCAGCATGCCCCACCGCCCGGCGCTCCTCCTCCGAGCACGCCGCGTAGGAGTGGCCCGAAAACTCCATCAGCCCTTCAAAGGCGAGGCCGGGGGCGCGGTCTATCGCCTGGGCCAGGGCTACCGCCGCATCCGCGTTAGGGAGGCCCGTGCGCCGGAAGCCCGTATCTATCTCCACCAGCACGGGTACGCTCACCCCAAGCGGGCCGAAGAAGCCGGACATCATCTCCACACCTTCCAGCGAGTCGGCGGCCACGGCAATTCGCGCGCGTTCCAGCAGGGGCAGAAGCCGCCGGTACTTGCTCTCACCAATCAGTGGATACGCCACGAAGACGTCATCGAACCCGACTTCCACCATGACCTCCGCCTCGCCCACCTTAGCTACCGTGATGCCCCGCGCGCCCGCCGCCACCTGCAAGCGAGCCACGGCGGGCGACTTGTGCGTCTTAGTGTGCGGCCTGAGCGCCACGCCATTGCGGTCGCACGTTGCCTGCATCGCGGCGATATTGCGTTGCATTCGCTTGAAGTCCACCAACAAGGCGGGCGTATCAAGCTCGTTCACCTCAGCCATCTGCTGCTCCCTGCATCCAAATTCACTTTCAGTCGGTACCAGTATACCGAGAAAACGACCCTTTGCCGCTGTTTTGTTGTGTTAAATGTAGATAGAATCCTTCTTGCCGGTGTAGCGTGCCTGCCGGACGGAAAGCCTCATGATAAAGAGAGAAGCACGAACCAAAGAAGCTGTAATTGAGTGGCGGGAGAGGGATATCCCGGCACCCCCTCCCGGCAACCCGATCAACTATTCCGACATGCTCCTGATGCAGGCGCGATCGGCACAGACCAACATGGGTTGGCGGTCGGTGTTTGTGACGTTCCTTGTGGTGCTGGCCTGCGCGGGGGCCACTTCAGTGCTCTATGCGTTCAGGCCACCCTCAGACGATTTCACCGCGGCGCTGGTGGACAGCCAGATGCGCTCGGGTAGCAGACTGTACCGGGCGGGCCTGTTCGATGACGCCATCGCGAAGTTCAGCGCGGCCATCCTGCACCGCAGTGACTACGACATGGCCTATTACAGGCGGGGCATGGCATACGAGGCCAAAGGCGACAAAGAGCCGGCCACCACCGACTACCGCAAAGTGCTGGAGATTAGCTCGAACGAGACGATAAAGCAGGACGCAACGGCGAGGCTGCAAGGGCTGGGAGTAGGCTCTCCATAGGGGTTGCGTTAGGTCCGCGTCACGAACGGGTGGAAGCGGGGGGGCTTACTTCCAGGTGTGGGTTACACGGCCTGGGCAGAGGAGAGCGAGCGGGCACGGGCAGCCAGCGGTTGCGACGGCTCGAACGCACTCATTACCCCTTCCACTTCAAGGAGGCGGCGTTTCATGTCGAGGCCGCCGCCATAGCCCACCAAGCGCCCGTTGCTCCCGATGATCCTATGGCACGGCACGATGATGGGCACCGGGTTGGCACCGTTGGCCGCGCCCACCGCCCGCACGGCCTTAGTTGCACCCATGCCCGAGGCCACCTGCCCGTAGGTGCGTAGCTCTCCGTAACCGACCTCCTGCAACGCCGCCCACACCCGCAACTGAAAGGGTGTGCCTCGCAGGTCGAGCGGCACGGTGAACTCTCTGAGGGTGCCCTCGAAGTAGGCGGTTAGTTGCTCGCCCAGGTGTAGCAGGCCCGTTTGCTCGTCGGTGCGAGCGGCCCCAGGTTCCCAGCGCCCCACCCAGGCCTCGCACTGCCCGAAGTCCTCCCCAGGGAATATCAGGCGGCTCAATCCGCGGGAAGTAAGCACGGCCCCAAACACCCCGGCCGGAGTCTCGACCTCTCCAACCACAACCTCTATTTCAGCCAATGTTTCACCCCTCTATCTTGCTACCACTTAGCCGCTGTCCATGTCCACGATACGCAGCGATGATACGGCCCGGAGGAAGTTGGATAGCATTGCCGTGTCTCGCTTCCCCTTTCGCTTTCATCTTACACCACCGGTGGCGTTATGCCGTGTCACTCCCCCAGGATTTGCGCGACAACTTCTCGCTTGCGGGGGCGAGTGTCGAAATCGACCACGACGATTTGCTGCCATGTGCCCAGTACCAGCTTACCGGACACGAAAGGCACGGAAAGTGATGGTCCAAGCAGCGCCGCCCGGACGTGGCTGTGGCCGTTGTCGTCGTGCCACCTCAACTCGTGCTGGTACTCGGCGTCACGGGGTGCCAGCTTCTCGAACACCCGCCCCAGGTCGGCCACCGCTCCCGGCTCGAATTCGATCGTGGTAAGCCCCGCCGTGGACCCCACGACGAACAGCGTCACTACTCCGCTACCCACGCCCGCCTCTCTGATAACCTTCTCAACTTCGGTGGTAATATCTACGGTGTGCCCGTCGCCGCGCGTGTTTGTGCTGATCTTCCTGGTTACTACCATCATCGGACGTTTCTCCTGGGTCTGCTACTTGCTTTGCTATAAATGACGCGACTTGTACGTCCTGTATAAGGCAGGATGTACTCGGCGGTCAATAATCGTGAATAATTCCCTCTGCGATGCGCACCTACACATGAGCTTCTACAACATACTTTGACATGACGAATCAGCGGGGTCTATACTTTCTTTAGAAGCTTGCAAATTAATGTCCTTAGTATTCTTACATAGCATCGTATCTGCCCAGGTAAACTATCCCGCATCGAACGCTCCTCATGCGCCTTACTTGCGGTCCCGCGCGCGTATGTCATGGGGCCCCTTTGACTGGCTGGTTGCCGCCCTCGTTACGCTTTCCAGCCTCTGCCTGTATAGCGCCACTCTCGCCCCGACCATCAGTTCCACCAGCTTCGACTCGCCTGAGCTTGTCACCAAGAGCGGGCTGCTGGAGATGGCCCACATCCCCGGTGCGCCCGTGTACGTGTGGTTGGGGCACCTATTCACCTGGCTGCCCTTTGGCGAACCCGCAACCCGCGTCAACTGGATGTCGGCGCTGTGCGCGGCGCTGTCGGTGGGCATGCTCTACGCGGTAATCTCCCGCCACCTCACCGGCAAGAGGCTGACCGCGTTCGGAGGCAGCGCGCTGTTCGCCCTGTCGCTCACCTTCTGGTCGCAGGCCGTTATCGCGGAGCTTTACGCGCCCAACATGTGCTTCCTGGCGTTCGTCGTGCTGGCGGTGTTGGAGTGGGGAGCCTCCAGGAGCGACACCAACTCGACCTCGTCCTGGCGTGCCGCTCGCCGTTGGCTCATTGCGGGTGCGGCGGTGTTCGGGTTGAGCCTGGGGATCCACCCGTCTAATGTGCTCTACTTACCCGCGCTGGCTATATTCGCGCTGCTCGGCTGGCCGAAACCGGACCGTGAGGCCACCGATGGCCGGACACCTGCACCCGGCAAGGCGAGCGAGCTACTTCGCGGTCTTGACTTGCGGGGGGGGTTGCTTGGCCTGGCTGTGGCGCTGGTGGCGGTCGTGGTGCCCTACACATGGGTGTACTTTGACCTGCCAAACGTGCCCTATGGCGACTTCTTCCCCAGGGTCGAGCAGGGTTGGCCCCTCTTCAAAGCGGTTACTTTGGACGCCTTCAAGGAGGCCCGCTTCGGCTACACACTCCAGGAGGTGCCCGACCGTATCGCGCTCTTCCTGCACCTGCTTGGCCGCAACATGGGGCCAATCGGGGTGGCGCTCCTGCTGCTAGGGGCGTGGCGGCTGCTGTTCACCCGGCTGCGGTGCTTCTTCCTGCTCGTACCGTTCATACTGGCGAACCTTATCTTCTACATCAACTACAAGGTACCCGATAGCGACGTTTACTACATCCCCGCCTACTGGGTTGCGGCTTGTTGCGCCGCGATGGGTCTCGAAGCGGTAGCGGCGGGCCTGCGCGTACTGCTCCGTGTTCCATACGGGCAGGCGCAGAGGCCCACTATCAGCCTGGCAGCCGAGAGACAAATTGGCTTGCAGCCGGGACTGCTGAGGACGGTGGAGGTCAAGGCCGTGCTGCCCGCGCTGGTGGTGGCTACCCTGGCGTTGGGCGGCGCGGGCTGGGACTGGCAGCGCAACCTCGCGCCCAACAACATGTCAAAGGACCTGAGCTTCCGCGACTTCTACGGCAACGCCCTGGACATGCTGCCGGAGGGTGCAAACCTGTACCACAGGGGCGCTTCCCTTGGCTACGACCTGCTCTATTACACCAGGCTGTGCGGCGTGCGGCCCGACCTGCGCGTGCAGGCAGGCCCGGCAGCAGGCGACCCCCCGCCCGGCCAGGTGCCGTGGCCGGAAGGGCCTGTCTACTCAAGCATCCACAGCAGGGATAGCTGGCAGCCTAACTTCATTGCCGACCCCGACGACAATAACCTCAAATGGTACGAGCCTGTACTGACCGGCATGTTCCACTCGGACGTGGGGATGCAGTACGGCTGGCTGAACCTGTACCGCGTGCGCCCCGCCGACGACCCGCCACTTGATTGGATGGTGTCGATAGAGGACCCTGCTTCGCACCCTTCGCAGAAGCTGGACATCCATTACACCTCGCTCCTGACGCTGGTGGGAGTGGATGCCGAGCCGCAAGCCACTGCCGGCAAACCCTGGCGGCTGGTGCGCTACTGGTACGCCAGGGGCGACTGGATTCCACCGATGGTCACCGTGCTGGGGGACAACCTGGCGATGGAGGGCCACGTGCCTCTGTTCGACCAGTTCGAGGACTACGTAGCAGCCCGTGAGATAGAAGACCTTGGTAACTACGTGGTCCGAGACGAAACGTACCTGGTGATCCCGTCGAACATCGCGCCGGGTCGCTATGAGGTGAGCAACGCGATGGCGAAACCCCGGTTGCTGTCCCTGATGCTCGACCCCGCTCGCCCCGAGGAGCTAATGAGCCAGCGGCATGTAATCACCACCGTCGAAGTCGTAGCCGAGAATGAAGCCCCGCCCGACCCCCTTTCCCATGCTACAAACGGAAGGTGCAGGCGATGAACGGCACCTCAGTGCGGTCCTGGGTTCTGGGTGTAGCAGTGGTATGCTTGCTCCTGCTTGTAGCTTTCGCGTTGGGCCTGTACGCGGGCAGCAATGGCTGGACCACCCCGACGGTTCCGCCGTGGCCGGAACCCGTCCAGGGAGTTGCGCCATGAGGGGACCAGGCAGCGAACACCAGGGTACCCTCAGTGATGAAGGGGGCGAGGCTAACCCGCGCTGGCTGCTTATTCTTGGCGCGTTCTTGTTGGTCGTGATGCTTGTCGCCGCAGCCTTCGCATTGGGCGTGTACTTCGCGGAGCGCAATCTGCTCTGAGGCCGTGTGGTAGTGCGCGGATAGCTGAAAACAGAAAGGGCAGGACTCAGCTATTGGAATCCTGCCCTTTTGTGTGCTTGCTAGTGTCTATCGTCTATGGCACGGTGCCCAGGTCCACCACGCTATTGTTGGCGGTATCAACCACGTACACGTTACCTGCGGGAGCGATTGCCAGGCCCGTCGGCAGGTTGAGAGTAACGGCACCCTTGGCGTTCTTCGTGGCTACTATCTGCCCGTTCGGGTCGAACTTGAGCACAGCCTTGCCCGTGGGCGCGGTGGCGTGCAGGTTGCCCGCGGTGTCAATCGCCAGGAACGGCTCAAGATAAGGCCCTGGCTCCCAGTTCGGGGCTGGCACAGGCCACTGCGCTACCGGCTGTCCCGCTGCGTCGAACTTCTGGATGCGCCTGTTGTTCGCGTCGGCCACGTAGACGTTGCCCTGCGCGTCCACCGCGATGCCAATAGGCTCATTCAGTTCGCCCGGCTGGTTGAAAGCGTAGTCGGGGGCGACCCTGGTAGGACTCATGCCGGAATCGATCTTCCGCACGAACTCGCCGTCCGGGGTGAAAATGAGTACGCGCTTGTTGCCGGTGTCGGTCACGTATACGTTGCCGTCGGGGCCGATTGCCACACCGCGCGGGCCGTAGAAGCGGCTGTCCCTATCCGGCGCGTCAGCCACCGCCGGGTCGGCCAGGCTGATGAACGAACCCCAGGCGTTGACGAAGTGCCCCTCCGAGTCGAACTTCTGGATGCGATGGTTCCAGGTGTCGGCCACGTAGATGTTGCCGTCAGCGTCCACGGCCAGTCCGCCCGGCCCGGTGCCCACCGACTCCTCGTTGATAGCGGCGAACTGCCCTACCTCCGTGCCCTCGGCCCCGAACGATAGCAGCCACGCGCCCGAGGGGTCGAACTTCTGGATGCGCTTGTTCTCGGTGTCCGACACGTAGAAGTTGCCCTGCGCGTCTATCGCTATGCCACGCGGCAGGTTGAACTGGCCTCGGTTGGGGCCTGGGCCAGTGCGGTCGAGGAGGGCCTGCGGCGGGGCGTTCGGATCGGCCTGCTGGCCCTCCGCGCCGGGTGTGACCTCGGGCAGCGGGGTGGGCACCACCGCGTTCGGGTCCACCCGCGCGCCCTGCACCCCATAGATTACGGCGTTGCCATCGGCGGACCGGAAGACCTCGGGCAGGGCCGCCTTCATTACGTTCTCGCCGTAGGGGGTAATCCGCTCGGCGGCGCTGATTTCGTTAGTCCTGGGGCCGACCACGCCACGCTCAATCGCGCCGACCACCACGTAGTCCACACCATAGGAGTTGAGCGTGTCAAGCAGCTTCTGCGGTGTCAATAGAGCGCCGTTGTCGGGATCGGTACCTTGATAGATGGCGTTCACCACCTGCCGCCTGCGGTCCACCTCTGATGACAAGGCGGGCTGGCTGGACCGCCACAGCTTTTCGTGCGACGTGTCCCACGCCACTAGCGTGGCTAGCCCGGTGAAGGCCGAGATGCGCCCCGGCCAGTCGTACTCGTTGCGGCAGCATTCCAGCACCACGTCGCGCGGCCCGGCGTTCGTGTTGAGCCACGTGACGGCCTCGTAGTCAGCGGGGTTTCTCCTGCGTAGGGTCTCTAAGCCGTCGAGTCCCACGGGCGACTTGTTCTCGACCATGTTCCTCTGTTGAGAGCCGAACCAGGCGTAGGGGAGCGCGGAGAGCACCAGCAACAAGAAGGCCGCCGCCCACGTGCCCGCCAGCACCTTCAGGCCGGTGGAGGTATCGTTCACCGCCCACTCCACGCGGTCCTGGCCCCGCCCCGTGCTCATCAGCCGGTTCTTGCCGAAAGCCGCCTGCAATGTGCGCCAGAAGCCGTAAGCCGCCGCCAGCGACCAGAGCACCCACATCTGGTAGTAGAACTTGAATAGGGTGTTCATCCGGTTGCCGAAGTTGTCGTGCAGGTAGATGATCTCTATTCCGAGACCGATTGTCGCGGCGACCAGGAAGATGCCCAGCGCCAGGTTGCGCTCGGTGCGTCGCGGCTCCTGCCAGATGAGGTACCCCGCCATGATGATGAGGGGCAGCAGAAACGCGAAGAGCGGGAAACGCGTCCACACCGCTATCAGCAGGATCGCCATGAGCACGATACCGAAGATGAGCAGCGTATTGACGCCATCCTCGCTGGTGCGGACGCGCTTGCGCATGTAAGTGGCGAACTCGTAGACGACCCACCCCACCAGGGAGAGCAGGAAGATGCCGAAAATGACCATAAAGCCGGTGATGGTCTTGTCGGCGGTGTTGAGCAGGAAGAGGCCGCTGAGTCGCTGCAACAGGCCGCCGAGCACCGGTATGTTCGCCACGTCCGGGGGCAGGGCCACGGGGCCGCCACCGGCGAAGGACGTAAAGGTCAGGTGGAACGGCAGGTAGGCCAGCAGGCTAGTCACGATGAGGAGGGCGGCGTAGACGACGAAGGGCCTGGCCCAGCGCCACCCGCCGCTGTCTGGCCTGTGCGCCGCCGCTATATAGGGCAGCGCCAGCCCGCCAAGCATGACCAGCAAGTATGTAGGGTAGTCCCAGGTGTTGATCGTGTAGAGGGCACCCACGATCATGCCGGACAGGAGCAGCCCCAGCCACCCCGCAAGGCCATGCGGCAAGCCGTCACGCCAGCGGTTGGAGCGGGCCACTTTGCGGCGTCCCAGCGCGTAGGCGGTGAGCGCCGCCAGCAGCACGAAGGGCAGTCCCATGAGATGCGGGTGCATGTCGGCCAGCACAAAAGAGAAGGCTGGGAACTCGTTGATCGTCTCGAAGCCCACCTCCGACTTTAGTAAGGTGCCGTCCGGCTGTTGCACCGTGCGGTAGTCCATAATTATGCGCGACGGGTCCCACCAGTAGCCATAGCCTTGCTTCTCGCAGAAGAAGCAGAACCTCCAGCCGTTGCCATCGGCCCGCCCTCCGGGTGCGTCCTTCTTGGCGAACGGCACCGCCAGGTTACCCATCGCCACCACCATGAGGGCGGCCAGCACCCCGTAGAGGATGGGCGACAAAAAGAACGGCACGCGGCGTGTGGGGTCGTCGGTGCCCTCCCCCGCCTCCACCGTCTCAACTACCGTAACCTCTTCGCGGTGCGCTGCGGCTCTAGGTCGGCGCGAGGGCAACGGGGTTGCCACTACCTCTTCATCTACGACGGTGGAATAGGTACTGGCTGAGGCACCGGCGAGCGCGAACTGCTGGGTGTGCGCCTGCCGCGTGGGCAAGGGATTGTTCGGCGCTGGCTCCGGTCTGGTGCTCCGGCGGCCGTTGCCCCTGGTCCGGGGTGTCGGGGCTGGGGGTGGAGGCGCGGGTGCCACGACGGGCGCGGGCCGTCCAGACCGCCGCAGGATGGTGCCTACGATGAGGTTGTAGACCACGCCATAGGTGAGCAGGCCCGTCATGGCGAACAGGAAGACGTTCGCGAGGTTGAAGCTAATCGAGGGCGCGACGCCGCTCAGGCTGGACATGGCGGCCATGAGGATGTAGCCAAAATAGTAATAGTTGAGTGAGTGCCCCGCGAGCCACATATCGGGCGGGGGCATGCTGCCGCTGCGCAGGATGGAGTTCAGGATGCCGTAGTCCATGAACTTCTCCTGGTCCAGGATTTCGGGGTTGAAGGCCCGCATCCACGCCCAGAAGGCAAACAGTACCGCGAACAGCAACTCGGCGGCCAGCAGGTGCCGCAGGAACGAGCGCGTGCGGAAGTGCGCGCGAAGCTCCCACAACAAGGCCCGGTTGTCGCGAAACAGCAGCCAGGCGGAGAACAACGCGAGGAGCAGCAAGCAGCCGAACAGCAGGAGACGTCCGAACGGCACCGCGCCGGTCATGGAGAAAGTGAACGCCAGCCAGGTGACGAGCAGCAGGCCGAGCGGCTTGGCGGCTATGTACCCCCGGTCGGGCACTCCGCGCATCAGCATCGCCGCTATGGGCAGCGCCACCAGGCCGAGCACCTGTATTGTCAACCACCAGAGAAATGTCTCACCCATTAAGCGTGCTCCAGGATCGAATCGGTATCAGCGGAGAATGTTGCGTTATGATTGAGTTGTAAGGCGTGACACGTAACGCGTAACTCGTAACGCTCTTAGCAGGCAGGGTGGGGGCGTGTTGCCGTTTGCCTGCGTGAGGGCGGAACGTGCCGTTTAGTGAGTATGTGCTGGTTGGAATTATAGCAAGTTTAGGGGAATAAAATCTAAGGTACAGCATTTCTGGGAGCCATCATACTTATTACTTACCAACGGGCAGGCGAACGGTGAAGCTTGACCCCACCCCAGGCTGGCTGTCCACGCTGATCGTTCCGCCATGTTGCTGCACCGCGCGCAACGAGCTTGCCAGGCCGATTCCCGCGCCGCTGATTCGCCCGGACACGTCGCTGGCACGCCTGAACCACTCGAATATATGGGGCATATCATCGCCGGAGATGCCCAGGCCCTGGTCGCTGACGGTAATAGTTGCCCAGGTCTCGGCCCCAGTGCCTTCGCCGCTTTGCTCATCCGCCACAGCCTCTTGCGCTACTTCCACGGTGATGTCCCCACCGCTTGGGCTGTACTTGACGGCGTTGGACAGCAGGTTAGCGATTACGCGCTCAAGCCGCTCGGCATCCCACGAGCCTACAAGTTCCGGTACGTTTGCAGCAACGCGGATGTTGTGCCGGTTGGTGGTCTGCTGCTGTTGTGCAACCACCTCGTGTACCAGCATCATGAGGTCTGTGGGGCGGCGTTGCAGCGTAAGGGGAAGCCCGGCTTGCAAGCGACCGAAGTCCATTAGCTCGTTGATGAGCATATTCATCTTTGCCTGGGCTTCGTCAATCCTATCCAGTATGCTCACGACCCGGCCCGCGTCCGCACCGCTCGTTTCCTGCACGCGCCGCCGCGCCAGTTGAACGTTCCCCTTTATCGCAGCTAGTGGGTTCTTGAGGTCGTGCGAAACGATGGCAAGCAGCTCATCGCGCATACGCAGCGCTTCCTCAGCGGCGGTACGGGCCGACTGCTCGCTCTCCAGCAATTGGTTGCGCTCTTCCTCGCTCTTCCTCCGCTCTGTAATGTCGCGGATAACCTGGCAGAGCACCCTCTTGCCGCCATAGGAGACCGGGGTAATGCCGACTTCGACATTGACCAGGGTGCCGTCTTTGCGGCGGTAGAGACGGTCGCTTACGTAGTATTCCCCGGAGTCGAGCGCCCGTTGCACGGTGCGGTCTATGCGCTCGCGCTCGTAGGGCAGCACGTCGTATATCTGCATTCCTACCAGTTCTTGAGCCGTGTATCCCAACAACCTCTGAAAGGCGGGGTTGGCGACCACGAACCGCTTCGTATCGGGGTCGAGCAGGAATATGGCCTCGGAAACCTGCTCCAGCACCGCGCGGTTCCGCTCTTCGCTCTCGCGCAGGGCCTCTTCCGCCAGCTTGCGCTCAGTGATGTCGCGGGTGAAGCAGCGGGTATGCACGAAGCGCCCATCGTCGTCCCACAGCACGTTGGAGCTAATCAGCACATGCTTGACCGTGCCGTCCTTGGCTCGCAGCCTCGCCTCGTAACCGTGCAAAGTCTCTTTGGCGCTCAACCTGCGGAGGATATCGTTGATGATGTGCCCGTCGGCGTGAAACTCCGCGATGTCATGTCCTATGTATTCGTCCTCGCCGTAGCCAAGCAACTGAAGCTCGGCCCGGTTGGCCCACAGGATTTTGCCGTCTGGCCCCACCCAGTGGAGGCCAACTGCCCCGTTCTCAATGAAGTCTCTAAGCTCCTGCTCCCGACGGCGGAGGTCTGCCTCGGCAAGGGTGCGCTCAGTGATGTCGCTGATGGTAACTACCACTCCCGCGACTTGCCCCTGCTCATCCGAGTCCGGCACCAGAGAGACATGCAGGTAGCGGCCCTCCGCGGAAGCAGGCGCAACGTCGAAATCGAAGGGCTGTCCGCTGAGCGCGGCTTCCAAGCTGGTGCGGATAGCGGCGTAGGTGCCTGCATCGAGCACTTCATCAACCTGCTTGTCGACGACCTGTGCGACCGTGAGGCCGTAACACTGAGCGAAGGCGTGGTTGGCAAACACGAAACGATAGCCGCCATCTACATAGGCGAGGAGCACAGGGGTGGCATCGACAGCCAAAGCGAGGTGATTGGTGCCGGGCAGCGTGTCTGCGGTCGCGCCTGGCGACGTATGGTTGGTTATGTGCATGGTAGCCCCAGGTTGTAGGGAAAGCAAGCTGTCGTCTGGTTGATTAGCCAACTGCCAATGATTATAGCAGAATTGCCCACTTCGAGTGGACGTGTACCTGACGGGCAAGAGGTTGGATATATACAACGCGCTGAGGGTGCTGCTCGACTCGCTCAATGACATAGCATACAACCGGATGTGCCGCGACTGCCACGGCTCCGGTTGCGCAGAGGCTTGTACATTCTGGGAAGAGGCAAAAAGAAACCTCGAACGATCTGGTGAGAGATCCTTCGAGGTCCTTGCACCACGAGTGAACGCGATGCCAGATGATATTAGCAGAAGATCGTGTGCGTGTCAATAGGTTGTTGGAGAATTGCCTCCCCGAATTGGAGGTGTTTGCGTAAAGTTGAACGTCGATCCAAGAGCGTCCTGTTCAGCGCGCGCCAGTTTCTAATAGATCCCTCTCTATGCCGAAGAATGTTTTCAGTATCCATTTAAACAACAGGGTTGCTGGTTCCTGCCCGACAATAGTAAGTGCCACAGTTGCAAGAACAAGTCGCAGAGCCGCACCAAACTTGCGCCAGAATAGCAGACTTGCCGCTACAATGGCCGCATACGAAAATCGTAACCTCATGTGTAGGAATAATGTGAACGCCCATTGACGGTGCGCTATACTGAATACCCGGCCTCAACGTGACGTAGAAACGGTAGACCAGCATCAGCCTGAAGGAGAATACCCTTGCAATCGGCGGAAGCCGGACCCACCAGTTGGTACGTGCGCCGCTACAGGCCCGGCGACGAAGCGGGACTGGCCTCTCTCTACGCTGAGGCGTTCGGTAGAGAGCGCCCGGTTGAGGTGTGGCGGTGGAAGCTGATGGAGCGGGAGATTTCCCCGGCTGCGGTGTGGGTGGCGGCGACACATGGCGACGAGCGCATCGTGGGGCAGTACGGCGGCATCCCACTTCGGGTGAGGCTGCGGGGCGAAGAGCGCCCGGCCGTCCACGCGGTAGAGGCGATGTCGGCACGCGACTTCCGGCGGCAAGGGATACTCACAGGGTTGGGCGAGGCGGCGCATAGCGCGTGGGCCGCAGTGGGGTACGCGGCGGTGCTGGGCCTGCCCAACGAACAATGGGGCACCCGCAACTACGCCCTCGGCTACAGGCGCGTCTTCCCGCTCGCATGGTTGCGCTTCCCCCTCCACGCGGAGCACGCGGTGGGCGAAGGTGGTGTATTGCCGGGACCAACAGGCAAAGCAGCAGCGGTGGTAGCGGGGACAGGGTCGTTTGTCTGGCGCTCCCTGTTTCGGAGCATTATGAATAGCAGGACCAATAGAACGGGCGTGAGCGTGTACCAAGCCTCAGGGCCGGACGACTTCGACCGCCTCTGGTCGCGCGTGTCAGGGGAATACGAAAACGTTGTGGCGCGTCGGGCCGAGTGGGTAGACTGGCGCTTCACGCGAGCCGCTACGTACTCCTACAAGGTGCTCGTGGCACGCAAGCGTGGGGAACCGTGCGGCTACATAGCGTACCGGCTGGCGGACAGGGGTGCGCGGGTCAACGCCTACATAGCCGACATCTTCATGGCGCGAAACGACCTGGCAACGACCGCCGCCCTCCTGAAGTGCGCCCTCGATGACCTATCGGCGCGGGGGGCGAGCATGGTGCTGGCAACCGCCGCCCCCGGCTCGACGCTGTACCGCCAATTGCGGGGACTGGGTTTCCTCCCCACGCGCAGGGGGACGGCCTTCAACTTCGAGATTGTGCCCTTGCAGCCGGACGTGGACATTGCCGGACTGTCGGACCCGCGTACCTGGCACATCACCGCCGGAGATTTCGACGTGGTATGATAGCCGCTATATATAAGAGCCTTCGACTCGTCCTGCGGTGGCTGGCGCGCGGAGTAGTCTTCCCGCTGGTGGAGCGCGGCTGGCAGTTGGGCTTCATGCTGGCAGGGGTGCTGCTACGCCCATCAGTGAGGCGCATCGAGCCCGGCGCTTCGGGGCGTGTGCTGGTAATCGCGCCTCACCCTGACGACGAGACGCTCGGCTGTGGGGGCGCTATAGCTCGCCACGTCGCGGCGGGGGACCTGGTGTGCGTGCTCGTAGTGACAGACGGCGGTAGCTCGCGGGCGGGAGGCATAGGGCGCGACGAGATGCGGAGGCTGCGCGAGATGGAAGCGATTCAGGCGGTCCGGGCGCTAGGGCGGGTGGAATTGCTTCAACTGGGGCTGCCGGAAGGAAGCTGGTCACTTAACGACCTCCAGGAGCGCCTTGAAAACATATTGCAACGCGAGCAACCGGCGGTCGTCTACGCCCCTTCCTGCGTCGATTTCCACCCGGAGCACTTGAAGGTGGCGCGGGTGCTGGCCAGTACCTTGCACGCACTCAGAGACGTGACTCACCCGAAGATCAGGATATACGAGCTACAGGTGCCACTTACCCCGGTCCTCGCCAACGTAGCCGTGGAGGTGGTAGGTTGGGCCGCCGAGAAGAAGGCAGCAGCGCTAGCGCACTACAAGACGCAACAAGACTCGTTTGGCTGGGTGCCCAGGCACAGCAAGTACCTGCGGAGGCTGTACCGCACGAGCGGACCTGTGGAGGTCTTCCGGGAGTTGGCATCGGAGAGCTATTCCAAACTAATAGAGGCCAGCGTAGGGAGCGGAAAATACAGGAGCATACGCCTCCGCCCCTTCGGTGATGGTCTGGCATGGCTGGCGGGATTGAGAGAGCGGCGGCAGCTAAAGAGACTGCTGCGGGACGGGACTACCAGATGAATAGTGCGACCGCCGTTGCCGTCGTGATACCCACGTACAACCGCGCCACCCTGCTGCGCGAGACCCTCTGGAGCGTGATGTCGCAGACGGTCATGCCCGCCGAGGTAGTGGTGGTGGACGACGGCTCTACAGACGGCACGCCCGACGTGGTACGCGAATTCGAAGGCGCAGGCCCGGTCGTCACATGCCTCCGGTTCCCCCACTCCAACCGTCGCGGCCCTCTGCGTAATGCGGGTGTAGCGGCCAGCACAAGCCCGCTGGTCACTTTCCTCGACTCCGACGACCTCTGGCAGCCCACTCGCATCGAAAGGCAACTTGAGGAGTGGGCGCGCGCGCCGGACGCGGGCTTCGCCTTCTGCAACGCCTATCGCTTTGATGAAGGGGGCCTGATCGAGTCTCCCTGCCTCCCCCTTACGGCCCAGTGGAACGGCTACATCCTGGGTGACGTGCTGGAGGAGCCTGTCGCCGGGGGGAGCACTCTCATGGTGAAGCGGGAGGCGTTCGAGCGCGTGGGTGGTTTCCGCGACCTGCGCATGAACGAAGACTACGAGCTGACACTGCGGCTTGCGGCCCGGTATAAAGCCAGCTACGTGCCCGAGCCGCTGGTGCTGGTGAGAGAGCACGCGGGCCGCACCACGCTGGCCGGGCGAGAAACGCCAATGCTCGATTACCTGCGCATAGTCGGTGGCTTCCTGGCGGCTAACCCAGGTATTACGAACCGGGTAAGGGCGCGTGCGAGAGTCGGTATGGCGAACGTGCACTATAAGCTCGCACGGCTTTACCTTGCGGTGGGCGATAGGGCCGCTGCCCGGCGGCACCTGTGGGCGATGTCCCGGCTGAAGCCGCTCGACCGGCGCGCCCCCGCTGCATGGTTCCAGGCGCTGGCACCCACCGCGAGCGGGCGGCCATCTAAGGCGACAGCATTACACGGTGAACAGTCAGAGGGAAGGCCTCGAACGCGTGGCTAGTAAACCTGGGCTGGCGGACCTGATAGGGGTGGCGCGCGGCCGGGTGGCGGCAGACCTGGCGGTCACCGTGGGCGGGCGCGGAGTGCAACTGCTGCTCGCGCTGGCGGGCAATGTGGCTTCGGCCCGCGCCCTCGGCCCCACCGATTTTGGCAGGTTCGGCATAGTCATGGCTACCGTGATGATTTGCGGCACGCTGGCCGACATGGGCCTCACGCAGGCGGCTATCAAGTACGTCGCCAGGGAGCGAGAGAGGGGAGCAGAATACGAGGCCGCCAGGGTGTACCTTGTGTTGCGCCCACTGTTCGGCCTCATAGTTACGGCTCTCAGTCTGCTGCTATCAGCGCCCCTGGCGGCCTTCGTGCTGGGGCATGCCGACCTGACGCCATACCTTCAACTGGCGTTCCTCACGCTCCTCAGCCTGTCTTTCAGCAGCTATCCAGGCACCGTGCTGCTGGGGCTGGGCTTGTTCGGGCGGCTTGGCATAGCGGGCGTGCTGAACGCGGTGCTGACGGTGGGCGGCATCCTGGGTCTATTGGCGGCGGGGCGGCTTGACCTCAACACCCTCATCGCCTGGAACGTACTGGTGCCCCTCGTTAGCAGCCTACCGGCCTGGTTCCTCCTGCCCCGCGAGTGGCTGCCCTGGCGACTTCCGGGGGGAAGCCTACGCTCGCTACGAGGGCTGTTGCAGCGGGGCGGGGTGGCCTGGAGAATGGTGGACTTCGGCAAGTGGATGGGGTTTGCCACCCTGGGTGCGATAGTGGCTGCGCAGGCCGACGTGCTGCTACTGGGGCGGCTCTCCACGCCGGACACGGTAGGTGTATACTCGGTCGCCCTGGCCCTCGCCATGAGACTCGATACGCTCAACCAGAGCCTGATCCTGGTGATGCTGCCCAGAGCCAATCGCCTCCATGGGCAGGCCGCCATCGGTGGCTACACGCGCCGCGTGCTGGGCGGTTCGCTCGCCCTGGCGGCCATGCTGGGAACGGCGGTACTTGTGGCCCAGCCGCTGATTGAGCTACTGTACGGCGAGAGCTACCGAGCCTCCGCAGGGCTGTTCATGCTGCTGTTGAGCGTCGTATTGTTCGACCTGGTGACGAGCTCGCTGTTCCTGGTGGCGCTACCTCTGGAGAAACCGCAGGTGCTGGGAGTGGCCGAGTGGCTGAGGGTGGCTACTATCACAGTAGCCGGGGCGTTGATGATACCGTCACTAGGCGGTTGGGGAGCAGCCATGTCCCGGCTGCTGTCTCGCATCGTCGGTGCCGCCTACACCTTCATAAGTTTGCGCCGGGCGATGAACGCCACCCCTGCAACGCAGACCACGGAACCGGTGCCGGATTAGGCTCATGCCCTATTCCATCTCTCCGATTTCTCTCCCATCTACATTGGTTGCCCTCGTGCGCGAGCGAGATTGATAGTGCTCCCACAGCAGCGCAATCTTAAGTATGTTGTTGGTGTGTTCAAGTGCATGCTGGAGAGTCTTGCTGGCTACCCAATAAAAGGTACGTCGGCCCCAGGGGGTCTGACGCTCCTCGCTCCAGAGAGCGCCATGTGCCTCACCGATTAGGGCCAAGTGCTTTGCCCTCAGGCCCTCTAGCTCACTTAGAACAACCTGTTCGCTGGGTATGGTGGCATACGCCGCATTTTCGTTATAGTTGGTGAAGTCGGGGTAGGGCGCACCAAACCACAGGCTAAGACTAGGCAGGGCCACCTCACGCTCGTAGTAAAGCAGGTGGAACAGGTGGCGTGCGGCAGACCACTCGCCCAGCAGTTCGGGTGGGGGCCTGTGGAATCGCTCAACCCCTACCAACCCCACAGCCCAGGCTATTGCTTCAGTGTTGGCTGCTATCTGCCTTGTAAAGAATTCGGGATAGTCAAGAGGCATAAGATACCTTCTCTGGAAATCATGCCAGAGCATGGAGGGGTGATAAGCACCCAAAGCTCCCCTTTGCCATTCTGAACGCAGTGAAGAATCTCGTCCATCACCTCTGTGTTTCCCTTTTCCTACAGTAGCGCTTGCCTTAAGAAAGGTGTGGCTTGAGTGCTCCAGGACGAGATTCTTCACTGCGTTCAGAATGACAAGGCCCCGTCATGTGCTGGTGGTTAGACATGCTACTGTGAGATAGCTTCTGGTAACGTTAACCTTCTTTAGCCACCAGAAGTTCAAGGAGGACAGGTGCAGAAGCCCGTCCTCCTTGAAGCTTTAGACCCCGCATGGCGTCCAGTTGTCTTACTGTCCTGCGATCTTGGTGATTACCCAGTTGGTAATCTGCCAACCTCCCTGGCGGCGAACCAAGGTCCTGGCGTGGCGGAAAGTGCCCTGCAGCGATTTCCTGCCCTGCACCGTCACCTCAAGCACGACATCGGCGGTGTCACCAGTGACGTTCACGCCGATCACTTCCGAGGCCACGCTTTCCAGCTTGTGAGAGGGGGCGGCGATAGAGGCCAGGTACTCAGGCTTGCCGAGCGTCTTGCCCTGCGCGTCCACGTAGGTGAGGTCGTCAGCGAGCACGCCCGCCAGGTAGTTGACGTCCTTGCGCTGCTCCGCCTGCCCTATTTCAAGGTTGAGGTCCCTGAGGGCAGGCTCGAACGCGGCGTTGGCGATCTCAGGTGCTGGAGCTAAGGCCTGCGGGGACTCTACCTCCGTGGCCGCCTCCGATGCTGGCGCTTCCTCCACCGGCTCTGCTGCGGGCAAGGGGTCGGGCTTGAGCAGCAGCACTGAGAGGGGCGGCACTGTCAGGTAGAGCGCGCAACCACCTTCCGACCAGGGGTCCGGCACCGTCTCAAGGCCACCTGCGTTGCCGACGTTGCTGCCCCAGTACGCCGACGAGTCGCTGTTCAGTATCTCTCGGTAGTAGCCGTTGCGGGGCACGGGCAGCCGGTAGTTGTAGCGGGGCAGCGGCGTGAAGTTGCACACCACTACCACCATGTCGTCGGGGTCCTTGGCCTTACGGGCGAAGGCGATGATGCTATTGTCGCTGTCGTTGGCTATAAGCCACTGGAAGCCTTCCCAACTGAAGTCAACTTCGTGCAGGGCGGGCTGGTTCCGGTAGGCGTGCAGCAGGTCGCGCATGAAGACGAGCAGCCTGCCGTTTGGCTCGTTACTCAGTTCGTGCCAGTCGAGGCTGCGTTGCTCGTTGAACTCGGTACGCTGGCCGAACTCGCCGCCCATGAACAGCAGCTTCTTGCCGGGGTGGGTAAACATGTAGCCGAACAGGGCGCGCAGGTTGGCGAACTTCCGCCACTCGTCGCCTGGCATCTTTTCGAGCAGCGACTTCTTCAGGTGCACCACCTCGTCGTGCGAGAGCGGGAGAAGGAACTGCTCGTTGAAGGCGTACATGAGCGAGAAGGTGATGAGGTTGTGGTGGTAGCGGCGGTACACGGGGTCCTGCTCGACGTATTTGAGCATGTCGTTCATCCAGCCCATGTTCCACTTCATGTCGAAGCCGAGGCCGCCCAGGAAGGTGGGCTTGGTCACCATCGGCCAGGCGGTCGACTCCTCGGCCATCGTGAGGGCGCTAGGGTACTCCAGGTGCACAAGCTCGTTGAACCGCTTGAGAAAGTCTATCGCCTCCAGGTTCTCCCGGCCGCCGAACCTGTTGGGCACCCACTGTCCCGGCTGTCGCGAGTAGTCGAGGTAGAGCATGGAGGCCACCGCGTCAACCCGCAAGCCGTCGATGTGGTACTTGTCGAGCCAGAAGAGAGCGTTCGACAACAGGAAGTTGCGCACTTCGTTGCGCCCGAAGTTGAACACAAGCGTGCCCCAATCGGGGTGCTCGCCCATGCGCGGGTCGGCGTGCTCGTACAGGTGGGTGCCGTCGAAGTAGTTGAGACCATGCACGTCCTTGGGGAAGTGGGCGGGCACCCAGTCGATGAACACCCCAATGCCGTTCTGGTGGCACACATCCACGAGGTACATGAAATCGATGGGCGTGCCGTAGCGGCTGGTGACGGCGTAGTAGCCTATCGTCTGATAGCCCCAGGAGCCGTCGTATGGGTGCTCGGAGAGAGGCATTAGCTCGATATGAGTGTAGCCGAGCATCTTGACGTAGTCTACCAGCTCGTGCGCTAATTCCCGGTAGCTAAATACCCGGTTCTCCTCCTCCACCTTGCGCCGCCAGCCGCCGAGGTGCACCTCATAGATCGAGATGGGGGCGTCAAGCCCGTTGTAGCGGCTGCGGTCCTGCATCCACTGGCCGTCGCCCCATTCGTAGCCCCCGATGTCGAACACCCTGGAGGCGGTGCGCGGGCGCTGCTCGGCATAGAAGCCGTAGGGGTCGGCCTTCTCCACCTCGTAGTTGTTGTACAGCGACCTGATGTGGTACTTGTAGGCTTCACCTTCCGCCAGGCCGGGGATGAAGATCTCCCAGATGCCGAAGCCTGGGTGCTGTCGCATCGGATAGATGCTCGGGTTCCAATGATTGAAATCACCCACCACGCTGACCCGCTGCGCGTTCGGTGCCCACACGGCAAAGTGCACGCCGCGTACGCCATTGACCTCCAACACATGTGCACCCAGCTTCTCGTAAGTGCGAAAGTGGTTGCCCTCACGGATCAGGTGCAGGTCGAAGTCGCTGAGGCAGGGGCCGTACGAGTAGGGGTCGTGCACGTCTACGGTGGTGCCTGCGTCGTTAGTCACACGCAGCCTGTAGCCGAAATGCTCGTCGCCGGGCACGAGGGCCTCAAAGAAACCAGAGGGGTGCAGGCGGGAGGCTTCGTGGCTCTCGCCATTGTGTTTGACGACCTCCACCACCTGCGCCCAGGGCAAGTAAACGCGCACGGCGGTGCTCGCCTGGCCATCTTGGCCGGTACGATGCGGCCCCAAGACCGCGAAAGGGTCTGCGTTGTAGCCGCCCACAATCGAATCGATCAGGTGCGGCGAAAGTTCGGACATGATATCTCCTTCTAGGTTGTCGCATGCCTCATATATTTGCCCACGGTTGATAAATGTCCGTGCAGGGCAGCAATGCTTGCGACACGAATGTATTCAGCATAAGTGGGGCCAAGGGATAGGGGTTTACTGTGGGTGTTAGTGTCCAGTGGTTCCCAAAAGCATAAGAGAGTTAACAAACTTCTGACGGAGTTATGTAATGTGAAGATGATATTAGCTAATTAGCCAATTATTTGAAGATGGGTGGTGTGGAAGTGCCTATATTGCGCATGTGAGAGCCGATTGTGCGCCTGAACATCCGGGTTGGAGGGTCCAGTGTAGCCGCAAAGTCTCTCAAATCATATCAAGAACATGGCACACCGAGTATAATGTGCTTGCGCGCTGTAGAGCCGTTTCGTTGCGTCTTTGGGTGCTGGATGTGCTACACAGCAGGTGCTACTCTACACAAGCCAACAACTAAGTACAAATGACTAGTGTGGGTTAGGCCAAGAGTCTAATTGCACGCCCTGGGCTTGTGTTGTAATCTACTAGGGCATTAGCCGCATTGTTATGTTAAACTAAGGTAGTCCTGGTCAACGACCCGGCACGTGGGCGCATGGAAGTATCATGTCGAGCAGCATACCGGCCACGCAAATAGAAGGTAAAGCGGAGCGGAGTGGGGAGCCTGCGGCCCAGGGTTGGCGGCTGCCTTACCTGCCGGGCCTCGACGGGTTGCGCGCCATCGCCGTGACGGCGGTATTGCTCTACCATGCGGGCATGCTCTGGCTGCCCGGTGGTTTCCTTGGCGTTGAGGTCTTCTTCGTCATCAGCGGCTACCTGATTACCTCCTTGCTGCTGGCGGAGTGGCAGCGACACGGGAGCGTCAATCTCCCGGCATTCTGGCTCAGACGCGCGCGCAGGCTGCTGCCCGCCCTCTTCCTGGTGATAGCGGTCACGCTCGCCTTCTGCGTGCTTTTCCTGCCGGAAGAGGTAGCGGGGCTGCGGGGAGACGTGCTGGCGGCGACCGGGTACGTAACCAACTGGTACCTCATATTCAACCACCAGTCTTACTTCGAGGTAATGGGCAGGCCCTCGCTACTGCAACACCTCTGGTCGCTGGCGGTTGAGGAGCAGTTCTACTTGCTGTGGCCGCTACTGTTCGTGGCGGGCATGCGCTTCCTGCGCCGGGGTGTAGTGCTGCTCGGCGCGCTCGCGGGGGCTGTAGCTTCCTTCGTGCTAATGGCCCTGCTCTACCAACCCGACGTAGACCCCTCGCGCATCTACTACGGCACCGACACCAGGGCCGCGGGTCTGCTGATGGGGGTATCGCTTGCCTTTGTGTGGGCACCCTGGCAGCACCGCTCTACCGTGCAAGCCCCACGATGGAGGTGGGCAAAGCCGCTTCTGATCGACCTTGTGGGAGTGGGGGCACTGGCGGGTATTGTGTGCTTCTTCCTATACCTGGATGAGTTCCAGCCGTTCCTTTACCAGGGCGGTTTCGCCGCGCTCGGGCTTGTCACGGTCGCTGCTATAGCCGCCACGGTTCACCCCGAAGCCCGGCTGATCCCGAGCCTGCTGGGGGTAGCGCCGATACGCTGGGTAGGATTGCGCTCTTACGGCATATACCTGTGGCACTGGCCGGTGTTCATGGTGACGCGGCCCGAGCTTGACGTGCCTTTCGACGGACCGCCCCTCTTCATCCTGCGGGTGGTCGCCAGCCTGTTGCTGGCGGAACTGTCATACCGCTACGTAGAGACGCCGATACGCACCGGCGGCCTGGCAGGAGCATGGCGGGCGTTGCGGACCAGGCCCGGCGTAACGTGGTGGAACCTCGCGGCCCGGCGGAGTGGCACCGCGGCGGCTTTCCTGGCTTGCGTAGCCATCTGTGTCTCTGTGGTAAACGCCCAGCCTCCCGCGCCACCCTCCTACCTTTCAGGCGACTCCGTGGAAATCTTCAGTTCCGAGGGCATTTCACCGGATGGCGGATTGAGTGGAGAGCCGGGCGAGTACGGCTTGAACGAGGACCCCACACCGCAAGCAGGCCCAGCGACAAGCCAGCCCACAGAGGCCACAACTTACGCCGAATCCACCGCAACGCCTCTCCCGACGGCGGAACCTACCTTCACCGCGAGCGCAACTGCGAGCGCGACAGCCACGGCCACGGCCACGTTGCGCGTCCCCGATGCCATCACCAACACGGGCGTCAACCTGAGGGCTGGGCCGGGCAAGGCCTACGCGATCATCAAGGTGCTGGCGCGTGGGGAAAGTCTCATGCTGCTGGGCAGGCTGAGAGGCAACGGCTCGTATCTGGTACGCACGGCGGATGGCGCAGAGGGTTGGGCCTTCGCGGCCGCCCTGACGCTCAACATCGACCCGGCGAACGTGCCCGTGGTAGAAGCGCCTCCCGTGGGGCAGCCCGCACCCCCGGCCCCACCTTCCACGCCGAAGCCTGTGCCTCCCACGCCCGCCGCTGGCAACAAACCTGCCCCGCCTACCGCCAATGCTTCCCAAGATGCGCCCACCGCGAAGCCAACCGACATACCAGCCGACGCACCTACAGCCGTTCCCGCGCCACCGCCACCAACCGGGCCTGCACCTATCAAGATCACCGCGATAGGCGACTCGGTTATGCTGGGCGCGGCCAAGGAGTTGGTGCGCGTGCTGGGTAGCATCGCACCTACCGAGGTTGACGCGGTAAAGAGCCGGCAGGTGTCACAGGCTATCAACACGATACGAGCCAAGCGCGACACCGGGAAGCTGGGCGACGTGGTAGTGATCCACATGGGCACCAACGGCACCTTCACCGCCAAGCAGTTCGACCAGATAATGTCGCTATTGACCGACGTGCGCAGGGTGATATTCGTCAATGTGAAGGTGCCTCGCCAGTGGGAAGCCAACAACAACAAGGTGATCGCGGAAGGCGTGCAACGCTACCCCAATACCGTGATGATCGACTGGCGCGCCGCCACGGCAGGACAGCCCGCGCTCTTCGCCAAGGACGGCATACACCTGACACCCGCGGGTGCCCGGCTCTACGGCAGCCTCATTGCCGCGCAAGTGCAGGCTCCGTAATTCCCGCTGGCAAAGACGTTCTATAGCCCACCTGGGGTAGTGGGACGTGGGCGCATGTGGCCGAGCCTGCCCTGGTGACAGGCGCACGCTGCTAAACCCTAATGCGTCAGCGTGACCTTGCGCAACGTGCGGGGCTGTTCGGTGTCGTAGCCCTTAGCCCGCGTGAGGTGATAGCAGAATAGCTGGGCTGGTACGATGGCGGGGATGGGGGTAAGCCATTCCGGCAACCCACCCGGCAAGCATAGTCCGTCGTGCCCCAGCGATAGCGCCTCGTCGCTGTCGGAGACTACCACCAATTCGGCCTTGTACTCGTCCCGCAGGCGGCCCATCAGAGACAGCATGTCGGAGAATACCGCCCCCTCCGGAGCCACAGCCAGTATCGGAAAACCCTCCTCGACAATGGCGATAGGGCCGTGCTGGAAGTCGGCTGTGGAGTAGACATCGGTGAACACGTAGGCCATCTCCTTGAGCTTCAAGGCCCACTCCTGGGCCGTGGCGTAGTTGTAGCCCCGGCCCAGCACCACACAGTGCTCCAGCGCGGCGTGCCTTGAGGCGATGCGCTCGGCCTCACGTTCGAGGTCCAGCGAAGCCGCTACGGCCCCAGGCACCCGGTGTAGTGCATCCACGTCTTCCCGGCTGTTGCCCGAGAGTGCGACGGAAAGGGCAGCCAGGGCGAACAATTGCGCCGTGTACGTCTTGGTGGCGGCCACGGCTAGCTCTGCGCCCGCCCCGATATCGAGGTTTAGCTCGGCTGATGCAGACATCGGGGAGTCGGAGTGGTTGGTGATAGCCAGCGTGATGGCCCCCTGCCGCCGCCCCTCCTCGATGACGCTCACTATATCGGGCGACTGGCCCGACTGCGAAATGCCTATTACCAGGGCGTTCTCCAACCGTGGCGAGTTGGGATACATAGTGAAAAGGGATGGCGCAGCGAGGGCCACGGGCAGCCGGTTGCGCGAACCGAGCAGGTATTGGGCGTACACTCCGGCATGGTCTGAGGTGCCGCGTGCCGCGATAAAGACGTAGCTCACATCCCGCTGTCGCACCACCTCGGCTATTTCCTTCACGCCGTCGAGGCTTCTATCCAGCCAGCGTTGCAGCACGTCCGGCTGTTCCAGTATTTCGTCTCTGAGCGGCATGTTGTCCTCGTGCGAGTCGGCCAGCGTCCATGATGATGCAGGCTGTGGGGTGTTACAGTGGGACGCGAGCTAATTGAGCGGCTTGGCCGGTTCGGACGGGACGAGTTTCTGCATCCGGCCCATCTTCTTGGCTACCGTTTGCTCCCTATGCCGGGCGCTGGCGCGCCCACTTCCCGCCAGGGCCACGGCTCCCCAAGCACCTGCTTCGTAGTCGGGAGGTAAGAGGCGGATCATGTAGGGCTGTAGCAACTCGTGAGCCAGGGCCGAGTCCTGCCGCAGACGCTCAAGCTCGTGCAATATGGGCTGCAAGAACGCCTCGCCTTCGCGGGAGACGCCACCGCCCAGCACGATGCACTCCGCGTCGTAGGCCATGACCAACTGCTGTATCGCGAGCGCCAGGTAGCGCCCAGCCTTGCGCGCAACTTCCTGAGCGGCGGCATCTCCCGCTCTCGCGGCCTCGTAGACGGCTGTGGCGGTCAGCGTTGAGTAACCGCGCAGAAGGGACTGCCTGGAACTCCGGGCGGCTGACTTCGCGAGGCGGGCTATGGCGGGTCCGGCGGCGAGGGCTTCCAGGCAGCCCCTGGCACCACACACGCAACGGGGGCCGTCAGGCTCGACTATCATGTGACCGATTTCGCCCGCCATGCCATGCGTGCCCCGGTAGACCTTTCCTTCGAGCACCAGGCCCGCCGCGATACCCGTGCCCACGCTCACGTAGACCATGTTGGCTGGGGCCGCGCTGCCAAGATACCGCTGCGCGCCCAGGGCCGCCACTCGCACGTCGTTTTCCAGCAGGCAAGGCACCCCTAGCTCGGACGATATCCGTTCGCCCAAGGGTAGCTCGTGCCAGCCGAGGTTCACAGCGTGCCGCACCACCCCCGTGGCGGTGTCCACGCGGCCCGGCACCCCCACTCCTACGCAGCCTACCTCGCTAGCATCTACCCCTGCCGCTTTGAGGGCCAGCCGTATGGCCCTGACAACGCCCGCTACAGTGGCTTCCGCGCCATCAAGATAGGTGGGCATCGTAACACGGCTGAGAACGCGCTCATGCCCCTCCACGACGAGCACGGCCACCTTGGTGCCGCCCACGTCTACCCCTACCAGCAAATCGCAAGATCTATCGTAGTTGCTCATCGAGGGAGTTCCTCCATGCCGCGCATAAGCGGACTAGCGAGTGAGGCTTAACCCCAACTCATGCATCAATAAGAGGGCTGACGCGCCCAGGATGACCACGTGGGGGTTCATCTCCACCAGGTCGATGCAGGTGGCCTGCGCCAGCGTAGGGAGGGAGCGCCCTAGCATCTCCTGGCGGACGGCTTCCAGCAGCGGAGTACCTAACCGGGCCAACTCTCCCATGAGCACAATGTGCTTCACGTTCAGCGCGCCGACGAGGTTTGCCACCGCCATACCCAGGTAGCGCCCGGTTTCAAGCACCAGGTGCCTAGCGGCCACATCCCCTAACTGGAACGCACGGTGGATGGCATCAACATCCAACTCTTGCGAAGGGTCCATGTTGTTGAGCCGCGACTCTGGGTGTTGGGCGGCCAGGGAGCGCGCGCGGGCCTTCACAGAATGTGTGCTCACCAGCGTCTCCAGGCAGCCGAAGTTGCCACAACGGCACTGCTGGCCGCCGTCAAGTACGGCGAGGTGGCCGATTTCGCCCGCGCCGTAGCCGTCGCCCTGGAAAAGGCCCCCGTTCAACACGATCCCCGCGCCCACGCCGTGCCCCATCTTGACTACCACCAGGTTGGGGCCATACGTTGGCCCGCCAAACATGTACTGGGCGAGGGCCGCAAGCTGGCTGTCGTTGGCGACGTACACCGGCAGCCCGTACCGCTCCTGTAAGATGCTGCCGAGGGGCAGGTCGCGCCAATCGAGGTTGACGGCCCGCAACACCACGCCGTTGGTGGTGTCCACCAGGCCGGGCGTGCCGATGCCTATGCCCAGGATAGGCTTTTCTGTGGAGTAGACCAGATTGTCCAGCAGCTCGCAGACGAGGCTGAGGGCCTCATCCCCCGCCCTGCCAGCTACGGGAAGGGTGACGGTGCTGACCACCTCGTTGCGCAGGTTTACCACCGCCCCCCGCAGTTCGTCGTTGGCTAAGTCAAGGCTGATGAGGTGGCGGGCGTCGTCTATCACGCTCAGGAGCACCGGGGAGCGGCCCCCCAGCGACTGGCCCATGCCGACCTCCTCTACCAGCCCCTTCTCCTGCAAATCGGTAACGAGGTCCGACACTGTGGTGCGGGTGAGATGGGTGAGGCGGGCCACCTCGGCACGGCTGATACGCCCCTGGTCGTAGATGGTTTTCAGGACGAGGCGGCTGTTGTAGGTCTTAGTC
>JALZHG010000405.1 GCA_030914045.1 Chloroflexota bacterium | reverse complement strand
CCTGGCCGGACCCGTCGGCAAGCGGCCGAGTACCTGGTGGAGGTGTCCGAGAGGATGAAGGAAGCGGAGAGCCGCCGGGCCGCCCCCGGGGATTGATCTCTACGGTCCGCGATCGTCCCGGCCACTCGGGGGAGTCCGAGGTACCGTACTGTCCGCTGTGAACAGTGCTGTACCGGGCGCTGAAGAGCCGTCGTCCCCGGATCACCCCGAGGCCCGCACCCGCCTTGAGCAGCACGTTCGTTTGGTGGAGGTTCTGGGAGGTTATTCGAAGATCGCCTGGAAGACCGACCGGTTACGCAAGTTGCTGGAGATACAGTCGTCTGCTCCAGCGCCCGTCCGACGACGCACGAAGCAGGTGCAACGCCGCCTCTCCGAGGCTGACACGAGCCGGCTGGCGGCTCAGTACCGAGCGGGTCAAACCCAGCGCGTTCTCGCCAAGCGCTTTGGGGTGCATCGCACGACGGTCACCAGCCTGCTGGTGCGAGCCGGGGTGAACCTCCGCCAACGTGGTCTCACCGAAGACGAGATCGCTGAGGCAGCCGCCCTCTATGAGGCCGGTTGGTCGCTTCTGCGGGTCGGCGAGCGCTTCGGCGTCGATGCGAGGACGGTGTCGGACACCTTCCGCCGTCATGGACTGCCGGTACGGGCCCGGAAGGGGTGGCCGGAGCATCAATAAGCAACCTGAGGCGATCCCAGTCCAGGCGAGGCGCTGGACGAACGCAATTCTGGCCCGGTCTCCGGGCAAGGTCGAGGGTCACCCGGGCGCATCCGGCGAGGATAGGCGGCTTCGTCGGGCTTGAAGCCGACCTGGCACGATTCCAGGGCACGGCTCTACCGCTCTACGGCCTGACTCCTACAAAGCTTTTCCGCACTTCCGCATTTCCTTCTGCAAGCTGCTGTGCATAGTACTGCCTAACCTTCTCCGGGTCGAAGGTCAGGAGGGTGCCCCCCGAATCGAAGTGCTGGATAAAGATCTTTCCAAGGGCGTACGTAGACGCACCCCCGAAAAACGAGGTGTTGATGGCGACCACGGGCCAACCGGTCAGCGGGATGAGCCTTGAGAGCACACGTTGCGAGGTAGCCGACGCCAGGAGCGACGTACCTGCGCCAACCAACGATCCGATCGTCGACTTCCCGAGTTGGTCGGAGAATTCGACGCCGTACAGTTTCGACAACCGCGACAACATTCGGACATGAATCGCCATCAATGCCGCCATATCGACTACCGGTACGGGTACGAGCCCGGCAATCATGGCCGCTCGCATGGACTTCATCACAATCTGCTCTGCCTCATAGCTTGCGCCCAGGCCACCTGCCTCAGACACCGGTGATGGCTCCGAGCCGGCGTTCACGTTGAGGCTCATTCGAAAAACCTCCAGTCTTCAACGTAGTGACTAGGAATGGACTTCGGGTATCCGGGGTCGGCCCTCCACATTACTGTGTCATAACGAATGTATTGGTTGTCACGAAAGAAATAGACCTTACCATTGCCCCAGTAGGTGGCGGCATCGATACGATCGAACGTAACTCCTGTCCATCGCCTACTTACTAAATCGGAGTATCCCTCATCCGCGTGATGAGTCAACGTGTTGAAGCGTATATAACGGTTGCCAGAGAAGAAGTACAACGACTCCGGCGCCACGTTGACCACAGCGTCAACACGATTGAACGTGACGCCCGGCCAGCCTTCCGCAAGGAGCCGAGGATAGTTTTCATCAATCGTGTTCGTATCTACGTCCCACCGAACGTACTTGTCCCGATTGAACATGAACAGCTTTCGACTCAGGTCGTCGCCTTCAGGTGAGGAAAGATACTTGCCCAAGAAGGCCGCGTCGACGCGCTCGAAGCCGACGCGGAGCAGATCTGGCCATCGCTCATGGATCTTTCGGGGTTTGCTCGTCTCGCCCTTCTCCATGTCGTACGTATAGCATTGCGTGTCTTCGAAGAAATGTATTTGATTGTCCAGGTTGAACACCACCCGAAGTGGCGAAAAAAATGTCTCCTCCTTGTACGCCTCCATAAGAGCTTGAGCTCGATCCTTGTCCCGGAGGAGCGTCCAAATGCCCACGGCCTCGAACTCAATCACTTGCGGATTGTCTTTCACAGTGGCAAGCCATTCGTTGTACAGGACATTATCGAGGGTGCTCAGCGCCGCCAGTCTCAATTCATCCCCTCCCTTGCCGAACACCGTACATTGAGAGTAGTTCTGGAGCTTCTCCTTGCTCTGTTGATCAGCCGTGCTGACACTCGCACTTCCAAGTGCGACCATACTTGCTTTAATACCGGCTTGAATTTCAGACTTCGTCATGTTCGAGTGCTTGCTGATCGTCAAGGCAAGAGCCGCCTTCCCCCCCACCCAGGCCCTCGGCACGTAATGCGTACCGTATCGCTCAAAAAATCTGGCGTACTCTGCCCTATGCCTATGGCTGAAGGGCACAGGAATCTCAAGGTCAAAGTCATCATCGGACAGGCTGCCAGCATACGGAATATACACCGTCCACAAGGGGATAAACGAAGTCCTTAACGCGTAGTAGCACTCTTCCTCTTGACGTAACTGTCCCGTCTGACTCGCATTGACATCGACGCTAAAAGGAGCGCTGCTCACCGCCAAGCTGGCATCCAGGCTCGTGCGCTTCTCGAATCGATCCCACGATTCCTCTACGAGGGACTGATTCAAGGCCTGACCTGTCGGCATCGGTGGGCTATCGTCCACTTCATACCCGTCCGGGACTTCGTAAGTCAGACCTGTCTCCTTGGAGTAATAGGGCACGATGCTCTTCCGCTCAAAGAGGACCGCTTTGAGCTCATAGAGCTGGTTCGGCCTCAGGTAGACGCCGCGCCCTACGACTTCTAGGCCGGGAATGGTCCGGAACCTCGGGCTTCTCGAT
>JALZHG010000174.1 GCA_030914045.1 Chloroflexota bacterium | reverse complement strand
CGTTTCGGGACCAAATAGCACAAGCCGCATCACGTTTCACGTTTCACGCTTCAGCCACCGATTTCAGCCCGCAGGCGTAGCGGACCAGGCGCTCGAAGCCGAGGCCGAAACCAGCTTGTTGCATGCTCTCGCGGCGGTGCATGTCGAGGTACCAGGCGTAGTCGTCTGTGTTGCCGCCGAGGTCGAGCCACTGGCGCACGCTGGCCGAGGCTTCGAGCCTGGCCTGGAGGAGGTCGGGGTCGTGTTCGGTCTCGGAGGCACCCATGACCTCGCCCACGCCCGGCATCAGCAGGTCGCAGCACTCCACCACGCGGGGGTCGTCGCGGCGCACCTTCATGGTGAAGAAGCGGGTGCCGATAGGGTAGTGAGTGACGAACAGTGGGCCGCCCACCATGTCGGTGAGCGCGATTTCGTGGCGGTTCGTGAGGTCCTCGCCCCATTCAGCGAAGTGGCCCCTCTTCTGCAAGGCAATAATAGCCTCGTCGTAGGTCATGCGGGCGTATGGGCCTTGTGCCGCCGACTGCGCCCGCGTAGTGGCACCGAGGGCCGCCAGGTGAGTGCCCGCGGTGGTGGCCGCGCAGCGGAGCATGCTGACGGCCAGGCGCTCCATCAGTGCCATCGTGCGCTCGAGGTTCCAGCCCGCCGCCTCGCCCTCCACCAGGGTGAACTCGGCCAAATGCCGGTCGTCAATTCGGCGCTCGGCGCGGAAGGAGCGGCTGATGGAGTAGACCTTGCCAAGCTCGCGCATGAGCGGTTCGAGGTGGAGCTGGGAGGTCTGCCGGAGGTAGGTTTGCTTGCCGCCCACCTCCACGGGCAGCAGGGTGCCGGGGTCGCCACAAGCCCCACACTTGGTGGTGAGCATCGAGGGCACTACCTGGGTGAAGCCTTCGCGGTCGAGGGTGTCCTGGGCGGCGCGCAGCATGGCGGCCTTGATCCTGGCTACGTGTGCGGCCTTGCTCAACGTGGGCGGAGCGGCGCTCATTACCGATGACGGGAAGTAGCTATAGGCGGGGTGCGGGGTCTCCATTATGTATCCTCCTTGCGGAGGCGTATACCCAACAAAAAACCTTGCGCTAGGCAAGGCTGGTGGTGGCTGACACAAGCAGCATCTATGGGTATACACCAACCTTGGCGGCCTCACGGGACCGGCATTAAAGGTCGTTCCAAGCCGAGCGCGACACGCTGTGTGCCTCCGGCTCGGGTAGAGTATACCCTGTGCGGGCTGGGTGTGTCAATCGGGTTATGCACTTGGTGGCTGAAACGTGAAACGTGAAACGTGATGCGGCTTACTCGATAGGGTACGCCAATGTGACTCTGTCTCTTGTGCGGAACCCTGCTCCCTCTGTCATCCTGAGCGTAGCGAAGGATCAGGTGGGTAGATTAGACTATACAACGCGCAGGATGATGAGGGTAAGCGGAACCTAACTGCCTCAATAGGAAGGGTCAAGCACGGGCTACTGATCCTTCGCTACGCTCAGGATGACAGGGCCAATTCTGGTCCTGCACCCTCAATTGAATGGTTTGTACCCACTCTATCGAGCAAGCCCTATCACGTTTCACGTTTCTCGTTTCAGAACTACGTTTCAGCCAGTCCGCCCCATCTCCCCATGTACTTGCCGCCCCACCCTGGCGACTATCTCCGGTATCGCCAGCACGTCTTCTAGCGAGGTGCGGAAGTTGACTATGCAGGCGCGCAGCAGGAACTTGCCATCCAGGACGGCGTTCGACATGAAGGTCTCGCCCCCTGATTGCAGGCGGTCCAGCAATTCGGTGTTGAGCCTGTTGAGGTAGGCTTCCGTCTCTGTGGTGCCGGGTTGCAGGTCGGGGGGTACGTAGCGGAAGGTGGCGATGCTGAGGCCCTGGGTGCACGCCTCCAATTCGGGGTGCTCGGCGGCGGCCCGGAACATCTCCCTGGAGAGGGCCATGTCGTCCGAGAGCATGCGCCTGTAGCCTTCGAGGCCGACGTGCTGCAGGGCCAGCCATACCTTCAGCGCGCGGAAGCCCCGCGAGTTCTGCATGCCGTACTCGTGGTAGTTGATTGCCGGGTCCTCGGCCATGTCTATCATGTGGTAGTAGGCCGGGTGGAATACGAAGGTATTGTGCAGCGCCTCCCGGTCACGGACCAGCGCGCAACCCGCCTCCAACGGCGCGTACAGCCACTTGTGCGGGTCAATCGCCACCGAGTCGGCCAGGGAGAGGCCCTTCAGGTCGGGGTCCACGTCGGGCACGGCAGCGGCAAAGCCCCCGTACGCGCCGTCCACGTGGAACCACAGGTCGTATTCGCGGCAGATGGCGGCAATCTCCGGCAGGGGGTCAATCGCCCCGGTGCTCACCGAGCCGCCGGTGCCGACCACCATGAATGGCAGGTCGCCGCTATGTCTATCCGCCTCTATTTGGCGGCGTAGAGCGTGAGTGTCCATGCGCTGCCTGCTGTCGGTGGGTATCCAGCGTATGGCATCGGTGCCCAGGCCGAACAGGTCGGCGGCTTTTTGCACCCAGGTATGGGTCTCCGCCGAGGTGTAGACGCGCATCTTGCCGTGGGCCGCGTCCATACCTTCGGCACGCACGTTCCAGGTGGCCTTGGCGCGGCGGGCGGCCAGGAAGCCGACGAAGTTCGCCATGTTGCCCCCACTCACCAGCAGGCCGCCGCAGTCGGTGGGGTAGTCTAGCATCTCGGCTATCCAGCGCACCGTCTGAGCCTCAATCTCGGTCGCCATGGGAGAGAGCACGTAGCCGCCGATATTGGGGTTGACCGCCGCCCCAAGCAGGTCGCCCAGTATGCCAATAGGGGTAGGTCCCGCCGTGATAAAGCCGTAGAAGCGCGGGTGCCCGGTGAAGAGGGAGTGGTCCAGCAGCAGGTCGGTGGCGCGGTTGAGCAGGGCTTCGGGGTCGGCACCCTGTTGCGGTAGCAGGCGGTATGCGTCGAGCGCGTGCCTGACCTGGCTGGGGCTTTCTCCGCTGGTCACGGGCCGCCCAGGCAGGCTCTCCATGAAGCCCGCCAGCCGGTCTACGAGCATGTGGCCGAGCCTGCGAAACTCCTCCGGGTCCATGTCTATGGGGGCGCTGCGGGGGTGCGTGTCGCGTGGGGTCTTTGTTGCTTCCATATAGTTCTCCTAAGCAGCAAATCGAGACGGCGAAGATGCTGAGATCTTCGGGCCTATTAAGTTCTCAAGTCGCTTCACTGAAGCTAGCCATGCTTATGCCTATAGGTTCACGGTGTCCTGCCATCTCCAAAATACGCGTGCTGGCGACTGCTAGAAACGAAAGAGGTTTGGCATCATTGCATGCGTCAGCACTGTGGCCCGGTTGAGTTGGTCGTTATCCCAACTCACCAAGGGTATCGCCTTCTGATGAGCGGTGGCAACATAGAAGGCATCAGCACCGCGAATACGCAGCCGCCCTGCTAAATCAGCAGCGTCAAGAATAAGCGGTGTATCCACAGGTATTAGTTGCAGTCCCGCTGCCTGTTGAAGGAACTCTACTGCTTGAGTTGCTAACTGGGGCTGTTGGGTGCGTCGACCTACCGCTGCTGACACTTCGACCAACAGGATTCCAGGGGCAAGGATAAGCCCGCCGCTGCCTACATACCTCTGCCACCAACTGAGGCTGTCGGCGTGGTTGACGTCCTGTTGCATGATAATGATTACCCACACGCTTGCATCCACAACTACCTGCGGATGTCTCAGCGGGCCGGAAGGACGAACGCGCCCCATGCTGTCTTACTCTCTGATTTCGCGTATGGTCTTTACGGCGTCAACTTGCTCTGGCAGATAGGGAGCAATGTCACTAATCAGGCGATTGAGTTCGCTTTGTGTACGTTCAAACGCATCATTTCGTGATATGTCAACGGTGCCATCGCCAGGTACAATGCGCGCAACAACCTTGCCAACGCTATCTACGATAGAGACTGCGACGCCACGCTGTGCCAGATCTACAGCTTTGAGGATGTTGGCTGTTAATTCTGTGACGCGAATTACTTCCACATTTATGCCTACTCTTTCTCATCGCCACACGTATCATCGTCGCTAGGACCATTATAGCAGGTGAGGCCAAGAGAGGCGTATTCTACTCTTACTCCTCAATCGGCTGCATCTCCAGGTCCTTCCCCGTGATAAGCCTCACCGCCCGCTCGTAGGAGAAGTAGTTGTAGGCCCAGTTGGTGAGCACTATCAGGCGGTTGCGGAAGCCTATCAGGTAGATGATGTGGATGAAGAGCCAGCCAAACCAGGCCAGGCGACCACTCAGGCGCATTCCGAAGGCGTCGAGCACGGCGTAGCGGCGGCCTATCGTTGCCATGCTGCCCTGGTCGAAGTACTTGAAGGGCGTCATCTCGCGTCCGGCGGCCTGCTCCAGGATGTTGTGCGCGGAGTGCTTGCCCTGCTGGATCGCCACTTGCGCCACCATCGGGTAAGCCTGTCCCTCCTTATAGCCCTCCAGGTAGGCCATGTCGCCCACCGCGAACACTTCGGGGTGCCCCGGCAGGTGCAACGCGGGTTCGATCTTCAAGCGCCCGCCTTTGCCCTGCTCCACACCCAACGTGTTACCTAGCTCCGAGCCTTTCACACCCGCCGCCCACACTACAGCGCCCGCCTGTATCGTGCTGCCGTCCTCGAACGTCACCAGGCCGCTCTCCACCGACTGCACCTTGCTGTTCATCCGCAGCTCTATGCCCATGCTCATGAGCTTCTTCATCGCGCTTCGTTGCAGATTGTCGGGGAAGGCCGAGAGCACCTTGTCGGTGGCCTCCACCAGTATTACGCGGGCCTGGGTCACGTCCAGGTGGGGGTAGTCCTTCTTGAGCACGAAGTTGATTAGCTCGGAGAAGGCCCCGGAAAGCTCCACGCCTGTAGGGCCGCCGCCGACCACTACGAAGGTCATCAGCTCCTGGCGTTTCTTGGGGTCGGTCTCGGCGGCTGCCCGCTCGAAGCAGAAGAGGAGGCGGTTGCGCAGGTGCTCGGCCTCGTCGATGTCCTTCAGACCGAAGGTGTGGCGCGCCAGGGCGTTGTTGCCGAAGTAGTTGTTGGCGCTACCCGCCGCCAATATGAGGTAGTCGTAGCGCACCGGGCGGCCCTCGGTGTGGACCACCTTCTTTTCCAGGTCCACGCGAGTGACCGCGTTCATGCGGAAGTTCATGTTGCGGTACTTGCGCAGGATGGCGCGCACCGGGTAAGCAATCGCCTCGGACTCGATAGCCGAGGTTGCCACCTGGTAAAGCAGGGGCCAGAAGCCGTGGTAGTTGTTGCAGTCGAGCACCAGCACGTCTACGTCCTTATTACCCAGCTCGCGCGCCGCGTTCAACCCGGCGAAGCCCGCACCGACAATTACCACGCGGGGCCTGCGGGTGCGCTTGCTGTTGGGCTGGTGCTTGGGTGCTTGGGTTTCGGTCGCGCCGTTGGCACTGGGGAAGTCCACCTGTTCGGCGGGAATCTTTGCTTTGTCTTCAAGGGTTTTCATGGTATGCACCTCGCCTGTTTGATACTGCGACTTGAACTTTACCTTCCACTCTCATTATATGTGAAATAAATCACAAGAGCAATGAGCCGAAAGACGTAATATGCCCTCTACGGATATGGGGCAGGATTCGGGCCGCGTTGCTTCCCTGTGCTTCCTGTGCATGATGACAAAAAGGGACGACTCTGCAATCGTCCCTTCCTGATATTAAGATGTAGCCATGAGGCTATTGTTCCAGCGGGGCGAACAGGTCGACCGTGTTGCCACCCGGGTCTTTGACGACGGCGTACTGCTGGCCCCAGAAGGCGTCCCATGGCTCTTTGTGGCCGATGTAGCCTTTCTCCACCACCTGACGGTATAGCTCGTCCACCTCCGCGGGGCTGGCGCACTTGAACGCCAGCGATATGCGCTGCCCCACAGGCTCCACCCACTCCGGGTCGATATCCTTGACCATATCGATGTGGTTCCAGGAGAGCCGATAGCCGTTGGGTGTAATAACCTCGACGAACTGTTCCCCCTCGGCCCCTGTGGGAATGTCCAGACCCAACAAGCGGTAGAAATCCAGCGTTGCCGTCATGTCGGTCACTACCATGCCCACCATATCAGGCAGAGCCATATTGTCCTCCTCTTGCGCATGCGACGGATGGCACCCGCATAAGCGGGAACCGACTATCTTTTCAGTGGTACTTTTCCAGCAAGATTATCCTTGCCCCAGTGGAGTCGAGCCATTCCGAGGCAAAGTAGAAATACTCATCGGGATAGTCGTCCAGGCGTCCTGTTTGCTCGCTATTTAGATGTGGCTTCGCCTCGTGGTGCCAGAAGGAATAAGTACAGTCTGCTTCAATCCAGTTGAGCTTGTCACCTACATCAGCTACTACGAACCGAACAGGCCCGGCTCGTAGTAACAGACGTATGTCTTCATGCTGCAAGTAGCGCGTACGCCTTGCATTCAGGACGTCGACATCCGTCCACAACTCGTCCACGGGAATCCGAGTTACGACTCGCCTGCTCAGGTCCATCAACCCGTGACAGCTAGTCCCTCTTCCTTAGCCTTCTCACCCTGCTTCTTGCTTTTGTGCCCGTTGGGGGAGGGGGTGTCAGTATCGGCTATGCGCTGTAGCTCCCTGCCGAACATGTGGCGCAGGATGGCGACCGACGTAGCATAGGCCGAGTCCATGCCCAGGTATGCGAGGCGGATCGCGCCCAGGTTCTTACCGCGTGTGTACGGGGTGTCGGAGGCGTAGTGGAGGAAGCCGAGGTCGAACGGCAGGCTGGTGAAGTTGATGTGCTCGTTCACCGGGTAGCGAGTGGGGTGGGTGTACTCGTAAAGGCCGTTGAGGTACGGCCCCGCCTCCATCTCGACCACGGTGTAGTTCTCGCGGTAGTAGAAGTCGAGGTAGGGGCGGTTCTGCAAGTAGGTGCCCTTCACGGTGACCGCCTTCTGGTTGTCCAGCACCGAGCCGTACACCAGGAACGGGGCCACCATGCTCGCCGTGAAGCAGTTGTTCAGCCAGTACGTGTTCTGCGAGTGCTCGTCAAACACCGAGTCGGGGATCATCACGTCGCCTATGCGCCCGTTGAGCGTGGCCGCCTTGCCGAGCACGTACACGCCCTGCACGTTTTCAAGGCTCTGCGCCACCTGCACGAATATATAGTAGGCGGCCAGGCCAAGCGGGTAGTCTATGTTCAGGATGATGGCGTCGCTCGTCTTGAGGCGGGCTATATCGTCCAGTTGCAGGCGCGAGTCGAAGTCCTCATGATTGAGGCGGCCCAACTCTATCACCTGGGCGTCAATCGGCATGCCCTGCGTGCTGTGGACGTAGTAGATGCCGCGCTCTGCCTCTTCCTGGCCGCGACTTAGCTGGGCTTTGCGGCCCGACTCGGTCTCGTGGTAGTAGCGGCGGGAGGCGTAATAGAGGAGGTTCTCCAGGCTGGCCCGCGTCTCGCCGCTCTTGATCTTCTGGTACTCACCCAGTATCTCATGGTCGTTCGCGTGTTGGAGGAACTTCTCGATTTCGGGCGTGGCGCGTAAGATGCTGCCGCTGAGCATGTTCACCATCGCGTGGATGTTGGACGACACGAAGTACACGGGCCTGTCGTGCAGGTCCTTCTCGACCATGATCTGGTTGACCGGCTGCCACCACTGCTCCGTGGCCTGGGCGTACCGAACGTAGGAGCCACCGAGCATGCGGACCGTGAAGCTCTTTTCGTGCTCCAGCATGGTGAGCAGATAGTTCCAGATGCCCTGGCCCCATATCGCCTCCAGCCTCTCCCAGCTATCGGGCGTGATAAAGAGGCGCTGCTGCATCACCTTTACCACCTCGTCGTACAGGGCGGGCGGGGCGGTGTGCATGGCGGATAGCAGCTCGCGGGTGTTCGGCTCGTTGTTCAGCAGGACGTGGAACTTGTTCCACTCAATTTGGAAGCCCGTCAACGTGGGGATCAGGTCGTCTACGTCCGAGGCGGAGGAGACGTAGACGGCCAGGTTCTCGTTGCCGTCCCACGCCCAGCGGCGACGCCTGCCCGGCGCGTTTACCTGCTCCCAGTTTTGTACGTCGTACCCCGCCCTGGTGAACACCTCGGACGATTGGCCGAGGAACACCCGGCGCACCTGCGTTATGACCGCCGGGAGGCGCTGCACGCAGTAGAAGAAGGCCGACATGTCGGGGGCCTTGCTGCGGGCGTTGACGTGGAGAGCGGAGTCGGCGTTGAGGTGGGCCTGCACAAGCGCCTTGATCTTGACCTCGCCGGACGAGCGCAGCATGGTGGAGTAGGTGCGTATGTAGACCTCCACGTCCTGCTTGGACGCGGGGTGTATCTCCTCGCGCTCAATGTGATCCAGGCGATTGTCGCCGGAAGATGAGAATTCCCGCTCGTCGTTGATGGGGTCGTTTGCCGTCATTGGCTCCCTCCGCGTGGGTGCGTTCCTGGTTTGCTTACATAATACATCATTACATGCAGTATATGTCCCTGGATGGGTGCTGTCAAAACCGTTAGCACAGGAGAGTTGTGAATAGTAGCTATATCAAAAACAACATTGTCGAACATCGGTACATGGCCCCACATTGTCATTTCGAACGAAGTGAGAAATCTCGTCCCTCACCGTCATGTTACTGCTTTCTTGTAGTACGGGGTGACGAAGAGAACGGTGATATTTGGGTGCTGAGGGACGAGATTCTTCGCTGCGCTCAGTGGATCATCTTGCAAGTAATGTACACGTTTGTAGGGGCAGGTCCCTGTGCCTGCCCTGGTAGAGATCAGCACCTGGTACGTCTTCCAACAAGGGCAGGCACAGGGACCTGCCCCTACGATCTCGTCAGGAAATGAAACTTATTTGCAAGACGATCCACT
>JALZHG010000404.1 GCA_030914045.1 Chloroflexota bacterium | reverse complement strand
ATACGCTCCCGTGCCATATATTCACACTTGGCGATAGCTTCTTTGACTTGATCCGAGAGGTATAGGAACCTCGGATCAGGTCCTATCCGGAACGGTTGTTCGTTTAATCGAAAGTATTGCAAAACGTCCATAGAGAATTGGATGATATATTACATACTATCATCAGGCTGTTGAAAAACTCCTTCGCGCTCTCTTCTGCCCCCGGTTCAGGGGCTGAAAACGCCGTTATTGTAGTGTTTTGGCCTTGTTTCCGAGCTCTTTTGGACCGCCGACCGGGCCGACACCGACTTTTTCAACACGCTGTCCCCTTCCACGACGTTTGTGAATGAGAGCTTGCTAGTCTGCCTGCTCGCCCTTCGGGGATCTATCGGGGCGCAGCCACAAAGATACATGGGCAGGCTGCATCGTCTCCCTAACCACGCTCGTTAAGTCGTCGCTCAAGGCCTCTAGGTCTGTCTCGTCCCTGAGCTTGGCCGAGAAGGCTTCTAGGGTCTTTCTAGCGTCGTACTTGCGCCTGTAGAAGCGCCTATCTATAAGAGCCTGGATGCGCCGTCTTAGGGGGTTGAACAGCGCCGCTATGACGAGGGTGGAGAAGACTATGGCGAGTTGCGGTTGCTCCTCCTGGCCGGTGAGGGCGCGGAAGATAGCCTGGGTCGTTGCCACGCCGCCGAAGTACACCAGCGCAAGGGATGCCGTGAGGGCACCGTAGACGAGGGTACGGTTGATCACTACGTCTATGTCGTAGAGGCGGTAGCGCAGGATGGCTATGCCGATAGCGATTGGGATGCCCGCAAACAAGAGGTTATCCACCAACTCAAATGCCACCAGCTCGGACAAGGCGGGGAAAGCTGCATAGAGCAAGGGATTGATGCCAAACCAAGCAGGGAGCGCAGCAGCTGCGTAAAGCAGCCACTTAATCTGCTGGCGCTCGTCGCCCCCCGAGCGGCGGAAACGAACCAACAGGCTAGCTACCCCCGCAAATACGGGTAGCAAGAGTGCGACCGTGGTGACCCAATCGAGCAGGTCGAGGACCGGCCGCAGCCGCCCGATGCCCAGGGGATTGACAATGTTTGTGTCCTTTACTTCGCCCGGCAAGAGCGCAGATTCGACTGTACATACGGCGGTGAGCAAGACAGCGGATAGCGTGACCCACTTCCAGCGTGGCGAAGGAAGTCGTCCGGCAGGGAAGTAGAGCGGGAGGAAGGCAAGGAGCAGGAAGAGGCCGGGCGCGTAGACCCAGCTCAGTAACCAAGCCATCGGCTGCACCAGCGGCAAGGAGCCGGGATCGACAAGGAGCCCGTGGGCCGCGTACTCTCGCGCGAACTCCTGCAGGGCCAGACACACTGCACCGGCCAGTAGAATCCAACCGACTGCGTTGGCTTGCTTGCGAGAGCCGATCAGCCCACCGACGAGCGCGCACAACACCACGTCAACGGTTAAGAGCCCGTAATAAGCACTGAAGCGATCGGAGAGTATAGCGAGCGTGACGGCTCCCGCGAGCAACACCCCGGTTATCATGCACGCTGACCAGGCGATCCAAGCGGCGCGGTGGCTCATCCCACCGACTCCTCGGCTCTCTTCTCTTGCCCCTTTTGTCACAACAGCACCACTCTACAGCACTATCGTCTGCTAATCGTTACGGCAACTGTTACGAAGCCGAGCGGCGAGCAAACTTCCGAGAATTTATCTTCCACGCACTAGGGTGAATAGCGTAGGCTTTGCGGGTTCGTGCGCAACACGTAACCCCCTACTCAGAGGAGGTTCCTAGATGCCCTGGATGCCCGAGGTCTTCACCGCCCCCCTAGCCGCTGCTCGGCGTACGCAAGACGAGGAGGCTACGAGCACCAACGATGCTGTCCCCTACTTCGAGGGCATCCTCGCAGACGAACCCGACGCCCTCGTGCGCTCCTTCGCCGCACGCCAGCCCCTCCTCGACGATCCTCGCGTCGGATACGTCGAGGGCACTAGGAAGCTACGCGCCTTCGCCTCAGGGACGGCGGAGTGGTTGCGCGAGCGCGACGCGGTTGTTGAGAACGTGGCCCTCACGCGTACCTCTACCCGCACGGTAGAGGAGGTCGTGCTGAACCTCCTGGCCGACGACGGCGGGCGGGTGGAGCTGCCGGCGGCAGTGGTGAGTGACCGCAACCCCGACCGCACGCTGAAGGTAATCCGCGTCTACCACAGCACGTGGCCGCTGACCGGCGAGCATCGTGTTCGCCCTCCGCTGCTGCCCGCCGATCCGAATCTCCACGTCGAGGGGATACCAGGCGACTACCAGAGGGCTTTAGCCGAGGGCGACCTGGAAGGGATCGTGGCGACCTTCGAGCCAGACGGCTACGCCCGCGAGCCCAGCGGAGCGGCCTACCTCCACCGTGGCATCGAAGCGCTGAGGGAGCTCTACGCGCACATGTTCGCCAATAGCGGCGGCATCGGTTTAGATCACTGCACCCTCACCGACGACGGGGTGCGGTGCGCCATCGAGTACAACGCCGTGCGATGGGGGGATACCGATATTCCGCCTCAGGCGGGGGTTGCGGTCTACGAGCGCGGCAGTAGCGGCCGACTGGCGGCGGCGCGCATCTACGACGACGTGGAACCGCCTAGCGTCTCGGACACTTCCCTGGGCTAGGGGCGGGAACTTCCGAGAACCCCGTTAGGGCGAAGTTCGCAGAATGCCTCTTCCACGCACTTCGGTGAATAGGGGCTTGCCTTAGCTAGGTCTGCCGCGTCCTGACCGCCGCCGCGTCCGCAAGGTGGAGCACCAGGGCCGTAGGGGATGGTAGCAGCAGAGCACCGGCGGTGGTGCTTATGATGGGAAATGGTTCGTATCGACCAAGGTATGCTCCGCCACCGCCGGCGTAATGGGAACGAGCCATACCCGCCCAGCACGC
>JALZHG010000173.1 GCA_030914045.1 Chloroflexota bacterium | reverse complement strand
TTCTCACTCCGTTCGAAATGACAAGGCCGTGCTGTGGCCGCTGCCTTCGGAGATGCTATCTATACGCTAGCTACTCGAAAATAGAACTCCCAATACGAGGCTAGTCGTAATCTCCCGGACTCCGACCTTCATGCATATCCTCGAACGTGGTGTTCACCAACAGATTAGCCATCACCAGCCTGCCGTTTTCCTCGACCATGTAGATAACGAAAGGCCGCTCCTCGCCCCCTGCCGTGAGGATGGCGGTGTAAAAGGCAAAGCCCTCGCTCCCGAACTGGTCCTGGGTGTCGGTGACGTAAGTGGTGCGCCCCGGCTCGACAAAGTCGCTGAAAAACGGGATGAGTTGCGACTGCACCACACCGTCTATAGTGGCCTCGTCCAGCACCGCCACGAAATTAGGACTCAGCAACCCTTTGAAAGCGTCCGCATCCCCGGCCACGAGGGCGCTCACGGCTGCGGACACCAGACCATTATAGGCCTCGGACCGCGCCGCCCGCGCTACATCCGCTTCAACTACGTTCTGCTGCTCGTCCGCCATGTATCAGCCTCCCCAAGTCCGGTCCTGGTTCAATACGCTCACAGATAGCCTTCCCCCGCCAGCACCTCAATCAGCAGCGGCTCGCCCGTATAAAGCGTAATCACGCTCTCGCCAATCTCAACCACGGGCAGCAAATCATAGCCCTTCTCCAGGAACTCCTTGCGAGCTTCGGGATCGCGACCGATATTACGCTCCACGTGAGGCACGCCCATACGCGAAAGAAACTCCTTCGCATCCTGGCACGACCCTCAGAGGTTGCCGGTATAAAGCACCACGGGCGACTTTTGCATCTACACTCCTGGGCCATGGGAACACGCTGCTAGGATCGCACATGTTGGACGATAGACGATGGACGATGGACGATGGACGATGGACGATAGACAAGTGGCTAGTGGCTAGTGGTTAGTGAGTACCCAACAATCCCAGTCTTTGCACGTTCTTTGCGTCTTTGCGTCTTTGCGTCTTTGCGTTTTCGTCTCCTATCGTCCATCGTCCATCGTCCATCGTCCACCTACGGCTGCAACGACCAATCCTCCATCGTATCGAATCGCTGCGCGGGGCTGAGCAGGTCGGCGGAGGGCAGGTACACTCCTGTGGCGGGGGAGCGGGTGGCGTATACGTAGAGCGGGGTGTAGAGGACGACCGCGGGCACGTCGGTGGCGAACGCCTTTTGGACGGCCGCGTAGTTGAGCGCCCTTTCGGATTGGTAAGGCGTGACGCGTGCGGCATCGAGAGCCTTGTCGGCGTCCGGGTTGCTCCAACCGGAGAAGTTGATGCCCCCCGTGACGTTAGCCTGCGAAGAATGCCAGTACCTCCAGATGTCGGGGTCGGCCCCTTCAGCTTCCCAACCCACCACCGCCATGTGGAAGGCGCGAGGCCCCAGGTAGTCGCGCAGCAACACTTCGCGGCTCACCGAAGCTAGCTTCACGTCCACCCCTAGAGCCCTGAGGAAACTCGACAGTTGTTGCGCCACGGCTACGTTCGAGGGCACGTCCGCGTTGGCGGTCAGCACCACCGTCATCGTTACACCGTCACGGGCGCGTATGCCGTCTGCACCCGTCTTCCAGCCTGCCATGTCGAGCAACTGTCGCGCCTTCGCTACGTCGTAAGCACCCCTACCTTGCAGCGTCGAGTCGAACGCCCAGGAGTTAGGCAATACGGGGCTTACAAGCGGCTCACCAAGGCCCATCAAGCTGTCGCGTACCAGCGCCCGACGGTCTATGGCAAGCTCGAAAGCCTGCCGGGCCTCGGCCCTGTCGAAGAGAGGGGAGCGCACGTTGAACATCAGCATCGTGTAGCGGGCCAGGTTCTGCCTGTGTAGCTTTACTCCATCCACCGCTTCCACTTCGGCCAACTGCTCCTGAGGGATGTGGCCCAGCCCGTGCACCTCACCCATCTTGAAGCCTGTAAGCGCCGCCCCGAAGGTGGGATACAACCGGAACCAGATGCGCGAGAAGGAGCTATCGTCACGCGGCGCATAGGGGTTCGGCTCAAGCAGCACACCCTCCGCACCCCCCAGGAGCAAAGCGGGCGTCGGCTCCAAGGCATCGCTCGGCCCCAATGCTTCGACGGGAGCCGCATCTCCGCGCACGTACTGCCACGGGCCGGAACCCACGGGGCTGCGGTTCAACTCGGAGCTTGCCATAGGACCGGCCTTGGAGTCGCCCCAAAGGTGGCGAGGCAGAATACCCAGCGTGGTGTGCTGTAGAAACGCGGCGTCGGGCTGTGGCAGGGTGAGCACCACCGTCTGCCGGTCCGGGGCCGCCGTTTTGACTTCCTTCCAGGGCGCGGCGAGCATGGGATCGCCGGGAAAATCAGACCTGCGCAGTTGCTCGATGGTAAAGAGCACGTCGTCCGCCGTAAAAAACTCGTTATCGTGCCAGCGTCCGCCAGGTTTGAGCGTGAAAGTATAGACGCGAGCATCGGGGCTTACATCCCAGCGGCTAGCCATGTCGGGCACTAGCTTGCCGGTGGCGTCGACCCTCGTAAGGCCGCTGTAGACGAGGTGGGTGAGGTCCCTGTCCGTGTCGGAAGCGGCAAGCAGCGGGTTGACGAAGCGGGGAGCGCCCAGCATGGCTTCCACGTATGTGTCGGCGTGTTGAGTGGCAGGCGCGGACGTGCTTGCCCCCGGCGCGAGCAAGAGCACCGCTATTATGAGGGCCAAACCGAGGCCAGCGAGTATAGCCTGGGGTCGGAAAGAAAGGGTCATAGACAAACAGATAGCCGGCGGCGTGGCAACCACACCACCGGCGTATTAGCTATAAAGACGTAAATCGGCTCGTGACGAGCCTGGTGGGCTGCTAGGCCTGGGTGACTATGCTATTTATCAGCGCCACCAGGAAGAAGACCACGGACAGCACAATGGTCATCTGGAACAGGCGCTTCTCGAAGCCCCGGCGGGTGCGGTACACCGAAGTCGTGTCGCCGCCTCCGAAAATGCCGGAGAAGGTGGAACCCTTGGTCTGTAGCAACACGGCCAGGATCAGCACGATTGCAAGCACCACCTGTACAATGTTCAAAGCTGTTTGTAGTGTCACCGGAAAATCGCTCCTTGCGCGAACACAGATAAAGTCGGGCAATTAGCCCATAACCGACTGATTATACCATGCGGCGGCGCGTGAATGCAAAGCTAAGGTAAGATATATAGGTGAGAGGGGTCTCTATATGCCATTAGCAACAACTGAAACTCAGATCATGTTCGAGAACGAGGGAGAGAAGCTTTACGGATTCCTCGTCCGTCCCGAGGGACCAGGCCCCTATCCAGCGGTGGCCCTGTTCGACGGGATGGGAGGCAGCAGCCACGGCCCGCGCCGCATGTTCGCGCAACTCTGCCGCCTGCTAGCCGCCGAGGGACTGGCGGCGCTACGCTTCAGCTTCCGGGGCAACGGCGACAGCGAAGGCGACTATAAAGATGTCACGGTCGAGCGCGAATTGAGCGACGCCCGCAGATCGTTGCAGTTCCTGGTCCAACAACCGGGCGTTGACGCTTCGCGGCTGGGCCTCGTAGGGATGAGCCTGGGCGGCCTGATCGCGGCAGGTACGGCAGGCACCCACAACAACGTGCGCGGCATAGTGCTCTGGTCCGCCGTGGCGCACAACGGGGAGCGTGCGAACTCACGGCTCACCCCCGAGCAGAGGGTCCAATTAGACACGCTTGGCTACTACGACAACGGTGGATTTGCACAGAACCGCACGTACCACGAGCAGCTTGTCGCGATGAACGGGGTGGAGATGCTAGCGCCCTATGAAGGCCCTGCCCTCATCATCCACGGCACCGAGGACACAGCCGTGCCCATTGACGACGCTTACCTCTATAAGGAAGCCCTCGGAGAGCGGGCAGAACTCGTGGTGATAGAGGGAGCTAACCACATCTTCTCAAGGCTGGACTGGGAGCAAACGGTGCTTGAGAGCACGGTGGCGTTCCTGCGGAAGCATTTGCTCTAAACATCTACGTGACCGTTCTGTAAATTACCACGGGGAATGCTGTAGGGGCAGGTCCCCATGCCTGCCCTCGGGGATAGCCGTACAATGTTGCAAATCTCCGCCCAGGGCAAGTACGGGGACCTGCCCCTACAAGTTGCTAAACAATCAGCCGTAAGGCCCCAGGCACGATCCTGAACGTCGCCGGGGCCTTACCCAGCACCTCACCATCCGCCTGCAACAGCATCCTATCGGGCGAGTCGACTCTCACCTCGCGGCCCCGCAGGACGCGCATCTCCGGGTCGGCGATGTGGGTGCCGACGTACACGCGGGGCACGAGGCGCACCAGGTCGAGCTTGCTCAGGTCGCCCGCCACCACGATGTCAAACAGGCCGTCCGACAGGCTGGCTTCCGGCGCTATCTTCATGCCGCCACCGAAGAACTGGCCGTTCGCCACTACCACGCTGTTGACGCGGGCGTGCCACTCCTCGTCCTGGTCTACCCGCACGCTAACCTGCTTGTTGCGGTAGGTGCCCAGCGTGGCGAACAGGCTCGTGAGGTAGGGCACCGTGCCACCACCCATCGCGCGGGGCGCTGAGTTGGCCCGCACCGTCACCTCGCCGTCGAAGCCCAGGCCGGCCGCGTTGGCGAAGTAGCGCGACCGCTCGCCGCCGGTCATCGTGGTGTAGGTCACGTGCCCCAGGTCGGTGGGCTGGGTGCGCCCCTGCAAAATCCGGCGGCAAGCGGCCTCCACGTCCGAGGGCACGCCCGCCGAGCGACCGAAATCGCTGCCCCTCCCCGCCTGCAACAGGCCCACAGCCAGGCCGGGGTTGGCGTTAGCCGCGGCGGGGTCCATGACGCCGTTGACGACCTCGAAGAAAGTGCCGTCGCCGCCGATAGCCACTATCGCGCTGCACCCCATCAGCGCGGCCGACCTTGCCAGCCGGGCAGGGTCGCCTCGCCTCCGGCTGAACTCGCACGCGTAACGCACGCCCTCCTGGTCCAGCAGGCGGCGCAGCACGGTCAGCACGGACGGCCCCTTGCCTGAACCGGAAACGGGGTTGCAAATGACCATTACCCAGCCTTCCAGGGGATGTTTATCCACAACAGGCCCTCACTTATCCTCCAAATATCCACATTTTTCCACAGTTTTGCACAGGTTATCCACCGCCCGTACGTGCGACAGTTGGACATTATACCACCGGGGCGGGCCACTGCAATAGCACGGGAATAGCCGCGATTCTAGCCGGTAAGAAGGCTAAGTGTCTGCCCCACGCACGGTCCTGTCAAGATACGCTAATCATATGCTTCAAAATTACTGCAAATAACGTACTACTGGGACCATTTTCCTATGGCTATATAACGCGCGATTGGTTACAATTCAGCGGGTTTCGAAGGGGAGACCGCAAGTTCGCCTGTAATGTCAGGCGGTTGATTATTGCGGCCATAATACCTACGGAGAATAATATCGTGAGTGTCTTTCAAAGGGTTTCCAAACAAATCAGGTTGGTTGTCGCGCTTATAGCAGCGGCGATTATTGTGTTGCCAGCCGCATTGCTTATGCCGGCGTCCACAGCGTCAGCAGCCCAGGCGCGCTACTTCCCGAACACTGGAAACAGCGTCGGCGGGGCGTTCCTGAAGTTCTTCGATGCTTACGGCGGCGTACGCGTCTTTGGTCTGCCACTCACGAACGAAACCCAGGAAAACGGTAGAACCGTACAGTACTTCGAACGCCAGCGTTTCGAGTATTTCCCCGAGTATGCAGGCAGCCCTAACGAAGTACAACTTGGCCTGCTGGGCGCGAAGGCGGCGGCAGGTAAGCCGGGTGCGGGCCGCATAGCTCCCGTCGCCTCCAAGAAGGACCTCATGTACTTCAACGAGACGGGCCATTCCCTGGGCGGGGCTTTCCTCAGCTTCTGGAAGGCCAACGGCGGGGTGCGCGTGCTTGGCTTCCCCATAACCGAGCCTATCCAGGAGGGCGGCTGGACGGTGCAGTACTTCGAGCGAGCGCGCATGGAGTACCACCCTGAGAAGGCTAAGCAGGGCTTCGGGGTGGAGCTAAGCCTGCTGGGCAGGGACTACCTCTGGTCGGGTGGCGCGGGCCTAACAACCCAGGCCCCGCCGCAGGCCCCGGCACCGGCCCCCGCGCCGCAGGCCGCTGCTCTGAACGGGTTGGAGCAAGAGTTGCTCAACCACATCAACGGCGCGAGGACGGGCGCGGGCCTGGCACCGGTCGCCGCGGACGGCCAGGTGTCCTCCCTGTCTAAGCACCGCTCCAACGACATGGTCCACAAGGGTTATTTCTCCCACGCCGCGCCCGGCGGTGACGACTACACGACCCTTCTCAAGAGAGCGCGTGTGCCGTACAAGCTTGCTGGCGAAATCATCGCCTGGAACAGCTACAGCAACTCGGCGCAGAAGGCGTTTGAGGGCTTCATGAACTCTCCCGCCCACCGCGCTATCATCATGGATGGTAGGTACAACTTCGCGGGGGTCGGCCAGGCGCTCAACGGCGAAGGCAAGAACTTCTACACGGTCGTCTTCGTCCAGAAGTAACCCTGTGCAAGGCCATGAGAAAGGCGGTAGCCCAAGGGCTGCCGCCTTTTGCTATTTGCTACAACTTGCTGCGACAGGACTCTTTCGCCCTCGTTCCTCAGAATCCCGCACTTACTTTAGCTACTCCATCCAGATGGCAAGCACAATCTCCGCTTTGTCCAGACCTAATTCAGCGTATTCAGCGTATTCGGCACTTTCCCAAAAGGGCTTTAGCTTCTCAACTACGTATTCAATGAGAACCGTTCTGCCAATGACGTATTCTGAATCATCTCCGACTCTCGACCAGTGAGACTTATGCTGTCCATCGTCAATCTCAAACTCCGGATAGTCGTTGTCACCGCTCATAAACACAGCGGAGATTATGCCTTCGAGGGCGTAAACCGGTACGTCGCCCTGCTCAAGGGCCTGCCACCATTCACTTGAGCCGAAACGCCCATGCTCGGAGCTAAGCACGAAATCAGTGGCCTCTAGGGTGCCGCTCCGAATTTCCTCAATAGCCTCACTGTCCTCAAGAAGGTCGTACACCTTTCTCATGATTGCAGTAACTCCTCAGACCGCTGGCTCCACTACTTTGAACTTGCAGTGCACGTCCACCTGGGGTCCAACGGTGAGATAGAACTGCTGATTACCCTCCCCCGACCAGCCATACTCTTCCTGTGGGCTGCCATCCACCTGCACGTCTACGTGCCCAGGCAGATTGCCAATCCTCAGCCTGACAGAGACAGGCGCAGCGACACGCAAAGCAGCCTCATCACCTACCTGCCTCAAACCAATCCGTAACACGCCTTCCACGCGCGAATACTCAGCCTCGAATATGCCCACACGGCCGGAGGGGTCCTCCAGGTGAAGTAGAGAAGGCTCGTCCGCTATGGGGGCCGCGGGAGCGTGGAAGAGGCGCGTGAAGCTCTCACCGCCCGGCTGCATACATTCCGCCAGTGCATATAGCGCGGTAGCATGCAACGTGCGGGGTGCCCCCTTGAACAGGTAGCGCGTGCCCTCCCAGTCCCCATTGAAGGCGGAGGTCGCATGGCGCAACAGGGCGTCGGCCAGCTTGAGGTCGCCCATCCCCTTTGCCAGGATGAGGCCGAAGCCGGTGTTGATAGGCACGTCGCTGATCTCCATCCGCTCGCTCATACCCGAAGACTCGACGTAAGCCCCGTCCCCGTCGCGGTGAATGGCCTTTTTCTTGAACCTGCCATAGAGCTTGCGCGCCAGCGGGCGGTCGAAGGGCAGCAGGAAGGCCAGGCCCCACACGTCGGTGAAGTTGAAGGCTACCGGTGTCGCCAGGTGAAGGTCCTTCATGTAGGTTGTGCCGAACACGCCGCGCACCGCCGGGCCTTTGAGCACCATCTTGTCCCGCACCGTCTTGAGCCACCTGCCGTTGGCGCGGCTGTAGGCTGTGCCGTGCAGCAGGTCGTGCAGGGTGTTGGAGGCGAGCGAGTAGTTGTTGCAGGGCACGTAAGCCATACCTCTCTCGCAGCACACCCCGCCGAAGCCGTTCTCGCGCATCTGGGTGTAGATCCGCTCCGCCACCTCGCTGTGGGTATACGTGTAGCGCGCCCCACTCTCCGGGTCTTCCAGCGCGAACGGCTCGTCAAACCTGCGGTCGCCTGACACCTTCTCGTATAGGCCGAGCATGGTGCTGAGGTGGCCGGAGTACTGCACGTTGTCGCGGGCTATCGGGTCGGAGGGGGGACCAAGCGGTCCGCGCTGGTGCGGCCCGGCCAATACCGCCACGTGCCCCTGGCTCGCCACGCCCGCCGAGTCACCAGCAGGGGCGCGCCAGTACCCCCAGGCCGCCACGTGCAGCATCTTCTCCACGGCCCCACGCAGCGCCTCCGCATATGGGGTCCTGTAAGCGGGCGTGCGCTGAGACATCAGAGCCAGCGCGTACGAGGCGAAGGCAAGCTGGTAGCGCAGGGCGAAGTTCATCGACGGGCTTTGCGCCCTGTAGAACCCCTCCCACGAACCGAGCGGCTGGGACATGACCTCGCGCAGGTAGTTGAGGTAGCCCAGGCTCGTCGTAGTTAGACCTGTATCTTGAGACGGCATATTATTCACCCGGTAACTTCTTACCAACACTATACAATATGCGGTCCCGACCAATGACAAAGGACCTCCCCTCTTGCGAAGGAAGGCCCTCAGCTGTTTGCCTACGTTCAGGCTCTAGTGCGACTAAGGCCTGGCAGGGGTCTGGCAGTTGGGGAAGAAAGCGTTAGCAGCAATCTTGGCCATCTGTCCACGTGTGGTGTTATCGTTGTACCTGAAGCACGGTGCTCCTGTCTCAGGACATCTACTCGCCTCTCCGTACC
>JALZHG010000403.1 GCA_030914045.1 Chloroflexota bacterium | reverse complement strand
CAACTGGCTCAAGCCCTAACAGGCCCTAATAGCGATCAGATCAGAGGACGGTTGGAAAAATCAGAGGACGGTTGGAAAAAAGCTTTCCGACAGCTCTCCAGCACACCGACCGCGATGGACTCTCCATGGGCTCGCGTGGCCCGTGACGGACGGTGTGCGCTCTCGTCTTAGCCCCGCGCGGGCGCAGATCATGAAGTTGTCGTAGGGATACTCGCCCACCTGGAACTGGAGGTATTCCTCGTTCCGGAAGGCGCGATAGGCCTCATAGACCTTCCTGAACTCGGGGTTTTTGGCCGAGGTTTCATCGGAAATCTTGTTCGCGGCTTTATCCCGCATTTCCCAGGTAACTCAGTCCGGCACTGACCGTAAGCGTCAATTCCCGTAAGATCGTCAGCACGTTACGGGCGATGACAGGTGCCTCGAATGGAAGCGATGTCGGGTGAAGCGCAGGACGCTGTTCTTGGGCTGGCGTTCGATCGCCGTCTCAAGCTGGAGTTCCACGGAACGAAGGTCACGTCTGATGGTGGTCTGCTGGCCTGCCGCGAACTTGATGATGCCCTTGGTCTGAGCGAGACCGCTGCAGACGTTCTGACGGACACCCGCACCGGCGCGAACGGACGCCATACCCTGGTTGGACAGTTCCGCCAATCCGTGTTCGGGCGCTTGGCGGGGTACGAGGATACCAACGATGCCGACCGGCTGGCCCATGATCCGGCCATGCGCTGGGTGGTGGGCGGCGCGGCCGTGACCGGACAGGCGGCTTCCACCAGCCAGATGGGGCGCTTCGAGACCGAGGTGCTGACGCAAGAGGTAAACCTATCGGCGCTGACGGACCTGAACGGGCGCTGGATCGACCGTGTCCATGCCCGCCGCCCTGTGAAGGGCATTGTGCTCGACATGGATTCCAGTGTCAGCCCCACCTTCGGCGAGCAGGAGGGCAGCGCCTACAACGGGCACTTCGGCTGCACCTGCTATCATCCGCTGTTCGTGTTCAACCAGTTCGGTGACCTGGAACGCTGCGCCTTGCGGCCCGGCAACGTCCACTCCGCCGAGGGCTGGCGTGCGGTGCTGGAGCCGGTGATCGCCCGCTACCGGACCACGAAGAAGCGGCGCTATTTCCGAGCCGATGCGGGTTTTGCCTCGCCCGAGGTCTACGAGTTCCTGGAGGCGGAGGACTACGGGTACGTGATCCGCCTGCCCGCCAATGCCGTCCTCCAGCGCAGGATCGCTTACCTGCTCAAGCGTCCGGTGGGCCGTCCGCCCCTCGAGGTCCGGCGTTCCTACGCCAGCTTCCGCTACCAGGCCCAGACCTGGAGCCACTCACGCCGGGTCGTGGCCAAGGTGGAGTGGCACCCGGGCGAACTCTATCCGCGTGTCGGGTTCCTGGTCACGAACCTATGCCGCCCACCCGAGCGCGTGGTGGCCTTCTACACTCAACGGGGCACGGCGGAGCAGTGGATCAAAGAGGGCAAGAACGCCGCGAAGTGGACACGCCTGTCGTGCCGCTCGATGACGGCCAACGCGGTCCGGCTTCAGCTTCACGCTCTGGCCTACAACATGGCCAACTTCTTTCGCACTCTGGTTCTGCCAGATGAGGTCGAACGCTGGTCGCTGACCACGCTTCGCGAGAAGGTGGTGAAGATCGGCGCAAAGGTCATCACTCACGCCCGCTACACGGTGTTTCAAATGGCCGAAGTGGCGGTCCCGCGGCAGCTGTTCCGCCGCATCCTGGACCTGATTGATGATCTCCGACCAACGCGGATCGCGCGATGTTGAACCCGCAGGCCAAAGCCGCCGCAGTCCTCAAAGGGCCTGACGGACGAAGTGTGTCCAAACTGCTGCTTGATGGATGGCACTCTCTGGCGGATACGGGCCGACACTCAAGCGAGTGAGGCTCGCATTTCAAGCGAACGGTGAATGGGGTGAGAGGCATATTTCAGCTACCCAAATTCTCGGTCATCGTCTGGGTTAGAAAGACCGATGAATTTGAGGCAATACGCAACGATCTGATCAGCCTTGTCGGCGACGAACCTTTTGAAACCACTGAATACGAAGGGATGGTTGACTTCCACTGGGGGGCCGAGGAGCACGCCAAAGCCAAGCAGATCGCAGACTCCCTGAGGGAAATCTCCAAAAGATCTGAGATCGTTCTTTTGCGCGTATCCAGCCTCGATGATGCTACCGCCTCTTTCAGCGTGAAGGACGAGCGGCGGACACGACATTCGTGATCACCAGCAAGCCTGGTCGACACGCATCGAGAGCCTCCAGCGCCATCCGCGCACAACTGGTTGACTGATCTCGGAGCAATCCCTGGCAAGCAGCGGCTGCACGCTCATCAAGTTGGCGCCTGTGGTCAGTGCCTAACGCAGCCATCTGGGAAATCCGGGGTTGATCCTCTTGCATGACCGCAGCCACCTGCTCGCGATAGGCTCTATGACCGATCGCCGAAAGAGGCGTGCCGTCGATCAGAACCTCCCCGCTGGTTGGTTCGAACAGCCCGAGCATGATCTTCATCAGGGTCGTCTTGCCCCCGCCCGACGGCCCCATAATGGTCACGAACTGCCCCGGCTCGACCGTCAGGTTGACGTTCTCCAGTACATAAGGCTCGGCCTCCGCATAGCGGAAACACACGTTGCGCAGCTCGATCCGGCCTTGGATGGGCCGTGTGTACGCAAGCGGCTGATCCTGCCCACGTTCAAGCGGGGTCAGCGCAATGTCGGCCAGGCGCTCAAGATGCAGGTCAAGGAGGCGGAATTCGAGGGCCTTCTCGATCAGGAGAACGGTCTTGTCGGTGAAGTGCCGCTTGTAGCTCATAAAGGCGAAGATCATGCCGACGGTGAGCGTGTTGTTCAGCGCGAGTTTCGCGGCCAGGTAGACGACAATGATGCTCTCC
>JALZHG010000402.1 GCA_030914045.1 Chloroflexota bacterium | reverse complement strand
CCTCAAGCCGGCGCGGTTCTGCGGGAAGCTAGCGCACTCGACGAGCTCGCCGACCTCGTCCACCGCTGCGACGGCGACTGTCGCTTTGTGGGGATCGACCCCGATCAAGACCTTCATGCGCACGCACCTCCGTTTCGGTCGGATCTCTGTGCCATTGCATTGGCGTGCGAGAAGGACACTCCGACTTTGGGTCGTGTTCTCTCTCATACCTCTTTTGAGTCACTCCGCACGCCGCGGTCGCCGGCGGGACGCAAGCCTAGAACAAGCCAACCCTGCAGTAGGCAGGGCGGCAGGACGTTCGCGAGCGATCCCTATAACCGGCGTCCTAGAAGCTTAGCGGCTGCAGACCGCTGACCTCCTGACCGGAGTTAAACAAGTCGGACGTTCGGTGAATAAGCCAAAAGGCTCGTTCTGGGGGACGCTAGCTTGCCTGGGGCAGGAGCGGGGCATCCTCGGCTTCCTTGCACGTCAAGGGGCCGTCCACCCCGCAACTGTAAAGTTCGTCCAAACGCTGCTCATAATAATCCCTTGTTGCGCGGTCCGGCGGCGGATAAGCGGTATCTGCTGGGCCTAAGGCATTGTGCAGCTGGTAGGGGTCGATTCTTAGGTCGTAGTATTCCGAAATCCCGTCTTGGTAGCGAGTGTAGACCTTGCCTCTCATGCGCAACATGTCCCAAATGTTGGGCGGGACTCCGTTAATTTCTCTCTCACTGAGAATGGCGGTGCGGGGCCAGACGGTGGTCGCACCCGTCGCAAGGGGCAGGAAACTGCGTCCATCTACGAAGGCAGGAACTCTAGCATTGCCCATGTCGGCCAGGGTCGGGGCGAGGTCGTGGTTGCCGACGAGCTGCGGCTTAACCATGCCACGTGGGATGCCCGGCCCGCGCACGATCAACGGGAAGTTTACGTCCTCCTCGTAGGGCTGAAGCTTGCCGTGCATAAACCGGTGCTGCCCGAAGTGGACACCGTTGTCCGTGTAGAACAGGAAGTACGTATTGTCCATCTCGCCCTTGCGCCGTAGCAGGTCGGAGGCTTCCCCGATGAACCTATCGACCCGCATCAACGACCGTAACCCCCTCCGATAACCCCGATCCAGCTCGGAGATGTCCGTGTTGGAGAGCTTCGGCCGATTTTGTATGTCCGAACGCTTGTCGGAGACATCGTCCTCGTTAAAGGCCGGGGTGCGGGGAACAGCCTCACCCTTGAACTCGTCGGCGTCGATCTGGGCGTAGTAATAGGGCTTGTGCATGGCCCCGAAGTTGACGAAGGCGAAAACCGGTGCATCCTTGTTCAGCCGGTTGCTCAAGAACCGCAGTGCCTCGCCCTTGACGAGGGAGTCGGCCTGGGGACGCTCCAAGGGCTTCTGCACACCCTGGTCATTTAGCCTGCTCCAACCTTCCGCACGACTATTCCAGGCGTACCAGCGATCCCAACCTGGGGGTATGACCCGATCCGTGTAGTTGTTCATGTACTTGCCGAACAGAGCCGTCTGGTACCCGGCGTCATCCAACCAGGTCGCTATAGTGCTCCCCTGCAGCCTCAGGTTCTGGAACTTCTCCCACCCTCCTCTTGGGAGTGAGTTGCCGTAGATCTCGGTGTTGTGGGCGTACTGCCCTCGCTGGATGGTAGCCCGTCCCGGGCAACACAGCGGGAAGGTTGAGATCATGTTGGTGAACTTGACGCCCTTGCTGGTGATGTTGTTCTTGAGGCTAGGCATCTTATTTTCGGTGCCCGGGAACTGGTCATCCGTAAGGACGAAGATTATGTTCGGCTTGGCGGCGGCTTGCGCCGCCTGAGGGTCTCCTGCGGTGAGCAGGTATCCGGCGACACTGCTCGCAACCAGCACTGCTGCCGCCATCGCAGCCAGCAGAATCGTCTGCTTCAACTCCTACCCTTTCTCTAGGGGTCGAGCGAGCTGGTGCTCCGCCAGTGTTCGTCAACCCGGCTACCTCACTTGGAGGCCCGTAGGCTTTGTGCCCCCGCCTTGTAGCAGGTTTGCCTTTGAATCCTAAAATCCCGGCGCACAGATACGCTCGTGTTTCGGCATTATCACAGATGCCCGATGGTTTCGCCACGAGTTCTGAGGGAGGCGAGCGTCTTTGCTACAAGATTCTTTCGAACCTTTCCGCGAGCTGGGAACGAACTTCCGAGAACCCCATACCTTCTAGGCACTTCGGTGGATAGAGGTCACGGGGGTCGAGACGATCAGCTTGGTGCTCGGGTCCCGCCCAAAACCTAAGAAGATGGAGGTGTGGCCGTAGTCGTGAGTGTAGCGGTAGGGGAGGTGGTCGTCCCCTCATCAAGGGTCGTTCTGGACTGCGGAGTCTGCTCGGCAGTCGTTGTGGACTGAGTCGTCGTGCGCTCAGTTTCGGAGGCGGTGGGGAGGGTACCGGGGCAGTCGTCCAAGGTTGTTTAGCAGGTGTTGAATGCACCGAGGGGCATTGTAGCCTTCCCCCTCGGAATAACGCGAGCGGGTCGCTTGAATTACTTACTCTCTTTTGTCCTTTCTAGTGAGCGCCCAGGCCGAACCGTGCAATGCCTTTCTGGGCCGAACGCAAGGATCGGACCAAAATAAGGGGGACAAGTGGATAGGTCAACTACTTCTCAAGGGAAAACAGCATCTTTCGGGGGCGAGGCTTGTCAAGCGCTGCATGAATAACACCCCGTCGGCTTCTTGCCCATCGTATGCGAGGACCCCAGGAGGGTGACGGAATCGCTAGAGGAATAGCGAGGCTAGCGCGACGATACTGGCCTCCCCTGTAGTATCTCCCAGGTGTGGATGGGCTGTTCGGCACAGTGATCGAGCGACCACGACGCCGTGCTGAGAAGAGGTAGGGAGTCACCATGTCACGCAACAATCCCGGAATTTAGTCAATGGACATTCCTACGCTGACTTGCGA
>JALZHG010000172.1 GCA_030914045.1 Chloroflexota bacterium | reverse complement strand
AAGCAGGCAAGGACCCCGACGAGATGCCCCGCATCATCCAGCTACACGTCTCCTGGGCGGAGACCGACGAGCAGGCCGTCGAGCAGGCGGTGAAGGAGTGGCCCAACGGCGGCATGAACTTCCCCAAGGCCGACATCCGCAACCCCGAAGACTTCGAGGCGATGACCAAGCTGGTGCGCCCCGAGAACTTCAAGGGCCGCGTGCTCATGTCCGCCGACCTCGAGACCCACCTGGGGCATTTGCAACACTACGCCGACCTGGGATTCAACGAGATTTACGTGCACAACGTGGGCCGTAACCAGTACGAGTTCATGGAGGCTTACGGCCGTGAGGTGATCCCAAACTTGAAGTGGGGTAGATTTGAGCGAGCCGCCAGAGATTAGCGCGCAACTGCTCGCGTACGTCAACTCCCAACGAGTAGCCCGCCTCGCCACGGCAGACGCGGAAGGCAAGCCCTCACTGGTGCCGGTATGCTTCGCCTACCATGCCGGGTGCTTCTACATCGCCCTTGACGACAAACCGAAGACAGTGCAGCCCACCCGCCTTAAGCGAGCCCGCAACATCCTGGCGAATCCCAACGTAGCCCTCTTACTCGATAGCTACTACGAGGACTGGACCCGCCTCACCTACGTCCTGGTGAACGGCACCGCTGCCCTGGAACAGCCCGGCACCCAAGTCCATGCCGCAGCCATAAGCACGTTGCGCGAAAAATACCCTCAGTACCGCGAAATGTCCATAGACCAGCAGCCGGTAATCGCCATCACACCCGCTTCCGTGCGCCACTGGAAATGGGGTGAGGCAAACGAGCAGGACGGCGTAGCGCCAGACCGCCGAGAGCTTGATTTTGCGTCGCTGGCACAGGGCAGACACGTAGTCCGCCGCTTCCTCCCCACCGAGGTGCCCAGGCCTTTGGTAGAGCAGACACTTGAGGCGGCGAGATGGGCACCCTCGCCACACGGTATGCAGCCCTGGCGCTTCGTGGTGATAACCCGGCCCGACTTGAAGCAGAAGCTGGCCGAGGCGATGTCGGTAGAGTGGCGGCGCAACCTGGAGATGGACCGCGAGACCCCCGAGGTGGTGGACGACCGCCTGCGCAAGTCACGCAACCGCCTGCTCAACACCCCCGTGCTGGTCATCCCCTGCCTGTACATGGTCGGCATGCACCAGTACGCCGATCCCCTCAGAGCCACAGCCGAAGAGATAATGGCGATCCAGAGCCTCGGTGCCGCCGTCCAGAACATGCTCCTCAGCGCCTACAGCCTGGGCCTCGACACGGGCTGGATGTGCGCGCCCCTCTTCTGTCCCGGCGTCGTCCGCGAAGTGCTGGACCTCGATCCCAACCTCATCCCCCACGCCCTAATCCAGTTAGGCTACGCCGCACAAGACCCGCCCCGCCGCCCCCACCGCCCTATCTTCGATCTTGTGGTGCGGTACGACTAAAGATGGGGACGATGAAACTGCAAAGGCGCAAAGAGCGCAAAGGACAGCTAAGAAAATGAGGGTTTAGACAGTGGAAAAAGGAGCAGAGTACAATAACATGTACTCTGCTCCTTTTTCTTGAGCCACAATCTCTAGCCTCCGTGTCCTTTGCGCTCTTTGCGCCTTTGCGGTTTCATCGTCTCCTAATCCGATATCTATTCGCCTCGAAGTCGGCGGGTCCAGTTTGTCAGGGCTTCCAGGAGGGCGCGGACCTGCTTGGCGGTGGGTTCGTCGGTGAGGCGGCCGGCCTGGTCGAACTTGTCGCTGGCTTTGGGCACCATCACCTGCGGCTGCTGCACTGGGAGCGCGTTCAGGAAGACGAACACCTGGCGCAGGTGAAGCTGGGCGCGTATCGTGCCCCAGGGGCCGTCGCTGGCACCCATGACCGCCACAGGCTTGCCGCTGAAAGGCTGGCTTGGCGGGCGCGAGGCCCAATCAAGCGCGTTCTTGAGCACGCCCGGCATCGAGTAGTTGTACTCCGGGGTAGCAATCAGCACAGCGTCGGCGGCCGCTATCCTGTCGCGAAAGCGTTGCACTGCGTCCGGGTAGCCGTCGCTGTCGAGCACGTCCTGGTCGAACAGCGGAATATCCGATATGTCATACTGCTCCAGTGTCACGCCTTCGGGCAGGTAGTCCTCAGTGGCTGCCAGCAACGCTCGGTTGTACGATTGTTTGCGCAAGCTCCCCGCGAAGCCGAGAATATGAACGGGTCTGGGCACGAATGGCCTCCTTGTTGGTCTGGTCCACCTTTGTTACCTCATCAAGAGATATGCCGGGAAAGCGAGAGGGGCAGTTGGCCTTGCAACACATGGATGCTTGCATAGCCAACCGCCCCTCTCGCTGCGTAACCCGTAGATGTGGGTTACTGCTGCTCTACGTCTACAGCGATGAACTCAAGGTCTATCGAGATCTTGACCTGCTCGCCTACCAGCACGCCGCCCGTCTCCAGGGCCACGTTCCAGTTCAGGCCCCAGTCCTTGCGGTTCACCGTAGCGCGGGCGCTGAAGCCGATGTGCTCCTTACCGTCGTGTGCGAAGCCGCGGCCCTCGAACGTCGCGTCCAGCACCACCGGCTTTGATATGCCCCGGATCGTCAGGTCGCCGTATACGTTGTACTGGTCCTCGCTGGTGCGCTCGATGCGCGTGCTCTGGAAGGTGATGTGCGGATACTGCTCGGCCAGGATGAAGTCCGCGGAGCGCAGGTGGTTGTCGCGATAATCGACGCCTGTGTAAAGGGAGGTCGAATCGATCCGCGCCTCTACCGTCGAGTTGGTGAAGTCCTGCTCGTCAAGCTCCAGGGTAGCCTCTACGTTGGTGAAGCGGCCCTTGACGGTCGCGATCATCATGTGCTTGGCCGAAAACGACACGTCGGTGTGCGCCGGGTCGGCGTACCAGAGGGTCCTGGTGCCGGGGGTGTTCTGCGTCGTATGAGCCTGGTTGTTCGTCAAAGTGTCTGCCATTTAATTTGCCTCCAATTGGGGTGTGACGTTGGTTCCGATGTGAACAGTTTATATATAAACTGTAGTGCTAAAAAAATATACCACAAGGGTTACAAGGTTGTCAATGGTCCTCCAGCGATCTCTCCACCTTCCGCAAGAGTGCCTCGAGCGTGCGCTGCTCCTCCGCGTCCAGCACGGCCAGGTGGTCCCGTACGAACTCGGCGTATGCCGGTATCGCCTTCTCGGCCACTTCCTTGCCAACATCGGTCACGAAGAGCAAGTTGGCCCGCCTGTCTTCCGGGTCGGCCCTGCGCTGCACGAAACCACGCTCCGACATGCGGTCTATCAGCCCGCAGACGTTGCCCTTGGTGACCATCAGCCGTTCGGCCAGGGCCTGCTGCGTCATTCCGGGAGCGTCGATAAGCTGGGCCAGCACGTCGTACTGCGCGGGCGTCAGGTCGTAGCATTCGAGGTGCGAGCTGGCATGGTGCTGCAACTTCTCGTGCACCCGCACCAGTTGCAACCAGGCCGACATAGCAGTCTCGCCGCACGCCGCCGCTATTTGATTTGCCTCTGTTGCGTTGATGCTTGACCTCCTTTCACAGTATCGCTTTCGCTAGTTTATATATAAACTATCTTGGAGCGTTTGTCAAGTCCCTCTCCAAACTTTCCTTGACGACACATTTAGGTCACTAGACCCGGCGCATGGGTTGAGGCGGCATGGTACGGGGGGCAGTACATTTGTGTATGCGCCTCATGGGAATATGGTCCCATCCCAGCCTATTGCCGCTTGACTCCCTGTTCAGGTAAGATTGGCTTACAGGCTGATAGGTGGAGACCCTCAAGCCTGCCCAACTTCATAAGCCTATTTCACCAACCCACAAGTACCCCAACTCTCCTCTATGCGGCACTCCGGCGCATGTAAGCGCCGAACAGCAGGTGCCTAGCTTCTCAACCTCTAACGTCTAACTAAGAGCCAAACCCATAGCAGAAGGTCGTACCACCAGTCCTACCAACCACCTATTGCCTCACCAGTACCATCTGCCCGGCCTGATACAGCGTTGTAGTCCGGCCCTATGTGACCTTACTTGATGCAGGCTGACTTCTCTAAGGGGCGCACATGCTAGAGAACCTTCCGGCAGTCAGAGCAGCCGTCTCCGGCTCGCTGGACCCTATCACCGACATGCGGACAATCGCGCGCGACCCGGCTGGCCTCAGATACAGGCTGCTTTTCGAGAGAAACGTGGACGGCATCCTCCTGGCTGCCAGCGGGGGCCGCGTTCTCGACGCCAACATAGCCGCCTGCAACCTCCTGCAAATCCCCAGGGACGAGCTTTCCAGAGGCATCGTCAGCGTTCCCGAACCGAGCAGGCAGACCATCGAGTACGCCGTGCGGATGGTACAACGGGCGGGCAGGTTCCGGGGCAGGCTCCCACTCACCCGCCGGGACAACAAGCAAATCTCAGTCGAGGCTTACTGCACCGCTTACCGGGCCGAGGACGGCCAGGAGCAGGTTTGCTTCGCCTTCCACGAAGTAGTGGGTACGGCCTCCGGCGAAGACCCCCTTTTCCAACTCGCCCCGGTACTCGAATCGGCCAACGAAGCTATTATAGCCATGACCCTGGAGGGTGACATTCTCACCTGGAACTCCGGGGCCGAGCAACTCTTTGGCCTGCCCGCGACTCGGATGAAGAGTAAGCGAATCTACGACGTGGTGCCTGACGAGTTGCACCGGGAGATGCAGGCACTGTTCAAGAAGATCGTGCATGGCAAGTACGCGCGCAGCCTGGAGATGGACTACCTGAGAAACGACGGCCAGGGCATGCACCTGTCGCTCGCCCTCTCGCCCATCAACGACGAGGTGGGACGGGTGGTAGGGGTATCATGCATCGCGCACGACATAACCAACCGCAAGCAGAAGGAGCAGGTGCTAGAGCAGGCCGAGCGCGAGTACAGGGGCCTCTTCGAGCACGCGCAGGACGCTATCCTCATCTTCGAGCCGGAGGGAGAGGTCATCCTGGACGTGAACGAGCGCGCCTGCGACCTGTACGGCTTCACCCGCGCCGAGCTGATAGGCATGTCGATTGAGTCGCTCTCACACGACCCCGACTACGACAAGACCCAGATAGAGCAAGCCCTTTCGACGGGTACCAACCGGCGATTCCAGGCGAAGCAGTTCCGGCGAGACGGTACGCTGCTGGAAGTGGACATCAGCGCGGCGGTGGTCAAATACCGGGGGCGGCAGGCGGTGCTCAGCATCAACCGCGACATCACCGAGTTCGTGCGGTTGGAGAACGCCCTGCGCGAGATGGCTATCCGCGACGAGCTTACCCGCCTATACAACCGGCGCGAGATGAGCCGCCTCCTCACCGACGAGATAGAGCGATGCAGGCGCTACAACCGTGAGATGTCGTTGCTGATGATAGACATCGACTGGTTCAAGCGGGTAAACGACACCCACGGCCACCAGGCGGGCGACGAGGTTTTGCAAGGTATGGCCCGGCTGCTCGTGGAGAAGACCCGCGCCACCGACTATGTGGCCCGCTACGGCGGCGAGGAGTTAGCGGTCATCCTGCCGGAGACCTCACCCGAGCAGGCCCTGGTCGTGGCCGAGCACTTGCGGTGCCAGGTGGCCGAGCACGCGTTCGCCGTCAGCGGCATGACGGACCAGGAAGGCGTGGAGCCGCTGAAGTTGAGCGTGACCATCAGCCTGGGCCTGGCAAGCTTCAGCGCCGAGTTCAACACGGAAGAGGCCATACTGGTAGCCGCCGACCGTGCCCTCTATGAAGCCAAGCGCCGGGGCCGCAACTGCGCGGTGCCCTTCTCCAGGAAGATGCTCCAAACCAAAGAGCTTGACGAGGCTAACAGCTACCCCCGCACCGGCGGTTGAAACAGCTACTTACCTGAGGTTGTAGGGCAACATACAGCGTGCCCCCACTTTCCCTTGCATCCAACCCTAAGGCACGCGTCCGCCCAGCTTGGAGCGGGTCACCCGTGCCTCACCAATGTGGATGTAGCTGTGGCCTATTACGGGCAGCGACAGCAAGCCCAGCCCGGTCCTCTCCGACCACAGCTTCCGCACCCATTCGGCCCTCGCATCCAGCGCGGCAGGGGCTTGCGACAGGCGGCCCAGCACGTCGGGCACCGCAGCCAGCGCCTCGAAATCGGCGGTTTCAGCCCAGAGCCGCGTTTCCCGCCCCACCGCCGCCCTGTACGCCCTCACCACAGAGGGGTCCACCTGCCCGCTGAACTCTGCAACTTCCTCGTCGCTGCTGCCCGTGCCCACCAACCGCGTATCCACACCCAAACGCTCCTGCCAGCCGTCGCGGTCCAGCACCTCCGGCACTCCCCGCAATACCGTATTGACCACCACGTCCTCGAACCGCGTGATATGCCACAGCAGCCACACTATCGAGTTAGCAGCCTCCGGTCTCTCCCGCATCTGCTCGTCCGTCAACCCATCGCAAAGCCCATCCTCCAGCGACGGCCCCTGCTCCCCACTAGTTGCCGAAGCATGCACATGAGCGTGGAGCGTCAGAAACAAATCATTAGAATGCATGGGCCTCCGAGAAGTAGTTACGAATTACGAGTTACAAGAGCTACCCATAACTCGTGACCTCTAATTCGTAATCCGTAATTCGTAATTCGTAATTGCGCCAGCTAGTCTGCCGCCGACAGGGCGAACGGGTTGAAGTTGGTGTGGGTGTCGTAGTAGTCCTCGCGCTCGGCCCGTTTGAGGAAGCCGACGATGGCGTAGGTGAGAGGGGTAAACAGCACCTCCACGCCCACCTTGAAGATGTAGTTGGAGATGACGATGGTCCAGAAGAGGGAGCCTTCCATCGGGAACCCCATGAGCGCGAACCCGACCCCAAAGGCAATCGTGACGAAGAGTAGCGTGTCTACGGCCTGGCCCACGACGGTCGAGCCGATAGTGCGCAACCACAGCAGGCGGCCCCTGGTGGCGATCTTCAGCTTGGCGAGCACGAAGGAGTTTGAGAACTCCCCCGCGAAGAAGGCCACCAGGCTACCGATGACGATGTAGGAGGTGCTGGCTAGCCCTGCGTTGAACGCCTCCGACTGCGGTTGAGGCCCCTGGTCCGCCGGTATGGGCAGCAGCGTGACTACCCACAGCACCGCCGCCATGAGGGCCGCCGAGCCGAAACCAAGCCAGATCACCCGCCTCGACCGCTTGTAGCCGTACACCTCCGTAAGCACGTCGCCAAATATGTAGCTCAACGGAAAGAGCAACGTGCCCGCGTCGTAAGTGAACGGCCCGAACGTCACCAACTTGTTGGAGGCGACGTTGCTGACCAGCAGCACCGCCACGAAGGCCACCATCACTATGTCCAAATACCGGTAGTTCTTCATGCTTAGCACCTGCTAGCGGAATCTAGTTGTTGACTACTATTCTAACGCAAACGCGGAAGGAGGAGTAACTCTGGTCCCCATTTCCGCGTGTTCCAATTGTAGAACCAAGCCCCTACTTTGTCATTTCGAACGCAGTGAGAAATCTCGTCCCTCACGAGGATGTTCCTGCCTTCTTACGGCGGTTTGTTGCGAGAGGAAAGTAGGTACTTGGGTGCAGAGGGACGAGATTTCTCACTGCGTTCGAAATGACAAAGTAGGGCCTCTGGGCGCTAATCCCCTTCCTCACAGCACCGACAAGAACCTGTCTATCTCGTCCTCGGTGTTGTAGAAGTGGGGCGACACTCTCACCACGCCAACCCGCACCGCCACCTGTATCTTCTCTGCCTGGGCGCGGGCCAGCACCTCCAGCGGGTCGCCCTTCGCCCTGAAGCAGACCACCCCCGACCGCTCGCCCTCCCGCTCCGAGCTTACCACCTCGTACCCCTTGCTGTGCAACCCCTCCATGAGGCGGGCCGTGAGGTGCAGCACGCGAGCCTCTATGCGGGCGGGGCCGACATCCAGCATCATGCCCAGTATGGCGTCGAAAGCCACCAGCCCGCTGACGTTGTGGGTGCTGCCCTCGATGCGCGAGTTGGCGTCCACCCACGGCTGCCCGTACGTCAGGTGGTCGTCCCGGTTGACCACGCTGTACCAGTTGGCGGTGATGGGCCTGAGCAGCGGCATCACGTCGCGCCGCACGTAGAACACGCCCACCCCCTGCGGCCCCATGAGCCACTTGTGCGCCCCCGCCCCCAGGAAATGTATCCCCGCCCCGCGCACGTCCAGTTGCAAAGCCCCTAGCCCCTGTATCGCGTCCACCGTGAAGAGCACGCCCCGCTCCTGGCATAGCTGGCCCAAGGCGCACAGGTCGTTGCGAAAGCCGGTAGCGAACTCCACGAAGCTGATGCTCAACATGCGCGTGTTTCCGTCAATGGCGGCGGCTATGTCGTCCACCAGCACCCTGTTGTCGCGCTGGGGCACCAGCCGCGTCTCCACTCCCAACCGCGAAAGCCCCAGCCACGGGTAGATGTTCGCAGGGAACTCCCCCTGCACCGTCACCACGTTCTGGCCCGCCTGCCACTCCAGCCCGTTCGCCACCATGTTGAGCGCGGTAGAGGTGTTTTGCAACCAGCCCACCTCCCCCACGTCCGCGCCAATCAGCCGGGCCATCTTCTCCCTCGCGTGGTCCACCACCGGGAAGTACTTCGCCTCGCTGAGCACCCCCCGCGTGCTCTGTTCCTCCCAGTACCGCGCCAGCGCCTCCAACCCCGGCCTCGACATAGGCGAACAAGCCGCGTGGTTCAAATACGCATAATGCTCCGTCACCGGGAACAAATGCCGATACTCAGCAGCATCAATAAGCGTCATCAATACCCTTCCTCAACACATAACTCGTAACTCATCTCAAAAATGACACTAAAGTGACAGAATGGAATATGAGCACATGGCCCCACCATGTCATTTCGAACGCAGTGAGAAATCTCGTCCCTCAGCACATGGTAACCCCTTTCTATAACATAGAATCTCGTGAGCAAAGAGCTACAC
>JALZHG010000401.1 GCA_030914045.1 Chloroflexota bacterium | reverse complement strand
CGAAAGAGATGACGCCGACGGCGATCATGTACAAGGCGATGGACACCTCGGTCCCCGTGGCGACCAGCAACGCGGTGGCGATGGTGGGGGTCAGAGCGCTTCCAATAAGGGTCCCAAGCTGGTAACCCAGAGACAGACCCGAGTAACGCACCCGTGTGCCGAAGAACTCGGCGAAGAACGTAGCCTGGGGTCCGTAGACTGCGCTGAAAGCCACCATCATAAGCACGTAACCCACAAGGATGAGCCCGAACGTGGCGGTGTTGAGCAGCCAGAAGAGGGGCAGGGCCAGCACGGCCATCGTCACCACGCCGACCAGGTACACGCTCTTGCGCCCCACCCTGTCAGATAGCGCGCCAAATACGGGAAGCAGCAAGAGGTTGACGATGCTCGCGATCAGCACGACGGCGAGCATGGTGCCTCTTTGTAGCCCCAGGTTCTCCGTACCGTACGTCAGGCCGAAGGCGATGAGGATGTAGAAGGTCACCCCGGAAGACAGGTAGGCCCCCGCGGCGAGAAATACCTGCTTCGGGTATGTCCGGAACACGTCCACTATGGGCATCCTCGCCTCAGTGTTGCTTTCTTTGACCTGGATGAAGGCGGGGCTTTCGAGGATCCTGAGACGGATGAACAGCCCTATGCCCACGAGGAATATGCTCAGGAGAAACGGCACTCGCCAACCCCAGGACAGCAGCTGCTCCTCCGGAAGCGTCGCCACCAACAAAAAGGCAGCGTTGGCGAGGATGACCCCCAGGGGCACGCCCATCTGAACCCAGCTACCGTAGAAACCGCGTCTACCGCTCGGGGCATGCTCGGTCGCCATCAAGACCGCTCCACCCCACTCCCCGCCGAGCCCTATGCCCTGCAAGAATCGCAGCGTCACGAGCAGAATGGGAGCTAGTACCCCTATCTGCTCGTAGGTCGGCAAGAGCCCTATCGCAAAAGTTACCAACCCCATAATCATGAGCGTCATGATCAGCATCGACTTCCTGCCGATCCTGTCCCCGAAGTGGCCAAAGACGGCCCCGCCGATCGGCCGCGCCACAAAGCCTACCGCGAACGTCGAAAAGGCCAGCAACGTTCCGACGAGCGGGTCGAAGGTCGGGAAGAACAACACGTTGAACGCGATGGCCGCCGCGGTGCTGTAGATAAAGTAGTCGTACCACTCGACGGTGGTCCCCAGAAGGCTCGCCAGGGCCACCTTCCGAACCGCCGTCTCGCGACCCGCCTCCGCCATACTACCCGTCGTCAACATTCCTCCCTGCCCTAGCTTCCTACCCGGCCGCTGAACCGGTGTCTCCTCGACTGCAGTATACATTTGTGTATACAACAATGCTACCGTTGATACCGGCGGGCTCGTCGCGAGTGCTGCGACCCGATCTGGGTCGGCGGACATGCGATCCTCTAGACCGGTTCAAAGGCCGGATGGGTCCCGGTGATGTGGTGTGCGTTATTCTGGTTGGATTGTTGCGGGGGCTTTGGGTGATTCAAGTTCCGGCGGCCGATCTACCGCGGCCTCGTGTTCTCTTCCCTAGCTGTGCAGCTCGTATAACGCTTGCATCGCGTTGGCACGAACGTTCTCCTGGGAGACCCTGATATGGTCGCGCATCTCCTGGCGCGCCTGGGCAGCTCGTCCCTCTATTATGTGGTTGATGATCCGGGCGTGCTCTCGATAGGTGGCGTCTATACGGTGCGCGGAGCGGAAGTCGATTATCCTTATTATGCGGATGTTCTCGTTGATCGATTGCAGCGACCTGTGCAGGTAAGCGTTCCCGCCCGCGAGCGCGATGGTCTCGTGGAAGGCTTCGTCCGCGTGGACGAGTTCCGGGTTGTCGGGTGGGGGGGTCTCCCGGGCTCTCTCTTCCCAGGTTGAGTGTAGTTCGCCCAATATGCTCGCTGCTTCGCCTGAGGCTGCCGTTTTGGCCGCCACCCCGGCGCTCAACTCCTCCAGAGCTATCCTCACTTGGTACAGTTCGTCCAGCTCGCGCAGGTTCAGGTTCCGGGCTGTGTATCCCTGCCTCGGCACGTATACGACGAGCCTCTCCCGCTCCAGTTTGCGCAGTGCTTCCCTGATCGGGGTACGGCTAACGCCGTACCGCTCGGTCAATGCTACCTCTGGCAACCTCTCCCCTGGCCTGTACACCCAACGGGTGATTTCCGATTTAAGCTGCTCATACACGGAGTCGCTCAGCGTACTCTTCGCCACGAAGCCTCACTTTCGAGCGTTCCTGCAGACACCGTACTCAAGCCATCCACCCCCCCTCATCCCACGGACGTGGCGACGCGTGCGATGGTCTGTCCTACAACGACCGCGTTCTCCTCTTCGACGAGGACCTCTTGCAACACTCCCGCCACCGGCGACTCGACCTCAACGTTCACCTTTTCGGTCATCGCTTCGGCGATGACTTCCCCCTCCGCGATTTCGTCACCGGGCTGTTTGAGCCAGGCGACTATCGTAAATTCCTCCACGTCCTCGTCCTCGCTGAACCGGGGCATGGGGATGTCCTTCGCGTTGTCGCTCATGGTCGGTCCTCCTCTTGAATCCAGTCGTCCGCAGAGAGCGTCTTGGCGATGTCGTCCAGAAAGCGGCCCGCTGGGACGCCGTTTACGACCCGGTGATCGTATGTCAATGACAGGGGTAGTACGGAGCGTAACGCCCACCCGGCCTCCGAAACGTCTGGAACGATGCGGGGTGCGGCGCGCGCGACGCCCAACACCCCGACTTGGCCGGGCGTGATGATCGGGGTCGCCCAGATCACGCTTCGGAGCATCCCGTAGTTGCTCAGCGTGAAGGTACCTCCTCGCACGTCGCCGAGCTTTAGTTTGCCGGCTGTGGCGCGTTCCTGGAGCACTCGCAGCTCTTCTGCGATGCTCTTTAGCGGCTTCTCGTCGGCCTCGCGGATCACGGCTATCTGTAGGTCGTCCGAGGGT
>JALZHG010000400.1:526-2929 GCA_030914045.1 Chloroflexota bacterium | reverse complement strand
CCGGCTGTTGTTTGCCGAGCCGAACTTCGTGGCCGAAGCTCCCGAGGGCGACGCCCGTCACTACGCCTGGGGCATAAGCGACACCGACGGCACTTCGGTGCAGTACGCGATCTCCGCGCTGGGCCTGCCGTGCCTCAGCCGGGGCGAGGACACCACGGTAGCCGTCATAGATACCGGTGCCCAACTCGACCACCCGAAGCTCGTGGACAACTTCGAGGGGGTTGCGCGCTACGACTTCGTGGAATACGACCGCAACCCCACGGAGCGCCCGGTCGGCCTGGACGCCGATGGGGACGGCCTCAAAGACGAGATGGTGGGCCACGGCACGCACGTGGCGGGGATCGTAAACCTCGTGGCGCCCGCGGCCAAGATCATGCCGATCAAGGTGCTCGACTCCGAAGGCCAGGGCGACTTCTTCACGGTCGCCAAGGCCATCGTCTACGCCCAGAACAACAAGGCGAACGTGATCAACCTCTCTTTGGGCTCCTCGAGCCGGTCGGCTATTCTTCAGCAGGTGATCAAGGACGCCACCAAGAAGGACGTGGTCGTCGCCGCTGCTGCGGGTAACTCCAACAGCAGCCTGCCGCATTATCCCGCGGCCGGAAACGGGACCGTTGGGTCGGCAGACGGGCTGGTGGCCGTGACCTCGGTCGACAAGTACCAAAAGAAGTCGGGCTATGCCAACTACGGGACCTGGGTGGACATCGCCGCGCCGGGCGACGGCATCCGCAGCACCTTCCCCGAGGACGTGTACGCAAACTGGAGCGGGACTTCCATGGCCACACCGTTCGTCTCCGGCCAAGCGGCGCTCATACGCCAGGTCTACGGCTCCTCGCTCGATCCCAAGGGCGTGGAGTACAAGATACGCAGCAGCGCCATGTCGCTCACTTTGCAGAACCCCGCCTACGTCGGCATGCTTGGCGCCGGCCACGCCAACGTCTGCGCCAGCCTCTGAGTCACGAAGGTAGAAGTAGGATGAGAAGGCTAGACCCCAGTTTGGGTGGTTACTTCTTGTTTAACCACCTGGCGCACAAAAAGTTGGCCACCTGGCAGATGTGCTGTACTTCCCAGGCCTTCATGCTTTCCTTAAAGACCAGTTAGGCGAGGACAAGGTCATGGAAGATTCGACAACCGCTAAATTCTACCCCCTCCGTTGCCCCTTCTGCGAGGTGTATGAACTCGAACTCCGCGGGCGTGCGTCGATGCGCTGCCCGTCGTGTGCAAGCTTTCTCGGCGGGGATCTCCTCAAGACGCTCCATCAGATAACCGAACTGCCCGAGGCGATCGGGAGCCACGCCTGCGAGTGCGGACACCCGGAAATGCGACGTCTGCCCGATGAGGTGTACTGGTGCCCGGCCTGCGGCTCGGAAGTCCTTCCCATCTCCCAAACACCTGGCTAAGAGCTGTCCCCGACGCCTAGGGAGAGGGCATTCGACGGGTACGTTAATAAAACAGAGCATTCCACAAAACCTACTTGCACTTCCGAAGTGCCTTGAGATCGATGGCGCTGAGACCACCTTGATCACTCTCGAACCCGATGGCTACACCAAAGGGCCAGGGGTGATCCTTACCTCCATCGCGAAGTGGACAGTCGAGCCGCCGCCCGCAGCAAAGCACTTAGATCGCAATGCCAATCAAGTGGTCAGTTCAGCGCCTACGAGCTTGTCGCCCGTCCCCCTGACAACACTTTGACACCACCGGGAACGCAATACGGTGCAACACGCGGCAAGCCGGAGAAGAGAAACCCCTTAGGTAGGGGGATTGGCAAGCCCCTACAAACCCCTGCAACACCTCAATTATCACCCGTGATGAGCACGTCAGCCATCGGAGCTGCTCGGATGGATTTACTGCAACCTTCTCTGATACGCCCTGGTACACAATGGACAAAGTGGTGCCGCCAGATCATAGAAAACCCCCTGAATAAGCGCAATTTCCGGACGCACCAGAACGCGCAGGAGCAAGCTCGTAATGAGATGAGGTCAGCGGTTCTTAAGTCTGCTCGTCGGCTCTCTTTACTCGGTCAATCTAAGCCAAACACCTAAAATCGGAGAAACACTCAGTTGATTGCTGGACTCTTTTTGACACCACTGAAAGATCTGGGTAGGGTGATGCAAACGACAACCAAGCATCCGCCAGCGAGGCTCAGCGCGCTGGAGGAGGTCGAAGGTGTGAGGATAAAGAACGAGGCAATGCATCATCGGGGTAGCACGAGCTTTGTGACGACGAGAGGTCCCTTGTTGGGAAGCGACAATCGGGTCAAGGGCAGTGCCCTCGCATGAGCGACACAGCTTTTCTGCCCGCCACCGAGCTCTTGAAGCTGTACCGCGAACGGGAGCTTTCCCCGGTCGAGGCTACCGAGGCGGCGCTCCGCCAGATCGAGCAGCACAACCCGCGCGTCAATGC
>JALZHG010000400.1:0-516 GCA_030914045.1 Chloroflexota bacterium | reverse complement strand
TGCTTACGTTCTCGTCGATGCAGAGCAAGCTCTAGTCCAGGCTCGGGAGTCGGAAGAACGTTACCGATCGGGGAAGCCCAGAGGGCGGCTCGACGGAGTGCCGACTTCCATAAAGGACCTCATTCTGACCCGGGGATGGCCGACGCTGCGCGGATCGCGGACGATCGATCCCCACCGGGAATGGTACGAGGACGCGCCGGTAACGGCGCGGCTGCGGGAGCACGGGGCTGTCCTTCTTGGGAAGACGACCACGCCCGAGTACGGATGGAAGGGCGTCACGGACAGCCCCCTCACCGGAATCACGGGCAATCCTTGGGATCCTACGCGCACCGCCGGCGGCTCGAGCGGAGGAAGCGCCGCGGCGGTAGCCCTGGGCATGGGGCCGTTGAGCGTGGGAACCGACGGCGGAGGTTCGATCAGGATCCCGGCCGCATTTTGCGGCATAGTGGGCCTGAAACCCACGTACGGCCGAGTTCCCTTGTGGCCGGCGAGCCCGTTCGGGACGCTCTCTCATAC
>JALZHG010000018.1 GCA_030914045.1 Chloroflexota bacterium | reverse complement strand
GCACCTGGGCCTACTTATCTCCTCTAGAATGTCGTATCTAAGACCTGTGCAAGTCTAGAACGGGGCTATCTGGCCTCAGGCGGACGGCGCTTGGCGTTCTGTTCGCTCCTGGTCATCCACCGGCAGTTCTCGGGGCAGTAGTCCCCGTTGGGATCGAGCCTGCCCAGGCCGTGCTTCGACTCCGGGCGCGGCCCCATGTCAGCCAGGAAGTTCTCGAAGCTGTCGCGCCAGCGGTCGCACACTTTGATGCCTCTACCTCCATAGTAGGCGTAACCACCGGCGGTGGGGATGTAGCACCGGGCTTTCATGGATAGCCATGCTGTGTATTCGGGGGTGCCCAGGACAGGCGCGCGGTACTTGTACGATTGGGTGCCTTTCTCCTGGCCTGTGCTGCCCTCATTAGCTCCACTACCTGAGCCTTGTAGGTCAGCGGTCCTCTTGTCGCGGGCCTTCTTGTTCATGCGCTCGACGTAGGCTTTGCCCCTGGGAGTGTTGCGCCAGGCCATCTTCCTGTCGTGGAGCTTTCGTCGCTCCTCCGGGGACATGCCGTGATACCATTGCCTCTGGTACTCACGCACGCACTGCTTGCATTGATTGTTCAAGCCGTCTTTGCTCTTGGCGTCTCGGCTGAACTCTGTGAGGGGTCTGGCTGCCTTGCACTTCCTGCAAACTTTGGTGTCTTGTGGGGAAGCGTAGCGTGCTGCAGGGTCTACTTCCATATTGCATAATACGTTCTTGTGTTTCACTTTCGCGACATTGTAGGGTTGCATAGGCGCATCAAAGAAGGCTCCTGACAAACGGTCGGGAGCCTTCTTTGATGCCTAAGTTGTTAGTTCCGGAAAGGGTATTCAAACCCCTCCTGAGGTTCGGTTGCTATGGGTGCTTATATGCCTTGGCTACGGGTTGTTCTCATGCCTTGTGAGCCGGCTAATCTCCGGCAGCCATGCAACCCGATCCAGGCGGCACCAGCGTCACCGGGTGCCCTACATGCCCATTGTACAGCAGGCCATGTTGGTTCCAGGGCACCTCGTCAGGCGCGGGCTGGACGTTCCCCTGCGCATCCGTGGCCCGCGCCATCAACTTATAGTACCCTACTTTAGCGCCTTGCCACCGCAGGGTGAACCTGGTCCACGCGGTTTCTGCCAAACCAGGTTGGTCCAGTTCCGCCGAGAGCCACGGCGGGTCCCAGACCTCTCGCCACTCGCCTCTCTCGACCTCCTGGCGCGCACAGACCTCAACCAGAGCAATAGGACCGGCCCCTGACCAGGCCCGCCCGCTCAACTCTATTACTCCATCCTCCGGCAGCGTCAATGTCGTATCCCAGTCCAACTCGAACGCGCTCTTGACATTCTGGACCGTCACGACCACAGGTTCGGGGTAGTCAGGTCCTATAAGCACTTGCGTGATCTGGGCGTGGGGCAGTGGTATCGGGGTCGCGGAGACGACGATGCTGCCGAGCCACTTGACGTTGGCATTGCCGCCCCACCCGGAGAAGAATACCCGGCAAGGATAGCCGTGATCGGGCGGCAGGGGCCTCCCGTTCATAGCGTAGACGAGCAGGGTATCATCGGCACAGGCTTTGCCGGCAGGTACCACGTGGCTGTAGCCTATTTCATCTAGACCGGTCACCGCTACATCCACGGCACTGCTTTGATCGATCCCCGCCGCTTCCAACACGTCCAGCAGGCGTACGCCGGTCCACCTGGCTACGCCAATAGCCCCGAAGCGCCACTCCGAGCCTGACACGGGCTCCCATGTGGAGCCGGCTTCTGCGGGCGCGAGCTTGGGGAAGAAGCGACGGCCGTTGGCCCCACACTCCAGCGTGCTGACGATGGTGACGGCAGGCATGGCAAGCAGATCCTCATAGCTGAACGAGCGTGGTTGGCGTAGCGCCGAACCCGAAACCTCCAGTTGCCAGGTGTTGGGGTCCACCGCCGGGGGAGGCACTCGGTTGTGCACGTAGAAGTGCGCGTTGGAGATGACTTTGTTGGCTGCCGTAACCCGGCCCCAGTTCATCTCCCGTACTCCCTCGCCCCGGTAGGTGAAGAATTTCGCGGGCGTGCGCTTCACTACGTACGGAGGCTTGGTCGTACTGCTTCCCGATTTCTTTTGCATGGTGTAGCTCCTTATACGTCTGACAGCCTCGCCTAGAGGCGCTGAAAGGTGCTGCCCGAGCCGATAGCAGACACGATAGGTAGTCCCTCTAGTAAAAGCATGACGCTAAACCGCCCTTCGTATAGCAGCCTTGACGAGCGCTACAGATAGGACGGGGCAATACCACCTAGTATACAAGTAGTGTCAATACTGTCACGGGCCTGTTCGACGCTCTGTAACTTCGTCTAAGTACCAACTAGACGAAAAAGCGACCCTTTGAAGCCTTTATCAGAGTTGAAGTTCCTGGTATGCTTCCTCGGTAGATTGGTAGATGGGTAATTAGAGAATCGGCTTCTCACTACTGCCTAATGCGGACCAGGACTCTTCTGAGCGATTTACGACATACTTTACCCGTTTACGAAAGTCCAGGCTCGCAGTATTGCCAATTAGCCCACAGCGGCACGACTTCTGCTACATTACGTACCCCGCCTTACTCGACTAAAGGTGTGTTACTAGGGTTTATATTACGGTGTCTATTGTAGAGGATAACGCTCCTCGCGCTCTGAGTTGCTAATCTCCATCTACTTGCGACCTACTACTTACACTACCTATCTTGCCTGAGATGATTGATCCGTTGCCCACCAGAGAGTGAGGATTAGACGTCATGCCCAACAATTTTGCTTATGATCCTCCTCGTTTGCATTCGGAAGGCCAATCTGCATTCGAGGTGTGGTGCGGCATACCAGCTATAGGTGAACTCGTCCGGCATCAGATCAGCAAGGAGGGTATTCCCTACTTTTCCCAGACTGCTACGATGAAAGTCATTATGGATCTCCCGCTAGGCTTCGCCTTACAGACCTTGGAGTCTCTTCACTCGTCCTATACTGCCGCATCCTATGTGCTGGTGATTACCTTCAGCAACTGTGCTGAGTACTGGGAGGACCTGTGGGAGTTACAGCCTAACGGACTCATAGCGACAAATAAGAACAGCTTTGACCTAGATAATGTGCTACATCGGGCTTCCAGGGGCGAGAAGTACAGAATAACACCAAACATCGTGACCGCTCTCAATCAGACCGAGCGGCTGCTACTACGCCTCGTCGCGCGAGGTTATCCAAACAAATCGATTGCGCAACAACTTGGACTGCAAGAAAAAACAGTGATGAATGCACTCACCACCGTATATAGCAAGATTAACGTCAAAAGCCGTACGGAAGCGATACTGCACTACTGGAACCTACAACTCACAGCTGGGCACGTACAAGGGGCGGCGACCACAGCATCTCAACCCAGCAAAGGCTCACAACTGCCGCACCTGCGCTCCCAGGATGCAACTTGGGAGGAATATCCTTTAATGAGAGGACATTCCTCCCTTACCAACGATTAGAGCTTAACAGTAAGCTATGACTTACTAGCGGATGCAAAGCGAAAAGGACTTTTAGCACCCCATTCTAAACCCTCTTTACTCCTCTGTGCTACTCCCTGCGCGCCTCATCGTGTTAGAACACATTCCTAGGCGCTCTAATTGGCTGCCATAGGCTACTCACGACCTAAGTACCTCACGACCTAAGTACCTACAATCAAATACCTGGTTTCCTGTGGATGCTACTGGTGCATAATTCTCCCAGTTGTCCTTTAGGCTACGCCTTTACCCACGAAAGGAACTATAATGCTTCGCCGCGCTCAGAATCCCAGAAGTCGCATCTCTTCGTCCAGTTCCCTTACCTCTTCGGCTGGTTACACTCGTGGACTTCGCGTAGCCAGGACTCGGTCAGGGGCATCCGACCGAAACAACAGGGTATTACACTTCTTGTGGTCCTCAGCACTAGCCAAACTGCGGGGCCGAATCGTTGGCAAGCGGACGAGACGACGCCTCAACTTGCTCCTCAATACGCTATTGATAGTTTCCATGCTGGCAGGCTCTTTCAGCTTGGGACCTTTCAATACGAATCTAACGGCTTTTGCCGCTGAAACACCTACCCCGCCCACTCCACAGCCGGGAGGTGGGACCTCGCTCTTTGATGTTGCTGTGCCAGGCCTTGTAGTTGATTTAGACGTGACGCCGGATACAGTATCGATTGGATCTGACATCACTATGACTGTTACGGTGCGCGATAACAAGAAGCACGTGTTCAAGTACGACTTGGAGGTAACGCTGCCGCTGCCTGAGGGTACGGTTCCGCGGTTACCGGACAATTCCTATGCGACCACCGAACTGCTGTGGCGCTGGAAAGTTACTGGGCTTACTGGGAACAGCCCGGCCCAGAAGTTCACCGCTGTTGCAACCCTGACCAGACTCCCCACTGGCAATGCGGTGGTAGCACACGCGACGGCACGGTCATATACACCCGGCATATACTACCACTTGCCGGTGCCTATCACCAAGGTGGGAGGTGCTATTGTAAACCGGCTGTTCCGTCTTGCCCCTGCAACGGTGAGCTTTACTCCCGGCACCGCCGCAGTCTTGCGTAGCGGCGATGGTCGTGTGGAGGTGGACATACCTGGGGATGTTTCCGCCGTACCCTTGAACTTTGAATTCAGTTACACTCCACCCCCCGGTCAGGTGGTCCCACCCAGGATTCCCTACTTCAACAGGGGCTTTCCGACCTTCTACCTCAGGGCAACTCAGGCAGATGGCACTGTGGTCGACACCTTTGATAAGCCTCTCAGAGTCCGGGCTTTCTACACCCCCCAAGAGCTTCAGGCCCTTGGGACCGCCGAGGAGGACCTCACCCTCTTCTGGTTCGATGAAACGCAGCCAAAGAAGAGATGGGTGCCTCTTGCTGCCCGACCTGCCATGACCGATCCTACGGCCCGCCCCCATATCGAGGTGCCTGTAAGCCACTTAAGCCCATTCCAACTGAGCGATGGCTCCTCACCTTCCGAAGCCTATTTGCCTTCGCTCAAAGGCTGGCAGGTAGGTCTGTTTACAGGAAACGTCAGCTACCAGTACCCGATAGATCTGCCTGCGGGTGCGGGCGGCATGAAGCCTAACCTTACGTTGAGCTACAATAGCTCGTCCACGGACGGCAAGACAGGCATGCGCGCCCTGCACCAGGCGAGCTGGGTAGGCAAGGGCTGGAGCCTGGACGTGGGATACGTTGCACTCAACAAGATCGTGAACGAGGAAGAAGGAGACCGCTACTACACACTCGTCTTCAATGGGCAGTCGTACGACCTACAAAGACAAAGAAGGTCGGACATCTCCAACCCGAAACCGCACGTGCCAACCGAGTGGAACTGGCGTCCTACTGACGAGTCGTTCATCAAAGTCCAGGTTGTGCAGAACGGCAAGTCCGGCAGGTACAAAGATGATGACGGTGTATCTCAGCCGTCCGACCAATACGATAGCTACAAGTGGTTGGTGTGGGCCAAGGATGGCACCCGTTATGAATTCACACAAGAAGCCTGGCAGGGCTGGCGCAATCCCGTGGGGGATTGCCCGTCAGTAGAGCAAACATATATGGAGGCATACAAGTGGCACCTTACAGACGTAGTGGACACGCACGGCAATAAGATTTCCTACACCTACGAGCGGGCCTCCGAACCGGTAGACGTCACGTGCGGAGCGCGCATCTGGGGCAATGTGGACTACTCTGTGTGGCCCGCCGGTATTTACTGGGGTGCAAACGCTAACGCAACGAACCCGGTCGTATGGCGGTACTGGCTACAGTTCGTGTCACATGTCCGCACGGTCGACACACTAGCGGACCGCTCGGACAACCACGCTGGCCGCGAACCACAAGAAACGCGGAAACTCAGTGGTCTCAGGGTCTGGAGCAATCCGACACCTGTTAACTCCAGTGGCACGTATCGGCTGATGCGGCAGTACGGCTTCGTCTACCAAGACAGCCCGCAACCGCAGAACCAGCAAATGTATCTGCTGTCCGACCACTGCCAAAAGCACGACGATGGTACGTGCACGCCCGACTACAGCACAACCAAGTTGACTCTCCTCGCCATTCAACGTGTTGCCAACGATGGCTCGACCGCACTCCCTCGCACCACCTTCGAGTACGGGATGACCAGAGGGAGTGGCGAGTACCCGCAGGGCAACTGGAATCGTCTCTGGAAGGCGAATAATGGTCAGGGCGGGGTTATAGAGATGACCTACGATGTGGTGGGTGCCTCCCTCACCCCGCAGAACTGGCACTTCAAGAACAACAGGAGAGTAATTAGCAGAACCCTAAAGGACGGCATGGGTACAGGTCCCGAACATGAGTATACCTGGCGCTACACCTACGAGAACCCTGCCTTTAACTCCTTAGGTCGCCAGTTGGCAGAGGACCCCGACTCGGACCCCTCCACTAACTCCGTTCCAAATTCGGCCACGCTCTACTTCAACGAGTATTGGGACGAGGACCATAGCAACGAGAGGGTGCTCATTCATAAGCCCCGCGACGAGTTTCGTGGGCACTCAAGAGCCATCGAACAGGACCCCAGCGGCAACGAGATAGAGCACTACTTCTACCAGGGCGATCATGAATGTGGAATACCCAGAGAGGACCAGTCAAACCCGAATAGCCCGCCGGTTACAGGCAACGCCATTACAGGTAATTCCTGTTTTCAGGAAATTCGCAAGCGCGAGTTTCTCAAGGGTAGAGAGTATAAGACTCTCAGCTATGAAGTAGTGCGAGACACCGCCGGTACCGCCGTCTCCAGGCGCAAGATCTCCGAGGTACTACGAGACTTCGCGCTGCCTATTATCGATCCGATAACCATCAATGCCGCCAATGCCAACGACAGCCTGCCCGGCCTGTGGCGTGCTTTTACCTACGAGAGCAAGACGACAGAGAAGACTTGGGAGGAAGGTAGGAACCCCAACGTAGATGCTAACGGCAACCCTCTGCCGCTGACTAAGGAAACCCTCTACAGCTACGAAACTACATATGGCAACCTGCAGGAGGTCCAGGAATGGCAGAACTCGGTTCTGCTGCGCGTCACGTCCCACTCTTATGTGAGCGATAACCCAGACCCCAACATATATATCGTTGACCGCAGGCGCGCGGACAACATAACTAATGGCCAGGGCCAATGGCTCGCGCGCACGGTTTACGGATACGATGGCTCGTACGGTGCGGATACTATAGGCACCAAGGGCGAACTGACTCTGATACGCAAGTACCACGACCTGACTGTGCCGCCCTCAGCGACGCTGCCTCAGCTTATCCACAGTAGCGACACTAGCTACACCTATGACGCTTACGGCAACCAGAAAACAGTCACTACCTATGAGGGGTACGGAAGGGAAAGAACTGTAACGAGCCAGCCTACAACTGAGTGTCCGCAGCTCCCATGTTGGAGTGCGCCAGGTGACAATAGCACGGCAAGAACCTCCACTACTACCTACGACTCCAACTTCAATGCCTTCCCCGTTCGTTATGACCAACCTGCTGTGAGTGCGGGAAATCAGACAATAGTGCTGAGCCAGAGTGCTGATTACGATTACAGCATGGGCACTATGACGACCGTCACCGACACTAACGGCACAGTCACGAGGGCCGCCTATGACACTTTCGGGCGCATGGTCAAGCTGTACAAGCATGGTGATACTATGGACCCCGACCTTCCAACCGTTCAGGCTTATTACTATGACCATAGCCGGCCTTTCAGCTACACCGTGGCTTTGCGGGAGACAAGCGGGAGCAGCGCCTACCGCCCATTGATCCAGTACTATGACGGGATGGGTAGAAAGGTACAGACTAAGAGCGAGAGCCAGGATGGCACTCAGCATATAGTGGCGGACCAGGTATATGATTGGCGAGGCCAGGTCACCAAGCAGTCACAGCCACGCTACGTGAACAACGAACCCAACAGTCCTGCATTCTGGAACTACGTGCCCCATGATACAGACGCCAACATGCTCTGGAGCCTCACCCAGTATGACGCACAAGGCAGGACCAAGAGCGTGCATGCGCCGGACAACACCATCACCACTATGGACTACGGGATTGTGGGCAGCAGCCTGGCAATAACCACTACGGGTGCCAAGGGGCACCAGACTCAGCACCACAACGACATGTTCGGGCGCCTGGTATCAGTGCTGGAGCGCAGCGGCAATGGAGGTAGTGAAGGTGCTTACCAGACTTATGCCACCACGACCTATCAGTACAGTCCGCTAGACCTGCTGGAGAAGGTGACCGATGCCAAGGGCAGAGAGATCACCATGAAGTACGATTCGCTTGGGCGCAAGGTCGAGATGAACGATCTGACTATGGGCCGCTGGAGCTACACCTACAATCCGGTGGGCACCCTGAAGACACAGGCCGATAACGGAGACAATCCACCGGGTGGCGGTGTGAGTGCTCGTCAGATAGTTACCTTCACGTACGACGCCCTGGACAGGCTTGCCGACAAGAGCTATTCGAACGGCTATCGTGCCCTGTACAAGTACGATGATGTTGCTAACGGAAACAAGGGTAGGGGCCAGTTGACATCCAAAGAGAGATACGAGGCGGGTTCGCAACAGCCTTCTTCATTGATACAGTACCGCTATGATGAGCGCGGGCAAGTGGTAGGCACGACGTATACCTTGTCTCCTGAGCTGACAACGGCGCGCACTTTCTCTCAGGGCTACGATGCAGCCGGGCGTGTGATCACCACTACCTATCCTACCAGTGGGGAGACAGTCACTTACAGCTATGATGCTGCCTGGAGGCAGACCAAGGTCTGCTCCGACCTGTACAATGACCCGAGCGGCAACGACTTGTGCTACGCGAAGAACGGCCAGTACACGGCATTGGACCAGCCGGAAAACTACCAGCTAGGCAACAACTTGCTGCAGGACTACGAGTACAGCAGCCCCATGCAGCGCCTATCGGAGATACGTGTAGGTCCTGAATCTAACCCTGTCTCCAAGCGCACCTATACCTACGATCCGGTGGGCAACGTAGAGTCGCTCACGAGGTTGGGTCAGAGTATCAGCGCAGAAACACAGACCTTCGGCTACGACCACCGGGACCGCCTCACGAGCTGGAGCCTACAGGGTGGTGCCACCGAGACCTATGCCTATGACCAAGTGGGGAATATTACACAGAAGCCAGGCCACACCTACACTTATGACTACAACCACGCATCAGGTGCGGGTGGACCGTATGCTGTGCGCGCCCCCGGCTACCAGTATGATGCAAACGGCAACTTGACGGCCGGCGCTGGGCGCACCTACCAATGGAACCCAGAGAACCAACCCACAAGCATCACGAGCGGTGGAGTGGGTGGCAGTATCACCGAGCAGTACACTTACGATCCTGACGGTGAGCGCGTCAAGCGGACGCTAAATAGCATCACGACACTCTATATTGGCGGCTTGTACGAAGAAGATACGCCCACGGGTACAGTTCGCTACTTCTACTCGTTCAACGGGCAAGTAGTAGCGCAGAGGGAGGTAGCTCCCAACAACAACACGCTCACCTACCTGCACTCGGACCACCTGGGGAGCGTGTCAGTAGCCACCAACGAGACTGGAGCGAGGGTAAGCAGCCAGGAGTTCGACCCGTGGGGCAAGGTGCGCCAGAACGCGCCGAACGGCAGCCCCAACCCCATAACTCAGACCAAGCTGAACTACACAGGTCAGAAGCTGGACGACACAGGCCTCTTGTACTACCACGCTCGGTACTACGACCCTTCTCTTGCCAGGTTTGTGTCTCCTGACAGCATCGTACCCGCGTCCTCAGGTGTGGGTGGTGCGGCTAACACAGTAGGGACCTGGGATGGCTCCAAACTAACGGTAGACTTTCACGAAACTGGCTTTCTAGGATCCTTAAACCAGGAGAACGGGTTGATTACGCAACGGGGATTCTGGTTCCAGTTAGGTGGTGAAGATCGAGGTAAGGTCAATCCGCTAGGACCAACTAACCCTCAAACAGTCAGCAGGTACAGTTATGTTCTGAACAATCCTCTACGCTATACAGACCCACTGGGGCACTTTGTTATTACCAGAAAAGATGCTGCAAATTGGGTCTTGGCGATTGACCAGTTTCTGATTGACTTACAAGACATGAAGTCAGACCGAGACTTAACTGCGTCGTGGGCTGCCGCATTTGCGGAGTTGGATCCGTCAGGCGCAATGGGGGCCTTAGTTGAATTAGTAACGACTTACGCCGATCCTGGGAACATGCAGGAGCTTATCCAGCTTTTTGGGTGGATTAGAAGCTGGGCACAGTGGCTTGTGAATACTAAGGGAGATCCAGGCTCAAACCCGTACGACAGCGTGGAGTTCCAGATATTTTCATACGTTACTGGAAAACATTGGGCTGGCAGATGGATCTATCACTGGGCTTATGAGGTTACAGCCACTGTGAGTGCGTGTTATCCACCTACACCTGGCCAGCATATTGCTGGTGTGCCAACGTACAAGAGGATGATTTCTCAGGGCCTTTATGATAGGCTAGCAGCAGCCAGAGATCCAAGGACGGGTAGGCCATCCTGGCCCTTTGATGTAGGATGTCTTCCCGCTGAGAAAAGGTGCAGGTAAGTGTAGGCTGGACATTCAGGGAAGAGGATAATCTGAGGGTACGTGGATGTGGTACGCCGGTCCTGCATCCACGTACCCTGATCTACATCCTGTACTCTAGGAATGAATCTAGGGCCTATCTGCAAACTCAATAAGGTAATGTGCTGAGGACTCCACGGTCAGATTCTCGTGCGAGCGCATTCGTCACACCAACCTATAGAAGCCCAGTACTTCTTCGATTTCGGAGTTTGCAGATGGACCCGAGGCGTATGGAGGGAAGTATGTACGTTCGTCGCTTCTGCCGTAGCTCTACGCTTATCAATCTCTGTACGATGCTGCTGGGCGTATGTGCCGCTATTGGATTGGTAGGCTGTGCTAGTGGGACTAGCAGTTCTGATTCTATAAATCAGAATGCTACTACATCCTCATTTAGTACCTGGCAAGAGCAATTCATGTTTGCTAAGCGCGAAATCGAAAAGATTGATAGTGGCGCTGCACTGATGTGGGTCCATTCCGATTTCCGTAATGGCTCTGCCAATGAAGAATCAGAAGAAATCAGGTTCATCTTTCTGATGTCATCTGGTAGTCGTGTACAGGTGACACTGCGGGATAGTAACCCTCCGCAACTGATAGGTGTTGATGAGAATTTCGATTATTCCTCGAATCCCCCAGAGCCAAGCGAGTTACTAAGATATTCTGAGTTGGCATCCCATATTAGCCTAGGTCCGCGTGACATCTGGCGTCAGATAGTGCGTGTTTGCAAAGATTCTTTCACAGAAGAGGCCGATCTAATCTCCATCAACTTATTCTTAGACAGATTCTTAGCCGAGGAATCTACTGATCAGCCCACGAGACCTAGTTCATGGGGCGCAGCTTGTTACTTTAGACAAATCGGCAAGGTAGTAATTGCTCAGGTGTCTGCTCATGATGGTGAGATTTTACGGAAAGTTACAGAAGATCTAGATAAAGTTAACTTCCCGTCGCCCTCAACGTCATCTACTCCCTAATAACCAGTTGAAGTGAAACATCATGGGCTAGGGCCTATCTGCAAACGAGAGGCGCGCTATCTATCGCCAGACCAAGCCCGCCTACTCTTAGCGTCCACGGTGAATGACAGGCTCGGCTGCCTCTACATGCTGGCTATAACACTCGGGATGCGCCAGGGTGAACTGCTCGGGCAGCGGTGGGGTGACGTGGACCTGGATAGGCGACAGATCACCGTGAGTCGGACCTTGCAGAAGATAGAGGGGCATCTGCAGTTAGGTGAGCCGAAGACCGCGCGCTCTCGGCGTCTGGCACCATTGTCCGATACGGCGATTGCTGCCTTACGTGCACACCGAGACCGTCAGCACTTCGAGCGGCGAGAGTGGGAGCCAAGTGGGAAGAGCATGATCTTGTATTTCCCGACACACCGGGCAAGCCATACGACCCCCGCCACATGGTACGTGAGTTCGTCCGCGCTCTGGATAAGGTCGGCATTCCCAGGTCCAACTTCCACAGCCTGCTCCACACCTGTGCCAGTTTTTTACTCGCTCGGAGTGTGCACATGCGGGTGGTAATGGAGCTATTGGGCCATTCACAATTCGCAATGACCATGGATCTCTATTCCCATGTAGTGCTTGAACTCAAGAGAGAAGCGGCAAAAGGTATGGACGATTTCCTGAACTCTCCAGGGGATGCAGAGGCAGTCTAGAAGGTTTGGCTACACATTTGGCTGCACAGGGCAAAAAGCAGAGCCTGAACAGATGTTGTTCAGGCTCGTTTCGTGCGTAAGTTGTTAGTTCCGGGGCAGGGATTCGAACCCCAACCTACTGATCCAAAGTCAGCTGTCCTACCGTTAGACGACCCCGGAGCGCGACTGCGACTCCAATTATAACCCAAAGAGATAGGTCAGTCAAAGCACCCTCGGCTGTAACTAGCTAAGACCGTGGCCCTAACTTCAACACCGGGTGCGAGCGGTCGTGCTACAAAGGGAACGGCGGGAGGGGTCAATTGTACCTCCCGCCGTTCCTTATGAGCAGCCCTTATTCGGCGGCCGTTGCCGTAGGCGCTGTGGGCATGGTGCGCCGGGTGCGGCGGAGGAACAGGGCGGCAAGCATGGCCAGGGGCAGCAGCCACCACAGGAACACCACGACGGTTATCACAAGCGTACCCACGTTTGCCAGCAGTTGCAGGGAGGCTTCCCAGGCCTCGCCCGCTATCCTCACCGGATCCCAGGCTTCGGCTACTTGCGGGTTAGGCTCCACCGTTATCGCCTCCGGGTAGAGGCTCACCGTGATGGTAGACATCTCGGCGCGCTTGCCCAGGAAGTTGACCCTGCCCTGGATGCGCTCGATCTCTCCCTGGATGCCCCGAAGCTCGCGGTCCAGGCTGAGGATGTCGCCTATCGCTTCGGCGCGGTTCATCAGCTCCAGGATGCGCGACTCTGTGGCCCGCAGATTGCGCAACTGCGAGTTGAGGTCGGTGAACTCCTCCGTCACGTCGCTGCTGCTAACGCTTTCGTTGAGCACCTTGATGCCTAACGTGCGTAGCTGCGACATCGCGCCGTCGAACTGCGCGGCGGGCACCTGCACGGTCATGGTGCCCACGGTGTAATCGCCTTCCTGGCGGCTCTCGGACCCGGTGACATATCCCGCGTGACCGCCTACCACGCCGCGTATCGCGTCCATGCTGGCGGATACGTCCTTCACCCTCAGTTGCAGCGTGGCGGTCCTGATAATCATGCGGTCCCAGGACTGCGGTTCCTGATCCGTTGTAGTTGAGTGTGCCGGTGCTCTAACTCCCTCGTTGGCCGTCTCTTCGCCCGCTCCGAACATGTGGGCCGGGTCGGTGGCGGGGCCATTTCCTGCTGTAGTCGTAAATCCGTTGACACCTGGCAGATACATCGCCATTCTGCCACCGTTGAGGCCGCTAGCAGCCACCGCGACCACCAGGAATCCCACCAACAACAGGACAAACACCACCCCACCCCGCGATCTATTACGGACCTCGCGAGTCTGCCCGTTGCTGGCGCTCCGACGTTGCGGCACCAGCCCCCTGATTCGTTCCAACCAATTCGGTCCGTTCATGGTACGCCTCCCGATATCCGGCTAAACTCTGTAGTCACCTTGCACATCTATATGCGCAAATAAGTGACGGCGGGAGGCGCGACTTTGTTCCACAAGCTTTTTACCAAACGCCAAGACGCAGAGACGCCAAGGACCACGCCAAGATTAGGGTTGTTTTGTTAGAATCCAAAGGAGCAGGGTACGACATACGTACCCTGCTCCTCTTTGTACTCTCCAAACCCTCAAAACACTTGGCGTGGTCCTTGGCGTCTCTGCGTCTTGGCGTTTAGCCCTGCTCGCTTCGGGAGTCTCGCCAGTCCTCGATCATCTCGGCGTGCTCTTCGTCGTGGTTGGTGGAGACTGAGATGCAGGCAGCGATGGATAGCTCCGCGTGCTCGTCGCCGGGGGCGGGGGCGAAGAGGGCGTTGTTATCCACCTCGCGCAACACCTCCACCATCTCCTCGCGGGCGGCGAATAGCTCCGTTATGACCTCTTGCAGGTCCAGGTCCTTCAACCGCTCGTGGTGCTCGTGGTTGAACGCCTCGTTGGCCTCTTCGTCCAGGTCGAGCAGGTCGGGACGCTCGCCGCGCAGCATCATTCGGTACGCCTCGGTCTGAGCGCGGTCCCAGGCGGCCACATGTGCCAGCACGTCGCGTATCGACCAGTCGCCCGCCACACCCGGCTCAAGCATCTCCTCGTCGGTTAGGCCCGCGTAGGAGTTGACCAGCCGCTCTCGGGCCTCTTGCAGTTGTCCGGCCAGCATCTGCCGCCGGGCGGTGGCGAAGAAATCCAACGCGCTACTCGCCTACCTGCACGATGACAGCGTCACCCTGGGCGGTGCCGGAGCAGATCGCCGCCATGCCGATACCGCCGCCGCGCCTCTGCAATTCGTAGATGAGCGTGAGCAGGATGCGAGCACCGGAAGCGCCTATCGGGTGGCCCAACGCGACCGCGCCGCCGTTCACGTTCACCTTGTCCTCGGAGATGCCCAGCTTGGCCGCGCTGATGAGGGTAACGCTGGCGAACGCCTCGTTTATCTCCACCAAATCGAGGTCGTCCACGGTCATGCCCAGCTTCTTCAGGGCGTTCTGCCCGGCCATCGCGGGTACGTAAGCCAGGTAAGGGGTGTCCCAGGCGGCCTCGCCGTAGCCGAGTATGCGGGCGATAGGCTTGAGGCCGTGGGCCTTGGCGTACTCGGAGGAGGCTATTACCATGGCCGCCGCACCGTCGTTGATGCCGGGCGCGTTGCCCGCCGTGACGGTGCCCTTCTCGTCAAACACCGGCTTGAGCTTCGCCAGGGCCTCCATCGAGGTGTCGCGGCGGGGCATCTCGTCGGTGTCCACCACGTTGTCGCCCTTCTTGCCGGGGATGGTGACGGGGGCGATCTCCTGCGCGAAGATGCCGTTGTCGATAGCGGCGAGCGCGCGCTGGTGCGACCGGAGCGCCCATGCGTCCTGTTGCTCGCGGCTGCACTCTTCCTCGGCGGCCACCTGCGAGCCGTGGGTGCCCATGTGCACCTTCATCAGCGGGTCGGTCAGCCCGTCGTGCAGGATGGCGTCGCGCAACTCGCCGTGACCCATGCGCAGGCCCCAGCGAGCGCCGAACGAGTAGAACGGGGCGTTCGACATGCTCTCCATGCCGCCCGCGACGATGAGGCTGTGGTGCCCCAACCGGATCAGGTCGTTGGCAAGCTCGATTGAGCGAATGCCGCTGCCGCACACGCGGTTCACCGTGTCGGAAGTGACCTCGCGGCCAAGTCCAGCCGCGAACGCCGCCTGCCGGGAGGGGATCATGCCCAGGCCGCCTTGCAGCACGCAGCCCATGATGTTATGGGTAACGTCGTTGGTGTCGATGTCGGCGCGGCTCATCGCCTCCCGCATGACGTGCGCGCCGAGTTCCACCGCGCCCACGGGTGCCAGCGCCCCGCCGAACTTGCCGAACGGAGTGCGCGCCCCCGCCAGTATCACCGGGTTGTTATTGTTGCTTGCCATCTATATTGCCTCCTGTATTCAGCCGTAACGACTGTGTTACGGCATTGCCTTGTCTATATACTCTACAGTATCCCGGTTACATTCTAGTTGCCGGGAGTGGGTGTGGCCCCTTCCTCGGTCTTCATAGGGAAAGGGAAGGGGTAGTGCAGCGCGCTTATCGGGTCGTAAGCGTCCTTGCGCTGGTAGCCGACGGCGGGCGGGGGCGGGCAGCGGTACGGTCTGTCCTGCCTGTAGCCCAGCGCGTACTCGCCCTGCATGACCGTATGCACCTCGCGGGTGCCCTCGTAGATGACCGCTCCCCTTGCGTTGCGCAAGTACCGCTCCACCGGGTATTCAGACGAGTAGCCGTACGCGCCGTGTATCTCAATCGCGTCGTTGGCGCTCTCGAACGCCACATTGCAGGCGTGCCACTTCGCCAGCGAGGTCTCGCGGGTGGTCTTCATGCCGTGGTTCTTCATCCAGCCGACGCGATGGCACAAGAGCCGAGAGGTCTCTATCCCAACAACCATCTTGGCTATCATCTGCTGCACGAGCTGGAACTTGCCCACAGGGCGGTTGAAGGCGTGGCGCTCGTTGGCGTACTTGACCGAGGCATCGAGGCAGGCCTGCGCCAGCCCGACCGCACCCGTGGCAACCGTGAAGCGGCCCCAGTCGAGAGCGGACATGGCGATCTGGAAGCCCTCGCCCTCTTCGCCCACGCGGTTGGCGGCGGGCACCCTCACGTCCTGCATGATGATCTCGCCCGTGTTGCCCGCACGCACGCCCAGCTTGCCGTGTATGGTGCCGGTGGTGAGGCCCTCCATGCCGCGCTCCAGGATGAAGGCGGCCATGCCGTGGTGCTTCTTGGAGCGGTCGAGGGAGGCGAAGACGAGGAAGTGGTCGGCTACGTCGGCCAGGCTAATCCAGATTTTGGAGCCGTTGAGGATGTAATGGTCGCCGTCTTTGCGGGCGGTCGTGGCGATGTTGCCCGCGTCTGAACCCGCGCCTGGCTCGGTGAGGCCGAAGGTGGCGAGCTTTTCGCCCCGCGCCTGCGGCACCAGGTACTTCTGCTTCTGCTCCTCGGTGCCCCACTGCAACAGCGACAGCGAGTTGAGGCCGACGTGCACGCTCTGTATGACGCGAAAAGCGGTCTCGGCGCGCTCTATCTCCTCACAGATGAGGCCGAAGGAGATGTAGTCGAAGCCCGAGCCGCCGTACTCTTCGGGGATGGGGCCGCCCAATAGCCCAAGCGGACCCATTTTCTTGAGCGCGTCCCAGTTGATCTTGCCCTCTTCGTCGTGCTGGCGGGCGTAGGGCGCGATCTCGTTCTGAGCAAAGTCGAACGTCAGTTGCTGGACCGCTCGTTGCTCCTCGTTGAGAATAAAATCCATTCCAAAATGCTCCTCGTCATTGAGTGAGTAGGTGGTAGTGTGGGTGGAAAGATGCAAGCTCACATCATCAGCTATTTTAGGCCGCAGTCACCCAGACTATCAGCAAGTCAGTTTATCACAGGGGTATGGGGCTGTCAAACGTGAGGACCCTTATACCGCCAACAGCAAGAAAGTTCTGCCTTTGTCTAATCAAGTTCGCTGAAGGGTACCAGGTGCCAGAGGGTCCGATGCTTCGGCTGGGTGCCGGTGGGTATCAAGTGCTAGAGGCAGGAGGGGGTATTGGTGGGCTAGTATTCTACGCTTGTGCTTGCTTGGTGCGCTTCTCTATGTGCTCAATTAACTCTCTTGCATTTCTTGCCTCTCCTGCCGCAGATGAACCCGTTGATTCAAAATACTGTAGAGCTGTATTGGCATATAGCAGGGCATCTTGCAGGTAGTCGGGCTTCGGAAGATATGCTAGGGTCACGGCAATACTAAGCCGGCATTGAGCAGCCCGATGGAAATCACCTACCGACTCAGCAAGCCGTATAGCCTGACGGTAATGTGAGATGCTCGCCTCGTGGGAGATTGTCTTATCGAAGGTCCTTCCCTGGTTAATTAGTTGGCCGAGCTTGGCGTGTGTCACAACCAGTCTATCTGTAGCATAATTAGGTAAAACCGCTAAAGACTGGTAGTAGTATTGTATTGCTTCGTTTAAAAGTCTTACGAAGTCTCTTAGAAGCTCAGAACCTACCTGATGATCCTGAGCCGTGGTGGAAGCTTTGAGCGTTTGCAATGCACGTGCCTCTGCAACATCACCAAGGTTGCGAAGGACATCTGCACGGCCCAATGCATCATCTTTTTGCATTAGATCCATGCTCCGGTTGAACCATTCTTCTGCCTTATCAAGATCTCTTATTTGCGGCAATAGCAAATAGGCAGTACCTAGATTAATTGAAACAATGGCATCGTGAGTTGGGCGTCCAATTCGCTTGAACAACTGTACAGATTCCTCGTAATACCCTAGGCAATCGGCCTCTCCTTGTTCCTTTCGTATGCTCCCTAGGGTCTCCAAGGCTACCGCCAAAGAAGCGACAGTGTTAGTATCCTCCTCATTGAGAATGCCACTTTTTGCTAGCGCTGCGGCAGATCGCTGTCGCTGCCAGTCAACGATCGGTCGATGAAGCTGTTCTGCCAGGGCGAGCTGGTGCTCTTCTCGTGCGAATTTTACTCTGTAATCAGTTACAAGACCCCAAGTGTCCTCACGTCCCGGTAACGGGTGTCCTGAGGTTGTATCCACGAATAGTGGCACAACCTCATCGACAAGACGCCTCCATTGCGATCGACGACCTGTTTGACCATACAAAGTACGAAAGCCTTGCATTACACCAATTAGCTCTTCCCACCAATCATTTCTCTTCGCTAGGTCGAAGGCATGAAGAAGATTTTCTTCTTCATATGTGAGCATAATGATTGCTTCACGATTACCTGCACCGTAGAAATCGTGAAGCGTGCTACCTGCTATCGCCACACTATGGGTGAATGCCCTGTAGGCCCGATGTATATCATCGCCTGGAGGATAGTAGCGGTCGAAAAGCTCCTTTAGAAACCAAGACAGCGCAGGATGAATAGAAAAGATCATGCCTTTGAGTACGGGTGTAAGAAGTCCAATATCTGAGAGGCGTCGCAGAAGGGGAATTACTGAGTCCCATTTCTCAAAGTCCCTCATTACCTCTACACTAAAGCTTAAGTACGGATTACCTGTCTGTCGAAACGCTTCTGTGCTCACAAAGCCTCGAAACAAATGCAATAATGCTATTTGCCGACGCTCGCGTTCAGTGAAAGAATGTTCAAAACCATAATTGAGTGATGAAGTCAACGATTTGGCGCGTCCTACGCTTGTTTGATCCCTAAAAACGTCCTCCCCGGCCCGTAAGTTGGCAACGTATTCTTCAATCGCCTTCTTGGTGCTAATCTTGTCTCTTAACGCCTGCCCCACAGTTACCGTCAGCGTCAAAGGGTTTCCCTGTGTATACTCCAGAAGAGGCTTCCAATTCTCAAGATCAAATAATGGGCGTCCATGTCGCCGCGCTAGGGCATGTGTAAGTTGTATTCGCTCATGCATTGGCATGGCGGGCATTGAAATGCGTACCGGCAACACCCCAAGCCAAGTATCTTCTTCCCGCCTAGACGTAAGGATGAATTTGGCCTTAGTTGTACTAGCGTCACGTAAGAACTCTAACAATTCCTCCTGCTCTGTGGAAGTCCAACTTGACTGTGCCCCCTCTGGGAAGCCTGCTATCTCCTCCACGTTATCCCAAATCCAAAGCACTGGTATTTCGCTGAGCACCTGCAAAGCTATAGTGCGTCTCTTGTGATCTTCAGTAGCGAGCCAGTGGATACCTTGCTGTTCCAGCCACTTGCCAAACACCCGCTCTAACGCGTCTAATACACGACTGAGCGGTTGGTTCTGCTCAAATGAAGTAAAGAGAATCGGTCCTTCAATGCCACCAGTGAGGAGGTACCATTTGGCAAACTCTACCGCTGTACTGGTCTTGCCGCTTCCAGCTAAACCGTGTATGAGCGCAATATAGTGTCTATCGAATGTGCGATCCAGCCTAAGTAATACTTCATCTCGACCAAAGAAGCCAAGATCGGGAGCGGGTGGCAATTGGGGGTCGGTGGTTTGCCGGTCGCGGATGGGACTTGGAACTTGTGCGTTGATCAGTAGGCGGTTGGGCCGACCCTTCTTAGGGAACAACACGATTGGTGCAGATTCGTAAACAACGGGGACACACCAATCCTGCAATATGCGCGGCTCAAAACCTACATCACGTTTTGGTTGCGTATGAAGTTGCTTGCGGGCTATAGTTGCTGCTTCTCCTAATGTGAGACCTTGACCAAGCCCCGAATATAAATCAGCGACATACTGTGCAGCAGTAACTACATAGACGTTATAGCGCATGGCTATAACTCCACTCACACCTGCATCCATTACTTCTTGAGCAAAAGAGCCGAATGCCCGTACCTGTTGATGTGGATCTACTACCTGCTCTGATTGCGCTTCCACATGGTGGCTGTGGCCTTCAGCATGCGCTGATCGACATGCGTTAAGTATGAGAACGGGGACGCCAGTTTCAACTAGTAAACTGCTTAATCTAGGTCCGTCGACCAACTCCACATTATCCTCGACAGACTCATCTTCAAACAATAAATAACCATGCTCCCCCTGTCGATGGTCAACAAACACGAGCGGACTGAATTCTATGAATGCGTCCTGAGCACTGGTAAAGACTCCATGCCCATCGAAATGTAGCACGTGGTAAGGCTCGCCTGATGACTTGGCTTTCCGTAACACGCGTGCCAACTCATCGAAACTTGGTGGTCTCAGCACGTCTAATTGGACCAATTGACTTGCGTCGTTACTAAGACTCCTTATTAGACGGCCCGCTACTGAACGAAATGGTACGTCTCTCTCTCCACTCGGGCGCGAAATTACTAGGAGCATTCGAACGATCCCAGTACTTCGATGTAACTCGGGGGGCTGTAGTGCATTGGGATGAGTGCGGACGAAGGAATGAGCTCTCAAAGCTAGGGGTGTTTGAATCTTTGGATCCCTGATTAGTTCCCAAGGTACGCTCGTAGCTTCATGTACGTTAGTCACAATCTCGATCTTGGTATCGCTTAGGTTTGAGCGTACTTCGGACCAGATATCCCGCGTATCCTCATTAGCGTGGAAAACGACACGGAAAAGCTCAGTGCCTATCTCCTCCATTCTATTCTCTACAGCCCTTGCGAGGCTTGGAGCAGGTTCGAATGGATATTGTAAGTAGTCCTCCAGATACCAACGTAGGTCGTTTCTGTCCCGTTCGGTAAGTTCGAACTCGAAGGAGGCAAGCGCAGTCCTGCGTACTTTATTGCCTCCTTCTAGCGTTACTTCGACATTCTGCGGACCAGTAGTTAAGGAGCTTTGCGTAAGCCGTAAAACTAGCGCCTTCTTAGATTTGCTTGCCATACAATCTCCTCGTGTGGTGACAGCATCTATACCGATGAGTATCTCATCATAAGCATATTACAAATACATTTAGTCTTCATGAATTTACACCCCTCGGATACCTGCATTATAAGTTGCTAGATGTTAGAATAAAAAAGAACTGTTCGAAGAGTACTGCCCATAATTGCCTATTTATTTGGAGGTGTGAATGGACTCCGTTGAAGTTACTATCAACTCGAGTAGAAAGCTCCAAAAAGAAATTGAACACGAGTTTCAGGCCATACATCCAGACATCGAGCTAAATCTGATCGTTGGTAAGTCATTTGATCTCATACAGACTACAGGGCTCGTAATCGCAAGCGCAACTCTCCTTGTGGAGTTTCTTAGTTTGGTACTTGAGTTACGTAAGAAGCACCCGAATTCCAAAGTTCTAATTGAACTCAAGTCGAAAGGCGGCAAGACCCTTAAGATAGATGCAACTAACCAAGATTTTGATGTGGACAAGATCGTGTCAGATTTCTATAACGATAATACCTTGGTATGACTTGATTGTAAGATTGTTACGTGGCATATGATCATCGATGCCAACGTTATTCACCTCTAAAGTCTTGTTTAGATCGTAGTGTACTTGCGCTTTTACCATTTCGCCTCCTTATTCGGCACTCCTCCCCCCTATGGTAAAATGGGGCGAGTCCGCCCACCCCGCATAGGAGAAAGTGCATGCCCCCACGCATCCCCCTCACCGACCCGGAGGAAGTCCCACCCGACGTGAAGGCGGTGTTCGACCGCTTTATGAAGGTGCGGGGCAACATCCCCAACATGTTCCGCACGGTGGCGCGCCGCCCTGAGATCATGCTGACGATGGAGGCGCACATGAACGCCGTGTTCAACAAGGGCACGGTGGAGTTTGCGCTGAAGGAGATGTGCGCGGTCCGCACCAGCGCCAACAACAAATGCGCCTATTGAATGGCCTCCCATACTGCCGCGTTGCGGCGGGTGAACGTGCCGGAGGAGAAGATAGAGGCGCTCAAGGTGTCCATACTGGATGAGTCGCTGTTCACCGGGCGGGAGCTTGCGGCTCTGGAGCTTGCGGACCGGGTAGCCGAGTCGGGGCACGCGGTGAGCGACGAGTTGTGGGAGCGGCTGTTACAGCATTTCGAGCGCGACGAGATCATTGAACTTGTGTCGGTGTGCGGGCTGTTCAACTACTTCAACCGCGTAAACGACGCGCTACGCATGGAGATAACCAGGTAAGAATGGAGCGAAGTATGGCCGGTACGTTGCTGTTGACGGGGTTTGAGCCGTTCGGTGCGTGGGATGTGAACCCCTCGTGGGAGGTGGCGCGCAGGCTGGACGAGGAGAGCATCGGGGGCTTGCGTGTGGTGGGCCGCCGCCTTCCCGTAAGCTGGGAGGGCACATGGCAGGCGCTCAGGGACTACATCGAGGAGGTCAATCCCGACGCCATCCTCATGCTGGGCCTGGCGAACAAGCGCGCCTATATCTCCGTCGAGTCGCGGGGGCTGAACAAGTGCAGCCAGACCGCCGACAACGAGGGCAAGCAGGCCCCCGGCGCGCTCATTCACGAGCAGGGTGACGAGGCTATCGCCAGCACTCTTCCGGTCGAGGCAATAGTCAAGAGCATAGAGGGGTTGGGCTTGCCTGTCCAGGTGTCGGACGACGCGGGCGGCTACCTGTGCAACTTCGCCATCTACAAGTCCCTTACATGGGCGAGGGAGCAGCGGCCCGACCTGCCCATTGGCTTCATCCACGTGCCCAACCTGGTAGGTGTCGCGGAAGAGGGCGGCCTCAGCCTGGAAGAGCTGGGCAGCGCGGTCACGGCGGCTATCATGGCGATAGCGGAGTCGTTGCAGAGGCGTGAGGTGTCGGTCGGACCTTAGTAGCGTTAGAGGGGACGCCCATCGACTAAAGTCGAGGGCTACACTTTGCAAAGTCCCCGAAGGGGGACTAAGACACCTTGCAAGGCCCATGCAGGTCCTTCAAAATGAATCAGTCTGCCGCAGGGCAGACTTCGCAAGGTGTAGCCCTCGACTTTAGTCGACGGGCGTCTACCAGCGACCGTGTATGTTACTTCACCAACAGGCTGCTTCCTTCACACTCTCTACTACCTTTACCTGTCTATTATCCCCGGAGCATTCCAGAAACCTTGTATCCAACCCTCCGCAAATCAGCCGCTAATCAGTTATAATTTCCCAGCGGCCTATGCTGTCGCTCCATCACTTTGCTTTCTCCTGGAGGCTCTCCCTTGAAACTTGGCGCGCATATGTCCATCGCCGGGGGCTACTACAAGGCCCTCGAATTGGGGCAGAAGAACTGCTGCACCGTCGTCCAACTGTTCACGAAGAACGCCAGCCAGTGGGCCGGGAAGCCACTTTCCGACGACGACTGCCGCACCTTCATGCAGTTTCGCGACACCGTACCCTTCGCGAACACCGACCTGGTTGCCCACGACTCCTACCTCATCAATCTCGCAAGCCCGGACGACGCGCTCTGGGAGAAATCTATAGCCGCTTTTGCCCACGAACTGGACCGCTGTGAGGCCCTGGGCATCCCCAACCTGGTCACACACGCGGGGGCGCACATGGGTTCGGGCGAGGAGCGGGGGCTTGAGCGGATTGCCGCGGCAATAGAGCGCGTGGTGGGCGAACGGCCGGGGCAGGACGTCATGGTGCTGCTGGAAACGACGGCGGGGCAGGGCACCTCCCTCTGCTACGCTTTCGAGCACCTGGCGAGCGTGCGCGACTTCCTCAGCCCCTCGGCCCGCGCCAGGGTGGGCGTCTGCTGGGACACCTGCCACCTGCTGGCGGCGGGCTTTGACTACAGCGATGAATACAAGTACGAGCGCATGGTCGAGTCGTTCGACCGCATCGTGGGACTGGACACCCTGCGCGCCATCCACATGAACGACTCGAAGAAGGGCCTCGGCAGCCGTGTGGACCGGCACGAGCACATCGGCAAGGGGGCGTTGGGACTAGAGCCGTTCCGCTTCATCATGAACGACCCCCGCTTCGAGAACGTGCCCAAGATACTTGAGACCCCCAAAGAAGGCGACAAAGGCCCCGATGGCAAGCCCATCGAGATGGACCCCATCAACCTTGAGGCGCTCAAAAGCCTGGTGAAGTAGACGATGGACGATGGACGATGGACGATGGACGATGGACGATAGGAGACGAAAACGCAAAGACGCAGAGGACGCAAAGGACGCGCAAAGAGGATGATGGTTGGATGTGTGGCTGATAAGCAGTCATCATCGTCTATCGTCTATCGTCCATTGTCCCTACCTAGAAAGTCGATACCATGACCCAAGCGGGAGAGCCGCTGACAAACCACCCTGCTGAATTAGCTGATGCTGACAGGCGTGCGAGGCTGCTGGAGCTAAACGTTCGCTTGCGGGCGTGCAGGCGGTGTCACGCGGCGGGATACCTGGACGAGCGGGAGTCTGTGCCGCTGGCCCGCGACCCCGACCCAGACGCGCCTCTGCCTCGCGTGCTGCTGGTGGGACAGGCCCCCGGCCTGCGCGCCACTACCGAGTACAAGCCGTTCGCGGGCATCACGGGCGACAAGCTGCGCTCCTGGATGGAAGCAGGGGGCATACCCCGTGAGGACTTCTGGCGCAAAATCCACTTCAGCGCCGTGACCAAGTGCTACCCAGGCCGCCTGCCCGGTGCGAGGGGCGACCGCGTGCCCACTCCCGAAGAGCAAATCCTCTGCCGCCCCTGGCTCGACGGCCAGATGCAACTCCTCAAGCCCGACATAGTGCTGCTGGTCGGCATGCTCGCGATACAGACCTTCCTGGGCCGGGTGCCCTCCCTGAGCGCCGTCGTGGGCACGGGAGTAGTCAAGGACGGCGTGCGCTACTTGCCCCTGCCCCACCCCTCCGGTGTGAGCCGCTGGCTGAACGAGCCGGAGAACATCCGCGCCGTGCAGCGAGCAACAGGCATTCTGCGCGTGTGGGTGGAGGACCTGGGTATTTGACAAGTAACGGGCAGTGTGCGCAAAACAGATGCGACTGGAGATGAGCACATGGCCCCTTCTTTGTCATTCTGAACGCAGTGAAGAATCTCGTCCAAGGGCACATGGTAGCACCTTTCTTACAGCAACAGTGTCTCAGGAGAAAGAGGTACCATTCCGGTGAGGGGCGAGATTCTTCACTGCGTTCAGAATGACAAGGGGGGCTTTGGTTGCCGCGGTTCAACAGCATCCTCGACCACCTTCTTGAGATCCTTCACTGCGTTCAGGATGACAGGGGCCGACCCTAGTACACGTATTTGGACCAGGTTGTTCTACGGTGACAGCTATTGATTACCGCTACTAGGCTCTGAAAAGAAAAAGCCCCGCTTAAGGAAATTCCTGCGGGACTTTTTTCTTTTTGCTAATCACTCAAAACTCATAACTCAAAACTCATCACTTCATTATGTGTCCCGCGATTACCATCCTCTGCACCTGGTTGGTGCCCTCGTAAATCTGCGTGACTTTGGCGTCGCGCATGAAGCGTTCGGCGGGGCTGGCCTTGGTCACTCCGAAGCCGCCCAGGATTTGCACCGCGTCGGTGGTGACTTTCATGGCTGTGTCGGTGGCTAGCAGCTTCGCCATCGCGGCCTCCTTGGCGAACGGCTTTCCCTCGTCGTAGGACATGGCGGCCCGGTAGGTCAGCATGCGGGCCGCCTCGGTGGCGACGTGCATGTCGGCCAGCATGAAGCTGATCGCCTGGTTCTGCCCAATGGCCTGCCCGAACTGCACCCTGCCTTTGGCGTGGTTCAGCGCGAAGTCGTAGGCACCCTGCGACAGACCAACGCCCTGCGCGGCGATTTCGATGCGCCCTACGTCGAGGGCGGCCAGGGCTATGCGCAAGCCGCCTCCCTCCTGCCCCAGCAGTTGGTCGGCGGGCAGGCGCACGCCTTCCAGGTATATCTCGCGCTGCACCGAGGTGCGCACGCCCATCTTCTGTATTGGCTCGCCAAAGGAGAGGCCCGGCGTGTCGCGGGGGATGATGAAGGCGCTGATGCCCCGGCCCGCGGCCTCCGGGTCGGTCATCGCGAACAGTATGTACACGTCGGCTTCGCCCGAGTTGGTGGCAAAGGTCTTGCGCCCGTTCAGCACGTAGCCGTCGCCGTCGCGCACCGCCCTCGACTTCATGGAAGCGGGGTCCGAACCCGCGCCCGGCTCGGTGAGGCTGAAGCAGGCAAGCGTCTCACCCTTGCACATCGGGGCGAGCCACCGTTGCTTCTGCTCCTCGGTGCCATGTTGCAGGAGGCAGGTCATCGGGGCCACGTGAGAAGCCAGCACCAATACCTGCGCAGACTCCACCCGCCCGATTTCCTCCAGGGCGATGATGTAGTCGAGGATGCTGCCGCCCGCCCCGCAATAGCTTTCGGGGAAGGGCAGGCCCGCCAGCCCCGCCTCCACGCACTTGTCGAACACCCACCTGTCGAACCTGCCGGCTTCGTCGCGCTCCGAGACGGTGGGTGCAAGCTCCCTCTCCGCGAAGTTTCGTATGCGGTTTCTTAGCTCTATCTGCTTTGGTGTCAGGTTGAAGTCCATTTTCCCCTTCTGAGTCTTTTATAGTTTGCCGTGTAGCTCGGGGCTATCCTTTGCCCGCCGCCCATGCCAGCAGCCTGTCGCCCGCCGCGTCCAGGGTGCTGTCGCGCTTGGCGAAGCACCAGCGGGCGAGGTGCGCCCCAGATTGCGGGTGGGTGTAGAAGGCCGAGGGCGGGATGCAGGCCACACCCACATGCGCCGTCATGTAGCGGGCGAACTCCACGTCGTTCTCGAAGCCCAGCGCCGAAATGTCCGACATGATGAAGAAAGTGCCCTGCGGCCTGATTGGGTTCAAGCCCGCCTGCTGCAAGTACCCGTACAGCTTGTCGAGGCGGGCGGCGTAGTCCTGGTGTAGCTGCTCGTAATAACCACGCTCCGGCGCGGTCTCGATAGCCAGGGCCACCGCTTCCTGCATCGGGGCCGAGCTACAGAACGTGACGAACTGGTGGATGCGGCGCAACGCCTCGGTCAGGTCGGGCGGGGCGAGCACGTAGCCTACCTTCCAGCCCGTCACCGAGAAGGTCTTGCTGGCGGAGCTAATGGTCACTGTGCGGTCGCGCATGCCGGGCAGGGCGGCCATGTAGACGTGTCTGTTGCCGTCGAATACCAGGTGCTCGTACACCTCGTCGGTGATTGCCAGCGCGTCGTACCGCTTGCACAGGTCCGCGATTAGCTCCATCTCGTCCTGGGAGAACACCTTGCCCGTGGGGTTGTGAGGCGTGTTCAGGATGACCGCCCGCGTGCGTGCGTTGAACAGCGAGGCCAGCAGGTCGCGGTCGAAGCTCCAGTCCGGCGACTCCAGCGTCACGACGCGGGGAGTGCCGCCCGCGAAGACGATGCTGGGTACGTAGGAGTCGTAGTAAGGCTCGAACACAATCACTTCGTCGCCCGGCCCGACCAGCGCCTGTATCAGGTCGTAGATGGCCTCCGTCGCCCCGTTGGTGACGGTGATTTCCTGGGCGGGGTCGAAGCTCAACCTCATGAAGCTCTCGGCCTTGGCAGCTATTGCTTTGCGCAGCCGGAGCGTGCCCTGGCTTGGGGCGTACTGGTTGATGTCGCGGGCCACCGCTTCCCTCGCGGCTTCTTTGAGCCACTCTTCGGCCTGGAAGTCGGGGAAGCCCTGGGAAAGGTTGACGGCGTTGTGCTCTATAGCGAGCCTGCTCATCTCGGAGAAGACCGACTCGCCTATGGAGTGGACGCGGGCTGCCATGCGCGTGGTGTCGCTGGGGGAGTGGCGGGCTGAGGAAAGCACGGCGGTAGCCTCCTGCTCTTGGGGTGAGACATTATAACATAAGGCTTACGGACGCGGGCACGGGAGTTGCGTAATGGACGATGGACGATGGACGATGGACGATGGTTCGGGGTTTTCCAGGTCCGTTAGAACACGTTGTAATGAAGAAGGGTGTGCTTCCTTACTTTGGGAGGTAGAACGGGGATGTCGATGACTGATAAGGTGACGAATGCCGATCTGGCGCTGTGGGCGAAGACGGCGGCTATTACATTCGCGGCGGCGCTTGGGGTGTCGGGCGGCACGAACGTGGCGATGTTGCTGGTGGACCACCCGCTCATCAAGGAGCACCGGCCCACGCTCACTTTCCGCTCGGCTATTTGGGGCGACGGGGTGATTCTGCCGGTGGTGAACTGCCTGATGATAAATGCCTTCAGGCAGTGGCGGCCCAGGCTCACGGGGCGCACCGCGGTGCCCTCTATCATAGGTGGCAGCCTTATCTCCCTGGCGTTCCACATAGGGCAGGGCCGCAACGGCATGGTGAACTGGACGATGACCCGCCCCTGGCGCTGGAACGCCCTCGGCTATTACCACTTCATCTACATGGCGACCCAGTTCACCTACATGTCGCTCTACGTGCTGCAACTGTCCGGGCGCTGGCGCAACGGCCAGGTCACCAGCTCGCAAAAACGCGACCTCGGCATAATAGCAGGCATGATGGTGGCCTTCGCGGTGCTCCTGGCGACAGATTACCAGGAGTGAGACGTGAAGAGACGGAACCGCCAAGACGCCAAGGACGCTAAGAACGCGCCAAGGTTAAGGTGTGTATGGGCAGGATGGGGCGTGTCCATACCTAGTTAAATCATTTACACTCTTGGCGTGGTCCTTGGCGTCCTTGGCGTCTTGGCGGTTCCGTCTCTACCGAGTCACGGGCAGCACTTTAGCTCGTAGTCGAGGATGCGCCAGCCGGGGCCTCGCTCTACCAGGCGGGCGGTGAGGATGTCGGTGGTCTGCCAGCCTTCGTCGGGCGTGGGGGTGGGTTGTCCCGCTTCATGCCTGGGGCGGACGCGGCCCTTGAGGGTGACGCGCACCCGGCCCTCGGAAAGCTCCTCCGTAGCCGGTTTGTCGCGGGCGATCTCGTAGCGGCGCAGGCGGTTGGAGGCATCCTTGAGCGATTGGTCTTGCTCGGGCGAGGGTGTTACCAGGCCGGGCGCAAAGTAGACGCGGGCGTCGTCCAGTTCCCCGGCGTACAGGTGTAGGTAGAAATTGTTGACCGCCCCGCCCGGTATTCGCGTTGTCTGCATCTGTTCGAGACAGCCCGTCAGAGCGAAGAGCGCGGGCAGGAAGGCGACCAACAAGACCAGGCGACGGGTAGGGTGGGCGTTCGTGCCGCGGTTCATGTAAGTGGTTGGGCCAAGATAGTGGACCTCAGCTAGCCGGTACGCGGCGTCAGAAGGGATAGTGACATGCAATACGATCAACTGGGAAGGCTGCTTATCACAGTCGGGGCCGTGGTGCTCGTGCTGGGCCTGCTGTTCATTGTGATGGGCCGCAACAACTTCCTCGGCAGGCTGCCCGGCGACATCAACTTCTCCAGTGGCAACTTTACGTGCGTGGCACCAATCGCGACGATGCTTATCCTGAGCGTAGTGCTCACGATTATTCTAAACATCGTGTTACGTTTGTTCAACCGCTGACGGGCAACTAGCGGGAGGGGAAGGCTAGTCCTCTTCCTCTTCCTCTTTCTGGCCCGTCGCCAGCAACGAAGGTTCGCCCGCCATCCTGATAGCCTTCGCCCGTCTCGGCTCGAAGCCCTTCAGCATGAACAGGGCTATCCAGGTCAGCAGGGTGGTAAAGACCGCCAGCAGGACCAGACCCAGCCCCGCCACGATGCCGATGGCCGCCGTTATCCAGATGCTGGAGGCCGTGGTGAGGCCGCGAACGGTGGAGCCTGTACGGAAGATGGTGCCCGCGCCCAAAAAGCCGATGCCCGTAATTATCTGCGCGGCCAGGCGGGCGGGATCGCGCACCGTGCCCAACTCATCGAACCCGAAGATCGAGGCCACCGTGAAGCAGGCCGAACCCGCACAGACGAGCATGTGCGTCCGCAGCCCGGCTGGACGCTGCACCCTCTCCCGCTCGTAGCCCACAATGCCGCCGAGTATAAAGGCCAACGCCACCCGCGCCATCGTGATAAAGTCGCTATCCTGAAAGACGAAGACCTGGCCGAAGAATTGTTCCATATCACTGCCCTCTTAGGAAGGGCATTATAAGACCATGCACGCTTACGAGTAACGTTGTGCACGCTCTTCCGGCGGGGGTTGGCACTCCAGAGTCAGGTGACCCTGCCAGTAGGGCCGCCTGGTTCAGCCTCAACTCATGAAGGAGTAGGTGTAGGCTTATGCTGCTTAAGAATATTGAAGCTCTTTAGTTCCCAATTGTCTCCATGCGAACAATTAGTAGGGTAAGAGTCAACGTTGATGGGGTTACCCAACTGGGGGTCAAAGGCTGCCTCGGTGGTGAAGCACCCTACCCCTCTGCCCGCCACTATCGCCCCGAGATCCTTGAACTGGCCTTCAATGGTCAGGTATTTGAGTTGTTCTTTGACGTGTTTCCTACCTACTTCGTTTGTGGGCATCTGTCCCTGCGAGCCTGTATCTCCTACAGGTGCATCAAGACCGGGTTCCCTCGTGTAATCAAGCACTTCATAGTTGCCGCCTACCGTTTTTACGCGCAGGGTCCATATGCCCATGAACGCACTGTACCCGTGGTACTCCACTTGTGCCTCGTACTCCTCTATTCCCTGCGAAACCCATTTGGTCAGGGCCTGGTCGTACTGCTCTCTTGTGACATTCACCCAGACAACTGTCGGTGTGGGCACTGCATTGGGAGTAGCAATATCAGGTAGCGGAGGGGCAGTGTGCGTTGGACTCACGAGGGTAGCCGATGGCACTGCGGGCGCGGTGTTTGGGTCACATGCAGCCAGGGCAACCAAGGATGCCAGCATCAAGACCCTTGCTAGAACAGTCTGTCTCATAGACTCACTACTAGCTGTTAAGGCAACTGGCAAGAGTCAATCAAACTCTTGCCAGTTACTCAACACTTAATCTCGCATCCCAGGCCAGTGACCGAACTCGCGGTCATAGCGTTTAGCTCACGTCTAGGGTAGGGTCTCGCCATGGTACTCTTCTCGGATGAACTTAACCAGGCTCCAGACCTCGTTGTCCCCGTTGCCACCGCCATACTGAGTGCCGAAGGCGGGCATACCCGTCAGGTTGATACCGTGGGCGATGATCCAGAAGAGTTGCCCAGGGGTCTTGGTACGCACCCGCTGTTCGTGCAGGTTGGCGGCCTTGGGGTACATCGTCCTGCCGAAGTCCCCGTTGCCGTCGCCGGCGCTACCGTGGCACAGGGCGCACTGCACGTTGTAAAGCTCGCGGCCCTTAGCGGTGGTTATCTCAGGATTCCGTGCGGGCATGCGCATGTCGGAATACTCTGCGGGTATGGCTACCCATCGCAGACCAAGGTCGGTAATCTCTGATTCAAGAGGAAGGGGTGTCTCCTGACGCAAAATCATCATACCGCCGAAGTAGACCGAGGCACCTCCGCCCCCGAGGAGTACCAACAGCAACAGAATCCAGCACCCGCAGCCCCGGCCTTTGTCCTTGTCTTTGTCGGCGTCAGTATCAGTAGTGGTGACCGTGACGGTGCCCGTGTTAGTGCTAGTTCTAGTGCCAGGGGCGGTGACCCGATTTTCGTCCACGCTTGTCCTCCTGAGAGATTGTTCCAGTTCGCCAGCCTTACAACAATACGCCGCCGGTTACTCGCACGGTAAGCTTATGCCCACGCTTCACAATCGCGGCAATTTTGAGCACGAAACGTGCCCCTACTCGTCCTCGTGGAACAACATTTCTCCCGCTCGTACCTCTACCGGCAGGTTGTTCTCGCCGGGCGGTAGCGGGCAGGAATAATAGGGGCTGTAGGCGCAGTAGGGATTGTAGGCCCGGTTGAAATCGAGCACGTACTCGTCGGTGGCCTTCTTGTTGAGGTCGATGTAGCGGCCCGCGCCGTAAGTCTCCTTGCCGGAGGTCTTGTCGCGGAAGGGCACGAAGAGGCGGTTGCCGTGCAGCGGCTCGTCGGCGGGCGGCAAGAACGCGGTGAGGCTCAGGCGCTGCCCGTTTAGCTCGAACTCGAGTCTGCCTGCGCGGGTGTACTCTTTATGCCCGCCGGTGGTGGTCTGCACCCTGAATATGCCGGGGTGAGCATCGGGCACCAGGCGGGCGGTCACCCGGTAGGCGAGGTCAATCGGGTAATACTTCAGCCCGGTGAACTGGTCCTTCTCCTCCTGGAGGATGGGGGAGTCCGGGTTCTCGTTGAAGAACTTGTCCTTCTGCCTGCGAAAGGCTTCCAGTTGCCTCCTCGCGCCGTCGTCTTCCGAGGTCGCGGGGGTGTGCTGGTGATGTGTGTGGTTGTCGTGGTCGTTTGCCATCTCTATGTCTCCTGTACTTCCAAATCTTCGTATATGTTAGTGGGCTCATCTATAATGTAAGCAGCGACGTGCGCGTTTGTAGGTCTCGATTATAGCATATCATAGACGTCAAAGGTCGCCTTTCCCCGTGCCGCAATCCCACCCAACTTGACACCCAACTGTAGTTACTCTATGCTGCCCGTATGATGGACATGGACGAAATTGACGTTCTTGAGGTGCCCGTAGATCGCACGCCGCGAAGCGAGTTGGAGCACCGTGCGTCACGTTTGCAGGCCGCCATGCGCGAGGCCGGGCTGGACGGGGTGCTCGCCACGCAGAACGCCGACGTGTTCTACCTGTCGGGGGTCGTCCAGCAGGCGCAACTCTACATGCCACTGGAAGGGCCGCCTTGCCTTATGGTCCGCAAGCACTTCGACCGCGCCCGCATGACCACCGCTTTGGACGAATCGCAGGTGGTCGGCATAAGGTCGTTGCGGGAGTTGCCCGGCTTGATAGAGGGCGCAGGTGGTAGGCCCCGCAGGCTCGGATTGGAGCTTGACACCCTGCCGTACAACACCTACCAGGCGTACGCGAAGGCGCTGGCACCTCTGGAGGCCGAACTGGTGGACGCCAGCACGTTGTTCCGGCAGGTGCGGGCCATAAAGAGCGAGTACGAGCTGGACCAGATCAGGACCGCCGCCAGGGTGGCTGACGTGGGTATCAGGGCCGCTGCAGAAGCCGCCCAGGAAGGCATGACGGAGTTAGAATTGGCGGCCATCATCGAGGCGGCCACCCGCGTAGCCGGGCACAGCGGCGTATTGCGGATGCGCTTCTTCGGCCAGGAGATGCACATGGGGCACCTGCTGGCGGGTAACGCGGGCGGGGTAGCCTCGTTTATGAACTCGCCCACGGGTGGCTATGGTGTCGGCCCCTGGGCACCCTATGGCGCAAGTCGCCGCCCCATCCGGCGGGGTGAGCCTGTGTTCATAGACTACACCGGTGAGTGGGGTGGCTATATAGCCGACCAGACGCGCATGCTCTCCATCGGCCCGCTCTCGCAGTTCTGGCAGGAGTCTTACGTGGCAATGGTGGACGTGGAGACCTACGTAGCCGCCAACGCCCGCCCCGGCATGACCAGCGGCGAGCTATTCTCCCTCGCGGAGGAGCGGGCGACGCACCTTGGGCATGGCGAATATTTCATGGGCCCACCGGAAGCGGAGTCGCCGGGGCAGAAGGTGCCCTTCATCGGTCATGGCGTGGGCCTCGAACTGGACGAGTGGCCGCCTCTACAAAGGGGTACCGACGCGGTGCTACAGGCAGGGATGGTGCTCGCCCTCGAACCGAAGTTGATTTATCCCAACCGAGGGGCTGTAGGCCTGGAAGATACTTACGTGCTGACCGAGCAGGGTCTAAGCCCGCTTACCATATCGTCGCCGCAGATATTCGTGGTTGACTGATAGCCGCCAATGTCGGTAGTCCCTCCACCACCTGTTCCCACCCGCACCGTTAGCCGGACTGCCCCCGCGCCGGTCCAGCCCAACCTCAACCGCGTTCAGCAGGTGCTATCCGGGCCGCCACCCCGCTACGCCCGGCCCCTGCTCATGTTCCTCCTGGCCGTGAGCCTGCTCGCCGCCTCAGTTTGGGGTGCGCTCTCGCTCGCTGGTGGCGTGGAGATGCGGCTGCTCCTCCAGAACAACTGGAGCTCCCAGACCGACACGCTGCCGACCTCCATGCTCGGCCAGAGCTTCTACGTCACTCGGCCCAACCTGTCGCGCATAGACCTCCAGATGAGCTTCGTCCCGGCGCTGGAGGCTGAGGGGCGGGTCCGTCTCCTGGAAGGGGAGGGGCTGGGCGGCAAGGTGGTGCATGAAGTGCCTCTCCGCCAAACCCGGTTCACGCAGGGCTTGTACCTTACTGTGGACATACCGCCCCAGGCAGACTCGCAAGGCCGTACCTATACCATCGTCGTAGATACCCCCGGCAGGCAGTTAGGTGATGCTGTAGGGATAAGGTACAACACCTTCGACGCGCTCACCGCCGGGGGCATGTACACCAACGAGAGCAACGGCAGGCCCACCGAGGGCGACCTGTCCTTCGTCGCTTACTACCGATACGACCTCGGCACGCTCCTGGACGACCTCGTGCAGGTAACGAGCGAGGCACGCAGATTGGTGCTATCGCCGCTGCTATTGCTGTTGCTGCCCGGCCTGGCCTTGCTGGTATGGCTGCCCAACAGCCTGTCGGGCGGGCAGAGGTTGCTGGCCGCGCCTGGTCTGACCGCGCTGGCCTTGCCCGTCTTCTTCCTGGTCACGCGGGCGCTCGGCCTGAAGATGGGCGAGGTGCAGATGTGGCTGCTCCTAATCGTTTGCGCGGGGTTCCTGGTCGCGGGCTTGTGGCGCTTGAAGCCGAAGGTGACCCTGCGGGGCATCAAGCTGGAAGATGCCGCCTTCTGGTCGCTGCTGCTCGGCGTGCTGGCGGCTACCCTCATCAGCCGGTTCGTGGCGTTGCGCGACCAGGTGGGCGGCATCGGCATAGACGCCTACCACCACACCATGATTTCGCAGCTTTTCGTGGAGCAGGGCGGCATCCCGGCAAACTACCAGCCCTACGCGCCCCTGGCTTCTTTCACCTACCACTACGGCTTTCACTCGCTGGCTGCCTCGCTGGCCTGGCTTTCGGGCCGCACCTCGCCGGGCGATATGATGCTGCTCATGCCTCAGATGGGGCAGATAGCTGATACATTGCCGGTGCTGACGCTCACCCTATTCGCGTGGAAGGCGCTGGGCGACCGCTGGGCGGGGCTGGCGGCGGGCGCGCTGGCGGGCGTCTTCTCGATCATCCCGGCCTTCTACGTCAACTGGAGCAGGTTCACCCAGGGGCTGGGACTGGCGCTCCTCCCCCTTGCGTGGATACTGCTCATGGAAGTGCTCGACCGCGCTCCGTTGAGACGGCAGACCGCGGCCGGCACTGCGGCACCCGCGCCCGCTGACGGCAAGCAGGCTACTTCCGCCTCTCAGGCTGACTCGAACAGTAGCAACATCACCTGGCAGGTGGCATTGCGCCAGTCCGGGCCGTATATGCTTGCGGTGATTGGGGCGAGTGGGCTTGCGGTGGCGCACTATCGTGTGGCCGCTATCTACGCGGTGTTCGTCGCGCTTTACGTGCTGTGGCGCATTGCCAAGCTGGTCAGGCAGAAGGCCTCATTGGTTGAGGTGCTCGTCCCCGCTCGGAGGGTGGTGACGGTGGCGGTGCTCTCGGCGGCCACGCTGCTGCCCTGGGTGGTAAACCTGCGGAGCAACTTTGCCATCAAGCAAGTCAGCCGGGGGTGCACGCCCGAACGAGCGTCGTATTACGATATCGCTGAACGACTCGGACCCGATATACTTTATCACCCGTCGCTGTACCTGCTGTGCGCGCTGTCACTGGGCGGCATTGGCTGGGCTATCAAGCGGCGGGACTTGCTGCCGCTCCTGCCCGCGTTCACCTGGTTGCTTGTCTTGCTCTACTCTAATCCCTGCCTGTTCCCCATCAGCATACCAGGCGCGGGCTACGTAGACCTGGTGACTGTGCTCTCCGGTGCCTGGGTGCCCTTGTGCCTCCTTGCCGGGTACCCCCTGGCGCGCTTCGCGGGGTGGGTGCTTTCTTTATCGGACGTGACACCGGGGGCAAGGCAGCGCGCCTGGCGGTTGGCTTCGGGCGGGCTGATTGGCGCGATAGTGCTGCTGTGTGGTTTTGCTTCGGGCATGCAGTTGGCCCCTGTAGTGGTGAAGGACAACAAGCCCTACCTGACCCCTGGTGATGTGAACGTGCTGACCTGGATGCGGGATAACCTGCCGCGTAGCTCCTACGTGTTGGCCGAGCCGTTCGCCTTCGACTGGTCCAACGACGTATTGGGCACGGACGCCGGCACCTGGGTGCCCTACGTAGCAGGCGTGCCTTCCTCTGTACCGCCAATGACGGCCTACAACGAGCGTCCCATCGACCCCGACTACATCACGAAGCTGACCAATCTCGTCACTTCCGGCATCGAGCCTATCAAGAGGAAGGATGACAAGACGGAAGCGCCTCTACCAACCACAGCCGATTGGGACGCCCTAAAGCAAGTGGGCATAACCCACATCTACTTAGGCTCCCGCGGCGAACACTTCGACGCGCAGTTCCTCTTCGACAACCCCGACCAGGTAACCCCCATCTACCACCATGACAACGCCTGGCTATTCGAGCTTCGCTAGACAATGTACAATGGCAACTCTCTTAGATCCTTGCGTCCCACTCAGTTGACTCGGGCTAGCCCATTACTTCACCTGCCATAGCCGTACGGTGCCATCAGCGCTGCCCGATGCTAGCAAACTGCCGTCTGGACTCCAGGATAGGCTACGCACGTCACCTGAGTGGCCCTCTAATCTTGCTTTTTCCGCGCCATCGGATACTTTCCAAATACGTATCGAGAAGTCGTCGTTACGACTACTACAGCCTGGAGCACATGTAGCACCGCCACTTGCAAGCAACGTGTCGTCGGGACTAAACACTACTCTGCTGATGTCACTCTTAGGACCTCTTGAAAGGCCTGATAGCGAACCCAGAAGATCGACAACCTGCCCATCATGCAGTTGCCATACATGTATGACATTGCCATTGTTGTCCGGGCTCGCCACCAGTTCAAGATTCGTACTCACGGCAATATGAGGTGCGTAGCCGACAGTCTTATCAATGCTTAGAGTCGCCTTAGTTTCAGGTCTGACTGATTCTACCTCGCCCGCCCGGATGACCAGATGCCACATCTGCACGCCATGCTCGTCATCACCTGCAAGTAGAGTGTTCCCATCTTGGCTGAAAGCCAAATATAAGATATAGGTGGTCGGTGATTCTGGGCTGCCCAATTTCCTTGCGCTTGCGCTAAGTGCTGTACTTACTTGACCCTTGCTGACGTTCCACAATTGGATTGTTCCATCGTTGCCACCTGATGCCAGTATCTGATTGTCTGGGCTGAAAGACAAAGATCTCACGAAGTACTTATGCCCCGTTAGGCTATAAAGGAGGGCACCATCAGTAACGCGCCACATTCGCACCACGGCGTCCTGATCTCCTGAGGCGAGCATGTGCCCGTCATGACTGAAGGTGAGAGTAGCTACTTCACCAGAGTGCCCAGTTAGCTTACGGACTAGCGTACCATCCTGTACTCGCCGCAGTTCTATCTCTCCATCCACTCGTCCTATAGCAAGGAACTGTCCGTCAACACTGAACTCGACATCTGCAACCGGTGTTCCGATCCTCCAAGTTTGAGATATTGCTTCTGGTTGCTTACGTGTGAGTAAAACGAAGGACGAGAATATTATAGAAAGCAGTGCTGCAACAGCGACACCGAGCAGCATCCATGACTTCCTGTTCCCTATTGGCATGGCAATGACCTCGGTAACTAGGAACATCCGGTGGTGCTATAGCCCTGCTCCTACTATTTTTGACCTACCATCACACACAGAATATTCCTATTATCAACAGTACTCAAGCACATAGGTGCCCTCAGCTGGTCTTATGCCAGCTCGGGTGAATGCCTTAGGTGATGTTTACCCGGGCAGCGTGATTGCTAATCGCATTCCTCACTATAGTCCATCGTCACCGCCTATCGTCCTCTCAAACACATGGCACACCTTTTGCAAGCAGCTATAACAGCGTAGGCGAAAGATACTTGACGCTTGCCTGCTCGGCTGCGTCATAAGGTGCTACACGCCGGGAGGGTGTGCATTGGCAAGATTTCAGGGAAACACTCACGCAGGGTCGGATAGGCTGGCCGCTACTTTGCTCGTGCTGGCGCTTCTCGTTGTGCTCGGCTTCGTCTTCTGGGACTCCAACGACCCCAACGGCTTCCGCATCTTCTGGGACAACATAGCCGATGCGTTCAATATCAACCGCTAGCAAATAGCGCGGTTCGTCGTGCCTTGGGATGGTTGACAGCACGACATAGGCGAGTGGCCTGCGGACTTCCAACAACATCGCAGGCGGTCACGTTTCACGTTTCAGAACTCAGGAGCAAGCCTGATGGACAAGAGGGCTAGAGAAATACTTGGTCTGCCGGTGGTCACTATGAACCGGGGCACCAAGATTTACGACATCGAGGACATGGTGATCGACCCGGACCGGGGGCAGGTGCTCGCGCTGGTGGTGCAGGAAGCTGCCTGGCTCCACTCGGCGAGGGCTATACCGTTCGGGCGCATCAACGTCATCGGCCAGGACGCGGTAGTCATACCCGACGGCCGCGCCGTGATCGAGGTGAACCGCGACCCTGTATTGAAGCGCCTCTACAACAAGCAGATCGTACGCGGCTTGCGGGTGCTCACCGATGATGGCCGCCGCCTGGGCACCGTGGCTGATATGGCGCTCGACTCGAAAACGGGCGAGATCAAGGGCTACTTTGTGTCGCTCGGCTTCGGGACGACAATGGGGCAGGGCACGCGCTGGCTCCCCGCCGAGCGTATTATCAGCATCGGGCAGCGCGTAATGTTCGTGCCCGCCGACGTAGCACAGCTATTCGAGCAGCAGAGCGGCGGCATATCGGGCGCGCTAGATAACGCGGGCGACAAGTTGCGCTCTGCCGGGGCCAAGCTGAACACACAGCTAGAGCAGATAGGCACGCAGGTGCGTGACACTGTTCCGGCGCGGGTTGGTGGCTCGCTCGTCGGGCGCACCGCTCACCAGGTAGTGCGCGATAGGGACGGCAATGCCATCATCGTCTCGGGTGACACCATCACGCAGGAGACGGTAGATGCCGCCAGGGCCGCCGGGCGGATGCCGCAATTGATGATGGCGGCGGGCGCGGGGCCAACCCAGAACAGCCTTAGCTCCCTTGGCGACCAGGCGGCTCAGAGCCTCCGCGACATTCCGAACGAGGCCCGCGCCCTCTGGAACCAACTTACCGGCGGCTACAACCGCAGGGTGGATATGGCCGACACGAAAGCCGTGGACCGAAGGGTGAAGGACGCCCTGGGTCGCCCCGTGACCCGCGTCATCTTGGACGCCAACGACAACATCATCCTGAACACGGGCGACATTGTTACCAATCACGCGATACAGGCGGCGCGTCAGGCCGGCGTGCTGGATATCCTGATCGATTCGATTTACACCGCCCGCCCTAAGTTGGAGACACAGGACCTGAAAGCGCCCCGCAGTGGCGACGCCAGCCTGGAGCACGTCAGCGGGCAGCCTATAGAGCCACAGCAGACGGCAACCGCAACCGCGCCCCAGCCTGCCGGGCGGACTGCCGGGGGCGCGACTGTCGTAGATAACGGACCGGCGGGCGTATAGACGTACCGCTACGCACTAGCTTTTCGGAGGTAAGAGGCTTTGAATACCAGACTTCTCATGGGCATCCTGCTCGTGGTACTTGGCATCCTGGTGCTGATTTTCGATGAATTCCTGAGGGTGGTGGTTGGCGTCGGATTTGTCGTTACAGGACTCTACATAGCTTTACAGAACTCTAACACAGGCAACAACAATATATGATGTGGGACGATGGACGATCGCAGTGATGAGGACTGAGGACTGAGTAGAGAGTAGCAGCCACACATCTAACCCTTCATCTTCTTGGCGGGTTCTTGGTGTCCTTGGCGTCTTGGTGGTTGCGTCTCTTACCATCGTCCTTCGTCTATCGTCTATCGTCCATCCGCAACTTCCACCCGTCCCCGTCCGTTGTTATGTAGTCCGGTCCCGATTCTGGTATACTTAAGCGTTATCTATCGAACCATCCTTGCCCGAACGACTCGGGCGGGAGCAGCTTTGTACTGAAAGGGAATAATTACACATGGCAATGGTAAAAGGCCTTAAGCTAAAGGTCGTTTCGGGCATTCTCAGCCTCGGCGTAGCTCTGACGCTGTTTGCCCCGGCGGTAGGACAGGCCAGCGGGCAGACCTCCACGCCTGATGACCTGGGCGGTATTGGTGTTGAGGCGCGGCCTTACACCCCTAATGTGGTAAAGAACCCCCTGGGCTACGCACCTGATGAGCTACTTGTAAAGGTAGACAACCCTGCTGCCCTCGGTATCAGCGGCGGCAAGCTTGCCCCTTCTTCACGCGACCTGGCGCAACTGCTCGAATGCTTCGCGCTCGAGTCGGCCACGGAAGTGTATCAGGGCGTATACAAGCTGAAGGCCGTGCCGGGTAGCGGCCTTGATGTCAAGTCGGCCAGCGCCGCCCTCGAGCAGGTGCCGGGTGTCTCCTACGCCAACGCCAACCACACCTACTATATCGAAGTGGCCCCCAACGACCCGCTGTACCAGGCAGGGCAGCAGTGGGGTGTTACCCAGGTCAAGCTCGAGCAGGCGTGGGACGTGACCACCGGCAATGACATCGTCGTGGCCGTGCTCGACACCGGCACCGCTACCAACCACCCCGACCTCGAAGACAAGATCGTGCCCGGTTGGGACTTCGTGAACAACGACAATAATCCCTACGATGATGAAGGACACGGCACGCAGACCGCCGGCATCATCGGGGCCTCCAGCAATAACGGTGAGGGCGTTGTGGGCACCTCGTGGGGCGCTAGGCTCATGCCCCTCAAGGTGTGCAGCTTCGAAGGCCGCTGCGAAGAAGAGCATATAGCCGCCGCCATACGGTGGGCCACCGATCACGGCGCTCGCATCATCAACCTGAGCCTGGGCGGCGACGAAGACACCGAGATAATGCGCGAGGCCACCCGCTATGCCGTCGAGCGCAACGTGGTAGTCGTGGCTTCCGCGGGCAACGAGGCTGACGGCAAGGCCCGCTATCCTGCCGCCTACCCCGGCGTGGTGTCGGTGGGCGCGACAGGTCGCAGCGACACCTTCACAGGCTTCTCCTCCTACGGCGACTTCGTGGACGTGTCGGCTCCCGGCGTGGGCATCCTGAGCACCGGCTGGGAAGACGGGCAGCTTACCTATAGCTACGCCAATGGTACGTCGTTCTCGGGTCCGTTTGTGGCGGGTGTGGCCGCGCTGGTATGGACTTCCAACCCTTCGCTGTCTGCCGAGCAGGTGGGCTTCGTGATTATGGACTCGTCGGACGACCTGGGCGATCCCGGCCCCGACGTGCACTACGGAAACGGCCGCCTCAACGCCTTCCGCGCGGTAACGTTGGCGAAGGAAGGTCCGCGCCCGGCTCGCACGCCGACCCCCGTACGCGATGCCACCCAGGTAGCGCAGCCTACCGCTACAGCCGCGGCAGGCCAGGGGCCGACCTTGCAGGTGAACCTACGCGACGTGTTGCCGGGCGTGTTGATTGCGGTATCGGGCAGCGGCTTCGGACGGTCCGAACTGGTGGACCTGTCGCTCCTCTCCTCGGACGGCGATCTCAAGGCCCTTGGCAACGCGCAGACGAACGCGCAAGGCACCTTCCAGGCCGAGCTAGCCCTGCCGAAGAACGTGCTTACCGGCAAGGCCGCCTTGACCGCCAACGGTAAGCTGTCGGGCACCCGCGCCTCGGTGGAGGTTAACGTCCTGAGCGACGGCGGCAACCCCGCGACCCTGCGCCCGCCCGCGTTCGAGCGTGTGGCCCCTCAGAACACCACAGCCACACAGATCTACTTCCCGGAGGTCGGGCACACGCTGAGAGGCGCGTTCCTGCGGTTCTGGCAGCAAAACGGCGGCCTGCCGATCTTCGGTTATCCTCTCTCCGAGGAGTTCCAGGAAGTATCGGCCATCGACGGCAAGACCTACACCGTACAGTACTTCGAGCGCAACCGTTTCGAGCACCACCCCGAGTTCCGGGGCACTCGCAACGAAGTGCTGATGGGCCTGTTGGGCGTCGAGCTTACCAGGGGCAAGACCTTCCCCGCCGAGGCTCCGTTCCAGAGCGACAACAACCGGGTCTTCTTCCGCGAGACGCAGCACGGCCTGGGTGGCGCGTTCTACCAGTATTGGCGGCAGAACGGCGGCCTGCCCATCTTCGGCTACCCCATCTCGGGGGAGATGCAGGAGATCTCGCCCATAGACGGCAAGACCTACACGGTGCAGTACTTCGAGCGCAACCGCTTCGAGTACCACCCCGAGTTCCGGGGCACGCGTAGCGAGGTACTGCTCGGCCTGCTAGGTGTCGAAATCGTCAAGAGCAAGGGCTGGATTCAGCCTTAGGTAGAGACGGAAACGCCAAGACGCGGAGAACGCGCCAAGTAGATTAAGGTTTGGAGCGAAGTTAAAGGACCAGAGTACACGATGTCGTACTCTGGTCCTCTTTCTTAGAACACCTTACCTAACCTTGGCGCGTCCTTGGCGTCTCCGCTTCTTGGCGTTTTCGTCTCTTCACGTTGACACCAATACCCACGCGTGCTAAACTCGGGGCGTGGGTACTGCTGCCGCTCGTTTCTCTACACGCCACAGGCTTTGGCGTATGCTGCTCCTGGCCGCCTCTATGGCTGCGGCTGTTGTGCTGCTCGCGGCTTCGGACACGTCCAGCGCGGCACCCGAAGGCTTCGCGGACAAGGCTTTCCTCGACATCTGGTTGCGCACCGACGCCCCTGTGCTGGACGGCAACGCGCAGCGTAGCTGGTATTGGGGGCCGTCGCCTGGGCTGGCGCTCGAGGAGCCGTATACCGGGCTGAAGGGCGGCAAGCGCCTGGTGCAGTACTTCGACAAGGCCCGCATGGAGATCAACAATCCCAACGCCGACCGCAAGAGCGAGTGGTTCGTCACCACCGGGCTGCTGGTGGCCGAAATGGTCTCCGGCAAGCAGCAGGTTGGCGACAGGGAGTTCGTGCCGAAGCAGGCCGCTGAGATAGCCGTGGCGGGCGATGGCCTCACCGGGGACCCCGACGCGCCGACATATACGTCCTTTCGTCTGGTAGCTTCATTGGGTGGACCTGGCAACAACCGCGCACCCAACATGGTGGGGCAGACCGTGACGGCCACCCTCAACCGGGCCGGGCAGGTTGGCAGCAATAGCGGCATGGGCCTCTATCCTGGGGCCAGGCTGGCGGCGTACAGCGAGGTGCTGGGGCACAACATTCCCCTTGCCATGTGGGACTTCCTCAACCTCAAGGGCACGGTCCAACAGGATGGCAAGCTAGCCGCCAACCAGACTATCGCCAACTGGGTGTTCGTCATGGGCTACCCCATCAGCGAGCCGTACTGGGCGCGGGTGAAGATCGGCGGGGTGTTCAACGACGCGCTTATCCAGCTTTACGAGAGGCGCACGCTGGTGTACGTGCCCGCGCTCGACAAGGGGTGGCAGGTGCAGATGGGCAACGTGGGCCAACACTACCACCGCTGGATGTACGGCGGCCCGCTGCCCGCGCCCGTGATGGCGCTTGCCACTCCGACGCAAGCGCCCCCGGTTATACCTGACCCAATCGACGCCACTATCGACCGCAACTCCGCGCCCGTAGGCACGCAGCTAGAGGTGTCACTGCATGATTTCCAGCCAGGCGAAGACATAGTTTCGTGGTTCACGGCACCCGACGGCACGGCCCGCGACGCCCGTATCAACTTGAAGGCCGGGCCAGACGGCAGGGTGGAGAGTGTTATGGTGCCTACGGAGGGTTTCGCTACAGGCTTGTGGGCTATCACCTTCCACGGCAAGGCGAGCAACCACGAGTCGGTGGCCTACTTTTACTTGTTCACCTGCAATCCCGCGTGCACGCCCCTACCCACCAAGGTCCCGCCCACCCGCACCCCCACGAGCGCCTCCACTTCCGCCGCGACCTCCACGCGCCCCGCTGCCCCCACACGTACCCCCGTGCCGCGCGGCAGCATTACGCCCACAGCCACATTCCCTGCCGTACCCAGCGAGCAGCCCGAGGGGCTGTTGCTATCAGTCAGCCCAGGCTATGGCTCCCTGGACACCCAGTTCACCTTCTCAGCGAAAAATCTCACCCCCAATGAAGCTGTCACGGTAAGGTTCACCGACCCCACCGGGGCCGTGGTGTACCCCGCGAACTCCAACAACGGGCAGTACCAGGCCAGTGCCGCCGGAGAAGTCAGCCTGACGCTGGTGCCCTCGCGAGCGTTCCCCGCCGCGCCCCTGGGCGTGTGGTACTTTGAGGTGCTAGGTCAGCAGTCAAAGCTAGAGGGGCTGATTGGGTTCGTGTTGAGGTGATGAGGGACAAGTAGCACGTAACACGTAACGCGTAAAGCGGCTCTAGGGACTATGCACCCGGCGAGCCGCTTTGTCGCTTGTTGCACCTTTACGACTTACGCGTTACGTGTCACTTTCAAGTTCACGCCTCAACTCCTCAAGCCACTTCTGCTCCTGGGGGGTAAGCTCCGCGTCTTCCAGCAGGTCGGGACGCCGCAGGAGGGTGGCACGCAATGCCTCTCGCCGCCGCCAGGCTTCTACCTGGGCGTGGTGGCCGCTCACCAGGATGGGCGGGATGGTCCAGCCTCGGAAGTCGGCGGGGCGGGTGTACTGGGGGTATTCCAGCAGGCCCCTGGCGTGGGACTCGTCGTCGGCCGAGCCTTCGGCCAACACCCCCGGTATCTGTCGGGCCACGGCATCGGCAACCACCATAGCCGCTAGCTCGCCGCCGGTGAGCACGTAGTCGCCAATGCTGATTTCGTCCGTCACAAGGTGCTCCCGCACGCGCTCGTCCACGCCCTCGTAGTGCCCGCAGAGGATGATTAGCCGGGGGTGTTGCGCAAGCTCCTGGGCGATGGCGTGCGAGAAGACGCGGCCCTGCGGACTCATCAGGATGATGGGGGTGTCGTGGGGTGATGGGATAGGTTCAGGCGGGCCTTCCAGGGCTTGCGGGGGCGGCTCGTACTGGCTGATGCCGGGCGGCGCGTCCGGCAGGTGGTAGACCCACTCGGTGGCGCGGAACAGCGGCTCGCACTTCATCACCATGCCCGCGCCGCCCCCGTACGGATAGTCGTCCACCGTGTGGTGCCTGTCCGTGGCGTAGTGCCTGATGTTGTGCAGGCGCACCCGCACGTGCCCCGCCTCCATGCCGCGCTTGAAGATGCTCGCTCCGAGCACGCCGGGGAACATCTCAGGGAAGAGCGACAGGATGTCCAGCAGCAAGGCTCAGTCGTCCTCGTCGAATAGCGGGTCCAGCGGCAAGACCGAGGTGGGGCCAGGGGCCTGTTTCTGTGGGGCAGCGCCTTTACCGGACGTGGGGGGTGGGGCGGCTTCCTTACCTCCTCTCACCGGCTCCTCGTACAGCACGGTGGTCTCGTAAGTCTCTATCTCGAACGTCAGCAACTCCGGCTCTTCGTCGGCGGGCCTGGCTCTCAGCGCTAGGTCGAGTTCCGCCGCCGCCAGGCTGCCGCTCTTGGCCGCCCGCTCGCTGACCTGCTGCACGCGCAGCTCTGCCTCCTCCAGCATGCGGCTGCAATTGTCCGCCAGGGCCATGCCCTCCTCGAACGCCGAAAGCGCCTCCTGTAAGGTGAGGTTGCCGTCGCTCAGACGCTGTACTACCTCCTGGAGCCTGCCGAATTGCTGTTCAAAGGTGGCGCTGTTACTCCCGTGGGCCACCGCCGACCCGTTCTTGCGCTCTTGTGACATCTCCTACTTCCCTTCTTCCTCTTCTTCATCCTCTTCATCCTCATCGTCGCCCCAAAGTTCCCTGCTCTCGGCTGTGCGGTTGCGCACCACACGCGCCCCAAATGCTCCATCGGCTACCCGTATCTCTAGCAGGTGGTCGGCGCGGGCCTCGCGTATGTTGCTAACCACCGCCCCGGTGTCCAGGTCGCGCACTATGGCGTAACCCCGCTTGAGTATTTGCAGCGGCGACAGGGCGTCCAGGCGCTGCTTGGCGCTCACGATGCGCTCCCGTTGCAGCGCCAGCCTGTGCCGCAAAGCCGTGTCCATAGACTTACGCATCGCCTCGATCTGCTTGCGGTCGTTGCTTACCTGCCACATGGGCGACAGGTGGTCTAGTCTATCCCGCTCCGACTCCACCTCGTCCCAGGCCACGGCTATGCGCCCGCGCATGTCGTTGAGCATCATGCGTCGCCACGCTTCGATTGTGGCCTGTAAATCGAGTATGTCGGGGGTGGCCAGCTCCGCGGCGGCGGAAGGGGTGGGGGCGCGCAGGTCGGCCACGTAATCGATGATGGTGGTGTCGGTCTCGTGCCCCACGCCGCTGATTACCGGCACTTTGCTTGCATATACCGCCCTCGCCACCACTTCCTCGTTGAACGCCCACAGCTCCTCTATCGAGCCGCCGCCCCGCGCCACGATGATGAGGTCTACCGCCTCCTCGCCCTCCAACTGGTTGAGCGCGGCGATGGCCCCCGCCACCTGGTGCGCCGCCCCGTCGCCCTGCACCTGCGTCGGTGAAAGCAGCACCTCGGCCACCGGCCAGCGCCTGCCCAGCACCGTGAGTATGTCCTGGAGCGCGGCGGCCTGGGGGGAGGTCACAAGCCCTATACGGCGAGGCAAAACGGGGATGGGGCGCTTGCGTTCCTGGGCGAACAGCCCCTGAGCCTCAAGTGCCGCCTTTAGCTGCTCGAAGGCGAGGAAGAGCGCTCCCTGGCCTTCCTCCTGCAAGGTGTCGACGTAGAATTGCAGGTTGCCCGTGGCCTCGTACATCGAGACGTAGCCGTGGGCCAGCACCGCCGCGCCATTGCTGGGGAGCACCGTCTGCCAGATGGCCTGCTGGCGGAACAGCACGCACCGCATCTGGGCGTCGCGCTCCTTGATGGTGAAGAAGAAGTGACCGGAGCCGGTCTGCGAGACGTTGCTCACTTCGCCCGCTATCCAGCAGTCGAACAGCGCCTCGTCGCTTTCGAGGAGGTTCTTGAGGTAGCCCGCAAGCTCGCCCACCCTGAAGATGCGGAGGGCGGCGCTACCTGCTTCTAGCGTGCGGGACTTCTGAGCGGGCATAGGGTGTGGCCTGTCTGTTGCGGGGTGGGTCTAGCGGGCCTCGGGGCTGCTCTTGTCGAGACGCCTGCCGCGCCTGCCCAGGAGCTTTTGCAGCCGCGTGCCCTTGATGCGCCTGCGGAACAGGTAGAGCAGGTTGGCGACCCCGTCCTTCATGGGGAATAGCTTGGTCTCACCGATGCGTTCGCTGTAGTGGATGTGGTACTCCCCGAAGCGGATCGTCCTGTTCTCAATCGCTTCGAGCTTGATTTCCTCGGAGAACGGCATGCCGTCGCTCTCCAGCCGCAGCTTCTTGAGGGCCTCACGCGTCATCACCCACATGCCCGACTGCGAGTCGGCAATCCACCGCAGCCACAGCACGCGCGTCACGTAGGTCAGTATCTTGTTGCCGAACACGTTGCGGAAGCGCATCGCCTTCGGGTCCACCAGGGGAAAGCGGCTCGCGGATATGAAATCGAGCTTCTTGTCGAGCATGTAGTCAATGATGGGGCCAATCGCGTTGGTGGGGTAGGTGCCGTCGCCGTCGGCGGTAGCGATGATGTCGCCCGTGGCCTCGGGGAATCCCGCCTTGTAAGCGTTGCCGTAGCCCTTGCGGGTCTCGAAAATGACCTCAGCCCCTAGCTCGCGGGCGATGCGGCCCGTTTCGTCGGTGGAGTTGTTGTCTACCACCACCACCTGGTCAACGTAGTCGGGCATCGACTGGAGGACGGCGGCTATGCCGTGCTCCTCGTTGAAGCACGGGATCACCACCGATACCTTTAGGCCTTTATACATGCAAACAGCACCTTGTCAGCTTCACTGTGCCCCACCCTCATCCCGTAATATAATCGCGCTACCTTAGTCCCCGTCCTTGTTGGGCCGCAGGCGAAAGATGCCACCCTTGCCAGGTTGGCGGCGCTTGTAAGCGTCTTCGAGCAGCTTTTCCAGGTCCTCGTTGGTGAAAAGGAAGGACTCCGAGATCGTCTGGTAGCCCCTGGTCTTGTCGGTGGTGTAGCGTATGCCCCGCACCAGCACGCCCTCGTTCAACTCAACTATGCAGACTTCCTTGATGTTGTTCTGGTCGATGAAGTAGCCGACGGCGCGGAGTATATCTTCGTAATCGACGCGGGTGGTGCCCGAAAAGTCCATCATTGCAAGGCTCCTGGATTCGGGGCGGCTCGCGGGCCACATGGAAGCAAGAGTAACGCCCAAACAAAGCTGCGCGGAGGCCCTGGCGTGGCAATGGGCATTATAGCACACGCATTTTGGGCGTGCAAAAGTGTGATATTATAGTCCCCACCCTTTGGGTAATTACGAATTACGAATTACTAATTACGAGTTGGAGTTATGAAGAGAGTCTCTATTGGGCTGGTAGGCATTCTACTGCTTGGGGTTTGCGGTGCCGCTTTCTCGCGGGTTGCCTATAGCCAGGCAAGGCTGCCATCGTGGCCCGACGCGTGGGTTGCTGATAGCGCGTTTCTCGATGTATGGGTGAGGTCTGATGGGCCTGTGGCTTTGAAGGTGGCGGGGCGGTCGTGGCTGTGGGGGCCTGTGCCGTTCGCGGTGGCGAATGAGGCTTATACCGAGTCGCCCACGGGCAAGCGCCTGGTGGAGTACCTCGATAAGGGCCGCATGGAGGTGAACGACCCCGCTGCCGACCGTGCCTCCAACTGGTTTGTGACCGGCGGGCTGCTCGTCACCGAGATGGTGTCTGGGCAGATGCAGACCGGCAACAGCACATTTGAGAAGAGAGCGCCCGCCGAGGTACCTGTCGCGGGCGATATGGGCAGCCCCGATGCCCCGACCTACGCCACCTTTTCAGGGCTGCTCGGCCCTGTGCCGAGGGCTAACGCCGGACTGGCATCACAACTCGTCTCGAAGGACGGCAGCGTGCGCCCCCTGGAAGGTGCTGTACCCGGTGCTGGTCGGAGTGCGTCCACTCTCGGTACGTACGACGAGGTCTCCGGTCACAACGTTCCCGCAGTCTTTACTGAGTGGATGGCACAAACGGGTGCTGTACTACAGGGAGGGCGGCTGGCGCAGGGTAGGCTCATGGACCCTCTGTTTGTGCTCGGTAGGCCCATAACCGAGGCGTATTGGGCCGATGTGCTGGTAGCGGGAGCGCCCGCGCGAGTGCTGGTGCAACTGTTCGAGCGCAGGTCGCTCACCTACAACCCGGCCAACCCTCCACAGTGGCAAGTTGAGATGGCGAACGTGGGCCGCGCCTACTCTGACTGGCGCTATGGTGGCGCGGCTCCCGACCCGGCTATTTCGGCGCAGGTGACGCCCAATGGAGTGCAAGTTCGTGGCTGGAACTGGAGTCCTGGTGGACTTTCCTTGCATGTGGGACTTACAGAAGGTGGAAACGTGGCAGGACCGTTCGGTGCTCTAGCGGACCAGAGTGGCATGTTCCATGTGGTCCTCAGTGAGCACCAACCCCTGGAGGAAGCCTTAATCTCAGGGGCCAAACTGTTCGTCGCAGCCGACGGCGGAGATCGCCATACTGCTATTCCGCTGGCCGGGAAAATCCCCGTGGGCGATATCACCGTGGAGGGAACGCTTACCGGAGTGCAACGCGGTAAATCGAACTTCCATTCGGTGCTGTTGAGGGATGACGCTGGCAAGGAGTGGAAGGTGGTCGTAGGTTCAGATGCGCCCGTCTCCTATAGCGAAGGGAGCGAAGCCAAGATAGCACAAGTGGCGAGTGGTGAGTACGCACGAGTCGAAGGCAGGCAACGCGACGGCCAATTTTACGCAAGCAAGATTCGTATCATGTCGCTTTCGAGAACTGGGGCGCGGCTTGGCTACGAGTTGCTACCGAACGGGCGTGGTATTCGAGTAAGCGGCACCAGGTGGCCCGCATCCAGCAGTGTGACGCTTTCCATACGCCCCTTCTCAGGTGAGGGCGGGGTACAAATCGGCACCACCCGGTCCGACAGCAGGGGGAATGTAAGTGCATCGTTTGCCATGCCTCCCACCACGGCGTCGGAGGAGTCGCTGTGGCTGTTCGCCCAGTTGGTAAATGGCAACAGCCTGGTGGCACAGGTGGCGGTGCTGTATAGCCCTGAACTAAGTGCAGAGGAGGCAAGGAACGTACCCGCACTGATCTTGCTCAGCCACAACGGCGAACAGATGGGAGGGACAGGCAGCTACTGTGATGACGAGGCTTGTCTGGAGACTGCCGAGGTACCAATGCCTGGCGACAACTTACTAACCAACCCGACAGAGGTGCTTCGCCTGCGTTCTCAGGTTGGCTTCGACCCGGAAATGGGCCCGACCCCTGAGCGATTTGCGGCACGACTGTATCTGTACCCCGCCGCACCCGCAAGGGAGGGTGTAACTATAGGTGGTACGTTCTACTTCAGCCCGAAGTCACTACCCATCTTCTCTACGGGTGATGTGCCAGGCAGGCCGTTCAGCATACCTTTGCCTCAAACTACGCGTCCCGGAAAGTACCTGCTGCTGGTGAGCGTCGTCTGGTCTGAGGGAGCAGGGCAACGTGAGGAGGCGGTTTATGGCTTCGCGCTCGAAGTGCCGCCGCAAGACCTGCCATTGTCCAGGTGAGCAAGGGGCCTCGGTTAGGAGGCCCCTGAACTTTGTAATTGCTTCTATTCCTGTTCGACCGAGTCGTCGTCCGGCTGCAAGTACTTGTCGAACCAGCCCGCGATGTGTTGCAGCCGCTCGACGCGCAACGTGGGCTTGCCGCTGCGGGAGATGTCGTGCCCGCCCGATGGGAAGCGCACCATCTTCACGTCGCGCTTGAACACCTTGAGGGCCGTGTACATCTGGTCGGCCTGCTCAATGTTGCAGCGCAGGTCGTCTATGGCGTGGGTGATGAGCAGGGGAGTGCGTATTTGCTCGGCGTAGGTGACGGGCGAGCGCTCCAGGTAGAGTTGGCTGCGCTTGTACGGGTCGCCTTCCATCTCGAAGTTCCACAGCCGCCAGGTAAAGTCACCGCTGCCCCAGGCGCTGTGCAGGTTCGACACCATGCGGCTCGCCACGGCTGCTTTGAAGCGGTGCGTGTGCCCGATGATCCAACCTGTCATGTAGCCGCCGTACGAGCCACCCGTCACCCCCAGCCGCTCCTCGTCTATGAAGCCCATGCCGATAACGTGGTCCACGCAGGCCATGATGTCTTCATAGTCCACGCCGCCCCAGTCGCTGATGATCGCATCCGAGAAGGCCTGGCCGTAGCCCTGGCTGCCCCTCGGGTTGGTGTAGAGCACGACATATCCCCTGGCTGCCAGGACCTGGAACTCGTGGAAATAGGGGTAACCATAGGAGGTGTGCGGGCCGCCGTGTATCTCCAGCACGAGAGGGTATTTCTGTGCCAGGTCGAAGTCGGGAGGGCGCAGAATCCAGCCCTCAACCGTGACGCCGGGCGCGGTTTCCAACTCAAACTGCTCCGGCCTGGCTATCTCCAGCTGCGGCACGATATCGGCGTTCACGTCCGTCAACCGACGCTCGTCTCCGCCAGGTGCGGCGTAATAGAGGTCGTTGGGAGTGTTCCAGTCGGTAGCCACGAACACCAGCCCGTCGGGACCGACCGAGAAGTTGAGCACCTCCCGCTCGCCGCCTACCACTTGCGTGACCTCGCCGCCCGCCGTCGGCACCGAAAATACCTGGCACGCGCCGCCGTTCGTCACCATGAAGTAGACAACCGAGCCATCCGCGTTCAACCGTGGCCGTAGCTCACCGGCGGCGGAGCGCAGGTCGGAGTTGACGATGTTGGCGGCGGAGCGGTCGAAGTTCTCCGTCAGGCGGTTCTTCATACCCGTGAGGGAGATGGTCCATACCTGCTCGTTGGTGGAGAAAGCGGCCTCCAGGATGCGGCTGTGGGCGAACACGACGAAACCGCTACCGTCCCGCAGCCACTCCATGTTACCGATGTGGCAGTCGTGGTTCGTGATGCGCCGCTGCTCGCCCGCTGCCCCCGACTCGTCAATGGGCAGCACGAATATGTCCTGGATGTTGAAGTAGTCGGCGTCGCTCTCCTGGTTGGCGAGGAAAGCCAGTTGGGTGCCGTCCGGCGACCAGCGAGGCACGGCCGCGTTCCAGTCGCCCTCCGTTAGCTGTTTGGCGGTGCCGCCCTTGCTGGGCACTATGAACAGGTGCTGCCGCCGCTCCAACATGCCAGCGCCGTCGGCCTTGAAGTGCACCCAGGTGACTTCCTTTGCGTGGTCGCCCTTGTCGTCGGCCCCGGCCTCTTCGTCGCCGTCTTCCTCCCACTCGCCCGCGGGAAGAATAGCGCCCGGCAGACCTTCTTCACCCGTGTAGCCCGGCTCCCTGGCCTCGCTGTCGCCGTCCGAACTACCTTTAGATTTGCCGTTCTTGCCGTCCTTGCCCTCGGCGGCACGCCGCTTGTCCTCTTCGTTATCCACGGGTGCGACAAATACAATCCACCTGCCGTCAGGCGACCACACAAGGTCGGTCACGGCGTGCTTGCTCTTAGTAAGTTGCCGCGCCTCCCCACCCCCGGCTCGGATTACCCACGCCTGCGGCTTGCCCGACCGGGTGGATATGAAGGCCAATTGCTCGCCGTCGGGCGACCACCGCGGATAATAGTCGCGCTTGTCGCTGCCGGTGAACTTCACAGGCTCGCCACTACCATCCAGGGGTAACAGCCAGATGTTGGAAGCGTAGTCGTTCTTCTTCTTGCGCAGCCGCGTCTGTACGTAGGCAACCGAGTTGCCGTTGGGGGAAACTTGCGGGTCGGAAAGCAACCTGAAGCGGTAAAGGTCCTCAATTTCGACCTTCCGCGTTGTCGCCGTGCTTGCGTCTCTAGTGTCGTCTGGTGCCAAAGCTACACTCCTTTAGCGCAGAATGGCACAGTATAACATAAGACAATTATCTCAGCGGACGATAGACGATAGACGATAGACGATGGTATGGGTCGCCATCGTCCATCGTCTATCGTCTATCGCAGGCAGTCGAGCACGCTCGCCAGGAGGGCCATACGGATGTAGAGGCCACTTTGGACCTGGCGGAAGTAGTAGGCGCGGTCGTCGCTGTCCACCTGCTCGGGGATTTCGTTGACGCGGGGCAGGGGGTGCATGACGATCATGTCCTGGCGGGCCTGGCTGAGGAGCATCGGGTCCACCACGTAGGTGTCGCGGGCCGCGAGGTATTCCTGGGCGGCGTTGAGGTCGGCCAAGGGGCGCAACGTGTCGCGGCGGGCGGCGTCGAGGGATTCCTGCGGCAGGCCGTAGATCTTGGCGGAGAGGTCTTCCATCTGCTGGGCGACGAAACGCTCCCGCTGCACCCTGGTCACGTACAGCACGTCTACCTGCTGGATCGCTTCCTGGAGGTCCTGCGTCTCAGTGACCGGCATCTCGCGCGAGCGGGCGAACTCGATGTACTCCGGCGGCATGGAGAGGCTGTCGGGCGCGATGCACACTACGTTCACGTGGCAGCGGTCTATCGCCAGCAGCTTGATGAGGGAATGCACCGTGCGCCCGTTGCGCAGGTCGCCCACGAAGCCAATCGTCAGCCCGTCGATGTCCCTGCCAAAGCGGTCCTTGATCGTGTAGAGGTCGAGCAGGGCCTGGGTGGGGTGCTCGCCTATGCCGTCACCGGCGTTGATGATGGGTGCGGGGCTGTGCATGGCAAGGCGCAGAGCGTCGGAAGCCGAAGCTGCTTCCCTGGCGGCCCCTCGCTGGGGGTGGCGCAGCACGATGGCGTCCGAGTAGCAGGCTATCGTCTTGATCGTGTCGTGCAGGCTCTCGCCCTTGGTCACCGACGAGTAGTGCACGCCACCCGCCGTAGTGATAACCCGCCCGCCCAGCCTTTGAGTAGCTGCCTGGAACGACAGGTCGGTGCGTGTGGACGCCTCGTAAAACACGTTCGCCACGATCTTGCTAGCCAGCAGCGGCTCCACGCGACCGTCGGCTACCTGCCGGTCCATCTGCTGCGCGAGGGCGAACAGCGCCTCAAGCGTCTCAGGGGTAAACTGCTCTACGGTAAGGATGTGCTGGAACGCCAGGCTCCTGAGCGCCCCCTCGGTGGCCGAGTAAGTTGCCGCCATTGTGTGTCTCCTAACGGATTTTGGTCGCTGAGTATTGCCATGTCCGAACGCCGGATGGATTATAGCACGGCCCGATACAGGCGGCAAAAGGTGGAAAACAAACAGGAACAGGGGCCTGCAGCACAGGCCCCTGTTCTCTATTCCGTATAGCCGAAACCGTTAGCTGGTCCGGTTGGTGTCGTCGCCGTAGCCAGAGCCGGTTGTCCCGGTACCGCCAGTGCCAGTGGTGCCAGTCGTGCCGTAGCCCGAGGTGCCCGTGCCGCCGGAATAGCCAGACGCATCCGTTGCACCTGTGCCACTGGTATAGCCGGAGCCTGTTCCACCAGTGTAGCTTGTACCACTCGTGCCACCAGTGTAGCCCGTCTGGTCGCCACCCTCGATGCCTTCTTCAACGTTCTCACCGGCACCAGCACCCACGCCGCCACCGATGGCAGCGCCCGCGGCAGCACCAATCGGTCCGCCTACCGCGCCACCTATGACAGCACCACCAACAGCGCCAGCCGCGCCACCCGTGCCCGCACCGGCGTTGTCGTTGTCGTCTTCAGCCGCGTTAGCAGCGCCCGCGCCACCGGCGGCACCCAGGCCCGCGCCTACAGCAGCGCCGACCGGGCCACCCACGAGGCCGCCCACGACTGCGCCGCCTACAGCACCGGCACCAGCGCCCATGCCTTCATTGGTCTTGTCATCGCCACCCGTCGAGTAGTCGCTGGTGCCACTGTAACTAGTGTCACTCGTGGTGGCATAGCCGGAAGTGCCGCTGTAATTGGTGTCGGTTGCGTAGGTAGTGCCCCTTCCGCCATCGTCCGGGTCGCCGCCTTCAGCAGCGTCACCAACGGCATCGCTGGTAGCCTTACCAGCCGCGCCGCCGACCGCCGCGCCCACCGCGCCGCCGACCGCCATACCTACGGGGCCGCCAATGGCACCCAGCGCCGCACCGGTCGCCGCACCCGCGCCACCACCGGCGGTCGCGCCTGCTGCGTCACCTGCGTCGTCGCCTTCTGCCGCGCCACCCGCGAGAGCGCCCGCAGCGCCGCCTACGGCAGCACCTATGCCAACGCCCAGGGGACCAGCCACCACAGCGCCGATACCAGCACCGGCAGCAGCACCAGCAAGCCCGCCGGTAGCCTCGGCCGCCACGCCTTCATTGTCGTCATCACCGCGAGCGCGCACGTTGGCACCGCTCTGGTTGAGGATGTCGTCGTCGCTGCCCTGGGTGGTGCCAGTAGCGCCAGTGGCGCCATAAGCACCGCCCTGGTTGCGCACGTCAACTGCGCCGTACTGGTTGAGCACGGACTGAGCTGCGGACGCCTGGCCGTCGGGCACGGTGGCCGTCACGAGCACGCCGCCACCGGCTACGCCCGCCTCGTACAGGGTCGCCTCTTCTTCGGGTACGCCTGCGTCAACCAGGGCACCCACGAGGCCGCCCGCTGCGGCACCGATACCGGCACCCGCAAGCGTGGTAGCGAGAGGTCCGCCCGCCGCGATGGGGCCGATACCCGGTATAGTTAGAGCGCCAACGCCTACGAGCAAGCCCGCAAGCCCGCCAAGCAGGCCGCCGCCCACCGCACCTGTGACCGCGCCACCCGCGCCGCCATCGCCATCGCCGTCAGTCGTGACCGTGGTGGTGTCGCCCTCGGCGGCACGCATCGCAACGCTGATGTCTCCCGTGGGGATATTCATAGCGCGAAGCTGCTCGACAGCGCTCTGCGCCTGGTCTCTCGTTTCAAACAATCCAACTACTGTAGCCATTCGAATGTGACCTCCTAATGAATGTTCAAAGTACCAATTTTCGCTTTCCCACCACCCTTGTTACACGCGCCTCGCGTGTACGATGGCACACTTAGAGGAGCAATAGACGTGCCAGCGGCAGTAAATCGCGTATAGGCCATTAGTACTATACTGTTTGGCCTGCTACCTGCCGCGCGCCACGCCTGGCAGGTTCATCAGACGCCTGCGCGGGCTGGGGTGGCCTACGCCCACGCGCCCGTACCGCCTGGGCAGCAGGCCGCGCTTCTGCGTGCGGGGGAAGGCCACGCTCAGCACGTCCTCCATCGTGTCCGCCGTGACGATTTGCAGGTCTTCCAGCAGTTCCGGCTGTATCTCGTCCAGGTCGCGTCGGTTCTGGGTCGGGAGCACTATCTTGCGCACCCCCGCCCGCCGCGCGGCCAGCACCTTCTCCTTGATGCCGCCCACGGGCAGCACCCGCCCACGCAGGGTGATCTCCCCGGTCATCGCAAGCTCGCTTGACACGGGCGTTTTGGTCAGCAGCGACACCAGGGCGGTGGCGAGCGAGATACCGGCGGAGGGCCCGTCCTTGGCGACCGAACCCGACGGGATGTGCAGGTGGATGTCGTGACGGTCGTAAAAGGTAGGGTCTATGCCAAGCTCCTCGGCGTGCGCCCGCACCCAGGAGAGCGCGGTCTGGGCCGACTCGCGCATCACCTCGCCAAGCTGGCCTGTTATCGTGAGCGTCTTGCCGCCCGGCATCAGCAGCGCCTCGATGTGCATGATGTCGCCGCCTACCGACGTCCAGAAGACGCCCGTGACTACCCCCGGCTCGTCTGTGGCTGAAGGCTCTTCGGGCAGGTAGCGAGGCGTGCCCAGCACCTCCGCTATGAACTCGGCGTCTGCTATCACAGCGTGGTTTTGCGCGCCGTGCTCGGCTACGGTCGTCGCCACCCGGCGGCAGACGGTGGCGATCTCACGCTCGAGCTGGCGCACGCCCGCTTCCTGGGTATAGCTCCTGATGATTTCCAGGACCGCCTCCGGCTGCCACTGCACGTCCTGCTCTGTGAGGGCGTGCCATTCCATCTGCCTGGGTATCAGGTGCCGTAGCGCTATCTCTCGCTTCTCCTCCTCGGTGTAGCCGGAAATGCGAATCACTTCCAGGCGGTCGCGCAGGGCCTCCGGCACGGGGTCCATGTTGTTGGCCGTGGCGACGAAGAATAGGCACGAAATGTCGAATGGCACCTCGACGTAGTGGTCCACGAACTCCCGCTGCTGCTCCGGGTCCAGTACGTCAAGGAGGGCCGCGGTAGGGTCGCCGCCCCCCGAAGGCTTGGCCGCCAGCTTGTCTAGCTCGTCCAGCATCATCACGGGCTGCGCGCTGCCCACCCTCGCCAGCGACTGCACGATGCGGCCCGGCATTGCGCCCAGGTAGGTGCGCCGGTGCCCCCTCACTTCGGCCTCGTCGCTCACCCCGCCCAGCGAAATGCGTACGAAGGGCCTGTTCAACGCCTCGGCTATGGAGCGGCCAAGAGAGGTCTTGCCTACGCCCGGCGGCCCCACCAGGCAGAGCACCGGCTGGCGCGGCGGGTCCTGGTCAACGGTGTCCCCGCCACAGTCGTCCGCGCACCTGGCCCGCTGCTTCCTGAGCTTGCGCACCGCCAGGTACTCGATAATGCGCGCCTTTACCTCCTGCAAGCCGAAGTGATCCCGGTCCAGGATCGCTCGCGCCCGGTCAAGCTCGAAGTCCGGCTCTTCGTCCACGCGCCAGGGCATGTCGGCCAGCCACTGCAAGTAGGTGCGCACCATGTTGTAGTCGGGAGAGCTTGGCGTGAGCAGGCTGAGTCGTTCTAACTCCCTCTCCGCCTGCTTCATTGCTTGTGGCGAGAGTCCCGCCGCGGCGATGCGCTTCTCCAGGTCGGCCCTGTCTATGGCTGCCTGGTTGAGGCCGTAGGGGCGGGGCACTTCGGGCGCGGATGGCGATTGCGGTTCGTCGCCTGTCTGCTGGCTTGCCTTGAGTTCCTGCACCTTGTTCAAATAAAGCAGCACCTGCGACAGCTTGAGGTGCGCCCCTTCCGCCTCCAGTATCGCCTGCTTCGCCTGCGCCGATATAGGTATGGTAGCGGCGACGAGGTACGCGAGGTCGAGGGGTTCGGTCGTCTCTTCAAGGATGGGGAGCATTTGCTGCTCGGCGGGAGTGCCTGTGAGTACGGTGGCATAGGCGCGGCGGGCCTGATCGAACAAGTTAGCCACGCCCTCGGCCTGAGCCTGTTCCTCCGGCAGGCTCTCTACGCTAGCGGCGGCGTACGGCTCGTACTGCACGATGCGGCGCAGGACCACGCGCTCCAACCCCTCAGCCTGGAACTCAAGCAGGTCGTCCGGTCCGGGGCGCAGGTCTGTCATGCGGGCCAGGGTGCCCACCGGGTACAGGTCGGTGCCTGTGAGGCCGTCCGCCGCGTCCTCGCGTTGCAGGAACATGGCGACGTACCCGCCCGACTCCTGCGCGGCAGCCGCCAACTGCTGGGCGTGCTCTCCGCTTAACGCGAGTGGGTAGACCGACCTGGGGAATATTACGTTATCGCTGAGTGGAAGAAGTGGAACTTTCCTGGGTGATGCCTGGTCATTACTGCCTTCGGGTTCTGCGGTTCCACGTTGGGGAGTAGTCGCCGGACCTTGCTGGTCCCTCTCCGGCGTGGGCGATACCATTGGGTTCACCTCATTTCTGGTGGTGCAATCCACAGGATGAGGCCAGGCTGGGAGGAATTGGTCGAGGCAAGTTGGCGCCCGGCCACTTGGTCGTCGGCGCTCTAATGTGCAACTAGTGTGCCACTACGGGACGATGGACGATGGACGATGGCGGTTCTTATCATCGTCCATCGTCTATCGCCCATCGTCCGCTCGCAAGAGCACCCTCAAGGTCTGGATGTGTCCCCGGTGCTCGGCTTCATGTTGTATCAGGTGGTGCAGTACCCATTCCGGGGTGACGTCGTACTGGCCTGGGAAGTGCCTGGGGCGGCGGAAGTCCTCCAGGGTCATAGGCTTGAACTCCTCCATCAGCGCATTTCGTACGCTTTGGAGGCGTTGCAGGTGCTCTTCGAGGGAGATGCCGCGCATAGAGGAAAGTTGGCTCTCCTGGTCGCGGGCATCAAGGGGGAACAGGGCTTCGATGTAGGGCGGGGCGGGCCGGTTGTCCAGTGCCTCGTCATAGAGCCAGGATGTTTCTACGAGGGCGATGTGATAAAGCAGCACGCCAATCGTGTTGTCAGCGCCCGGCGGCTTTGTGTCGAGGTCGGCTGTAGTCAGACCTTCCAGGCTGCGCAGGGTATCGTGGCGAGTGTCCTGCAAGGCCCATAGCCACCTGCCTATCTCCGGCTCGTAGCCGGGCAACGCTACAACTTGCAGATCCTCTGTGGAGTCACTCATTCATTACTCCTTGAGTGCAGTGCAACCTTCATCGTTTGGAATGTATCCGTAGGGGCAGGCCCCTGTGCCAGCCCTTGTTGGAGCTTTTGACCTGTGTGCGACCTCAGCAAGGGTAGGCACAGGGGCCTGCCCCTACAGAACCCTGTTCTAGACCGCAACGGCCTCTTCCTCGCCTATCTCCTCCACCACAGGCACATCGTCAGCATAGCCCGCGTGACCGTGCCAGAGAAGCTTCATCTCGTCGCAGGTGAGGAGCAGGTCGTCCAGCTTGCCGCTTGCCTCTATCCTGCCGTCCTTGAGCACGATGATGTTGTCCGCTCGTCGCAGTGCGGCCCGGCGGTGGGACACCACCAGGCATGTAGCCTGCCTCTGCTCGAACAATCGCTCCCACAGCACGCGCTCCGTGTCCACGTCCAGCGCGCTTGAGAGGTCGTCAAAGACGAGTAGCTCCGCATCGCGCACGAACATGCGGGCGGCGGCGGCGCGCTGCACCTGCCCGCCCGACAGCCTTACACCCTTCGGCCCAATGAGCGTATCCAGGCCAATCTCCATAGCGGCCACATCCCTCTCCATCACCGCCAGGTGCAACGCGCCCTTTATATCCACCTGCTCTTGGGGAAGGCCCATGAGGATGTTGTCCCTGAGCGTCTCGCTGAAGAGGCGTGGCACCTGGGGCGTGTACGCGCTACGGGGCGGCACCAGGAACGAGGCCGGGTCCTCCACACGCTGGCCGTTCCACAAGATTTCGCCGCTGTCTAGGGGCACCAGTCCCAGTAGCGCCTTTAGCACGGTGGTCTTGCCCGAGCCTATGCGCCCCGTTACCACCGTGAACGAGCCGCGCTCCACCTTGAAGCTTACGTCCTCGATGCCGCGCTGGCTGCCGGGGTATTTGTAGCTAAGACCGCGTGCTTCGAGCGTATCCAGGGTGTGCTGGGCAGTCTTGGGTGTGAACTCAGGTGCGGGCGCGTCATGTTCGAAGTATATGCGCCCGCCCGCTACAAGGTCCTGCGGCTTGGTGCCTTCCAGCACCGACCCCATGCGCTCGACGGATACCTCCGTCTGCTTGTACTTGGCCCACAGCCTGCCTATCCAGCGTGGGACGGAAGTCACCATGCCCAGGTAGCTCACGAACAGCGCAAAGTCGCCCACTGTGAAGCTGCCCGCGCGCAACGACTCGGCGGCCACGATCACGATGAGGCCGGTGCCGATATTGACGGTGTTGGCGTTGAACGAGTCGATCAACTGTGTCAACAGGCTGTCCATGAGGGCTGCCTTGCGCCGTTTCTCGTTCAGCACCCGCAGGTGGGAGAGCACGTCCTGCTCCGCCGAGGCCACCTTTATCGCCTGGATGCCGCCGAACATCTCACCGATGGCCCCGGTGACACGCGCGGTGGCCTCGCGGTTCATCTTGCGGTACTTCCTGAGCAAGGCGCTCATCGCATTGGCCGCGAGGATTACCACCACCAGGGGCAGCAGCACCAGGGCCGTAATCGTCCAGTTGATAGAGAACATGATGCCCAGCGCCACCAGCGTGACCAGTCCCTGCCCCGTCGAGTCGAACCAGTTGTCGATGTACATCAGAACGTGCTCGACATCGTCTCGGAAGCGGTTGACGGTCTCGCCGGGGGCCTCCTTGAGCACTCTCGCGCCTGGCCCGCTCACCAGCCACTGCATCATGTTCTTGCGCAGCATCGCATGGCCCGAGTACCAGAACACCGACCACTGGTCGATGCCGAGCCACAGCGCACCCATGTTGACCACGCCCACGATAACGCTGAGGGCGACCAGGGTCCAGATGGTGAG
>JALZHG010000399.1 GCA_030914045.1 Chloroflexota bacterium | reverse complement strand
GCCAGTCAGGTGTCCCAGCGCACATCTGATCCGAACCTCGGCCAAATTGGCCCGAAAGGTGTAGCCGTGGCTCGCTTGGTGTGTTCTGGGACACCAAATACCGGATTCGCCGTGGGCCGCAGTTCGGGGAGCAGAAAGGCGGGGTAGCCCAACCGACGAGATCGGATATCGCCTTAGAAGGAGGCATGGATCCCAGGAACAGCTCAAGAAAATGCGCGACCAGGGTGTTCTCGGTCCCCTCGATGCACGAGTAGGCATGGGGAGGGGCAGTCCCCACCCGGCGGGCTGGTTACTGATACGCCCCTTTGCCAGGGAACACGTTCCGTACACCTCCGGTTGGATGCTCGACGTCGCCCCTGCGTCGCGGCATCAAGTGGATATGGCAATGGAAGATGGTCTGTCCTGCGACCTCGCCATCGTCGATGCCGACGTTGAACCCCTGTACGCTCGCGTCTTGCCGCATGATTGTCTCCTGCTCTTGCTCGAGGAGCCGGTGGCAGGCGTTGAGCTCTGAGGTACCTAGCTCGAAGTAGCTCCGTACGTGTCGCTTCGGGATCACCAGCGTGTGTAGGGGCGTCACCGGGAAGGCATCGCGGACAGCGTAGGCAGGCTCGTTCTCCTTTACTACGCTGTCTGCCGGCATCTCACAGAATGAGCATCCGGGTTATCTGTATCCGTATGACTCCCTTACTCCCCGAAAGTCCGTCGTGTCCCTGTCACGCTTCATCGAGTTGCAGCGGTAGCAGAGCGCCTGCAGGTTGTCCGGCATGCGTAGAGTCGGCAACTCGTGCTCGCGATGAGAGGTTTCCGGCGCCCGTCAGGAGATGAGCAAAGTGGGCGTAGGGCTTGTCCCCCAGGGAGGGGCCTCCCTAAGGAGCCTATCGTCGGCCGGCTTACAGTAGTCGTTGTGAGGGGCTCCTGCTACTCGCACTACTAGAGATAGCGAGAGCATGGGCCGCCACGCCGCCGAGAAGGCATGAGGATATGAGATATTGGGCTCTAGGTCGATGTCTCTAGCCAATGAGTGCAAAGCCATGCACGAAACATTGCAGGAGACGTGCGTGCTCCGATCGCAGTCTCTACCGTGGCAGAGGAGCATTCACCATCGCGCATATCGATCCAGCACCCCAAGATGTAGGAACCCCTCACCGGGCGCGGGTTCGCCGAGGAGCGAGCCTTGTGGCTTTGAGACGGCGTTCTCTGTGAAGTATCCTGAATATAAGGTTCCGAGAATTCCATACCACAGGCACTTCGGTGAATAAGCTCCTGTTGACCTGCTCTAGGGTAGTCGATCTAAAAATTCGCTGAGCGGGATGACCTCCACAGCTTCCCCGGCAGGCGGGGGGTTTACCGCCACATACCTAACGGCGAATCGCTTGGCTATTTTCTCAAGGTCCTGGCGAGAGTTGAGTCCCTCTGTAATGATGGGGTGCGAGCCCCCTTGCGCGCTAAGCGCCTGCATGTAGGCTGTTGCCGCGTAGTCGGTCGTGAACACGCAAAGAGCGTCAGCTCCCTTGGCGGTGGGCTCGAACATCGGCGAGACGTCAGTCCAGCCCGCAGATAGGGCACCTTGGGGTAGGGGCGGGTGCGCGGAGGGGGCGAGGGTGAACGCGACCCACCACTGTGCTGGCTTCTTGTCCACCTCATCCCTATATCTCGGAAGCTCCAGCGCTATATTGCACGATAGCACGTTAACCAGCCCTTTGGCGAACACCCCGTTCCGCCCTTCGCGGATAGAGCCCATCTCTCCCGCTCGGGCGCCTATTGAATCTCCCAGGGGATAAGGCTACCTTCGGGCATTATTAGGAAGTCGCGCTAATACTGGCAGACAGGCGATCTGAGTCCGTGCCACTCCATGGAGTGGTGTTAGACCGGGGCTATGTAGACTCCCGAGAAGACCCCTTCTAGGCGATTCGGTGAATAAAGACATAAGGAAGGGCCAGAGGATGACAGAAGAGCGGACGGTAGGCTTCGAACCTACGGCCTCCAGCTTGGAAAGCTGGCGCTCTACCTACCGAGCTACGCCCGCGTGAACGCCACTCTATCAAACACGTCTGGTTAACCCATCGGTCAGATGGCATATTCCTAGGCGCTTTGGTGAATCAGGATCCGCCCCGGTCCGATGGGGCCGACGTCGTCTCGGGGGTGGGCCGGGGTTATGCAGGCTTCCCAGAATTCACCTTCTTCTAGGCACTCAGGTGAATAGAGGCGAGGGCCAACCAGCGCTATCATACACATGGTGGAAAGGGTTAACCCGCTGCCAGTGATAGAGTAGACGGGAGGAAGGAGGAAGAAACCAATGCCACTCTACATGACGCAATTCGCCTACACCCCGGAGGCTTGGGCAGCCCTCGTGGACAACCCGGAGGACAGGAGCGCACCCGTGCGCGAGCTGACGGAGAGCATGGGCGGCCGACTGATCGGTTGGTACCTGAGCATGGGCGACTATGACGGATTGCTCATCTATGAAGCCCCCGACGACGCTACGGCCGGCGCTGCGGTGTTGGCTGCGGCCAGGCGTGGGCACCTCAGGGCTACCAAGACCACCCCGCTGTTCAGTGCCGAGGAGGGCATAGAAATAATGCGCAGAGCAGGAGGGACGGCTTTCCGGGCACCGGGGCAGTAGCATTAAGCAGGACAAGTTTGTATCGATGGGCGGGGGGTGCACCCCCCGCCCGTCTTCTACACGAGTTCCGAGAAAACCCCTTCTAGGCAGCTCGGTGAATAGCCGTATGGGGTAGGATCTTCGGCAGAGCGGACCGGGAGGTGACGGTGGAACAAGATAGACCCGAGGCCGTGGCGGCCAGGGAACGACAGGCGGCGATGGTGGAGGAGCTGCGCAAGACGGAGTTGGTGCGCGACAGGCTGGAGGGCCTGCAGCAGCTAGTGGGCTCCTACCCCGAGGGCCACCACACCCGCGTGCTCCTTGAGGAGCTGCACCT
>JALZHG010000398.1 GCA_030914045.1 Chloroflexota bacterium | reverse complement strand
GAGGTCGGGGAGGAGCCGAAGGGCGGAGCATGGGGGCCGGACGGGACGATACTCTTCGTCCCCACCGTGGAGCGGTATTTACACAAAGTCTCGGCGTCGGGCGGCCCCGTCACGCCCGTGACTAAGGTGGATCAAGCGAGCGGCCAGACCTCCCACCGCTGGCCGTGGTTTCTGCCAGACGGCCGACACTTTATCTATTTCTCGCGCAGCAACCGCGATGATACGGAAGGGCTTTACGTAGGCTCGCTGGACTCGCAGGAGACGAAGTTTCTCTTCAGCACCAAATGCCGGGGAGCTTACGTGCCGGCCGCGGACGGCGGCGCGGGCGGCTACTTGCTTTTCTTGCGCGACCGGGCGCTGCTGGCGCAAGCCTTCGACGCCGATAAGCTGCAACTGTCGGGCGAGCCTTTCACGGTCGCCGAAGACGTTCTCAACTACCCGACGAATGTCGGGCCGACGGGCTATGCCACTTTTTCGGTCTCGGCAAACGGCCACCTCTCTTACCTGCCCGGCGTGGCGCTGGCGACACAGCTCGTCTGGTTTGACCGCGCGGGGAAAGACCTCGGGCCTCTTAGAGTGGACGGCACTTACACAGAGCAGCAGTTGTCGCCCGACGGGAAAAGGATCGTGGCGACGCGAGGGGACGCGGCAGGGCGAGACTTGTGGATGATAGACATCGCGCGCAGAACGCCCACGCGTTTCACTTTCGACTCGGCCACGGAATTGTCTCCCGTCTGGTCGCCCCAGGGCGACACGGTCGTGTTCGCCTCGAACCGGACTGGAATACATTTCCTCTACAAGAAATCCTCCCGCATGGGGGGCGACGACGTACCGCTTTCTACGACCGAGCGCGATGCTTACCCGGACGACTGGTCGAAGGATGGCCGCTTCATTCTCTTCGAGCAGATAAGTCCGGAGACAAAGTTTGACATCTGGATACTGGAACTCACGGCCGAACAGATGCCCTTACGCCCGCCCTCCGTGTTCCTACGGACGAACTTCGACGAGTCGCACGCGCAGTTCTCGCCCGACGGACGCTTTGTGGCTTACGTCTCGAACGAATCGGGGCGCGCGGAGGTCTACGTGCAGAATTTCCCGGGGCAGGAGGACAAGTGGCAAATTTCCACCGACGGAGGCGACCAGCCGCAGTGGCGGCGCGACGGGAAGGAACTTTTCTACATCGCTGCGGACAAAACACTCATGGCCGTACCGGTCAGCACGGGAGACGCCTTCGAGAGGGGCGCACCCGTTGCGCTCTTCAAAACACGCGTCCCCTTAACGACCATATCGACTGAGAAGAACTATTACCTTGTTACTGCCGACGGCCAGCGCTTCCTGGTCAGCCAGTTGGATGATAGGAATACACAGCCCATCACGGTCGTACTCAACTGGGCGGCCAACTTGAAACGCTAGCCGCCTCCGCCGGCGAATGGAAGCGGCCAGCGTTTTAACTGTTCGGGCGAGAACCTATCTCTTAGCCTCTGACCTTCTGCCTTTTCGTGCGGCAGCCGTCCAGTATTTCGACTGCCTCCTTATCATGAGCGTAAGTCCGACATTAATGAATGGAGCCAGCGAAGCCCGCGGAAGGCGCTGTGCGACGCCTTCTCGCCTCAAACTATTCCTCGTAACACAACCTGTGTATCGCGTCGCACGCCGAATGATTCGTTAGGTTTCGTGCAGAGAATAATGATGGCTACTTTTGCATCTGCTACTTCCATGCCTGGCCGAGCCAGGATTGTGCTTCTTTTAACGGCTTTACATACCTGCTTGTCTCGAAATGCGTTAAGTCGTCAATGATTTTTAACTCAACATTTGCGCCGTTAACTTTTAGTTTTTCAACATACTTCTTCGTCGGCCCTATCGGAAGAACTGCGTCTTTCGTCGAGTGAATTACGTAGACCGGGATTGTCCACTTCGAGTCTTCGTCAGCAGGTTTGCCCGCGATGGGTATCGCCGCGGTGAAGAGGTCTTGATGCCGAACACCGATGTACCAAGTCCCTATCGCGCCCATACTGAATCCGGTTATTAAGACCTTTTTGGGGTTTATCGGATAGGATTTCATTGCGCTTTTAGTCAGCCAGACGACGGCCTGTTCGTTCTGCCGCGTGTTCCAATCCCCACCCCCGAGAACATCAGGCGCGATAATTACGGCACCGAGTTCTTCAAACGCGGGCTTAACTAGTTCGTTTAGCATCCCCCGGCCATAATGCGGTGTTAACCTTCCGCTATAGCCATAATGTAGAGCAACAATCAGCGGGACAGGATTTTCAGGTTTAAGTTTGGCCGGGATCGAGATCGTATAACGTAAGGAACCGCCGGAAGGGAGAGAAACTCCCTGCTGATGAGAGCCGGGTTTTAATGATGATAATTTGATCGGCTCAAGATCCTTCGCCGTCTCGGATTGCCGAGGCCCGGCTTGGGCGGATTCGACAACCGCTAACAGCAACATACAGAGAATGATGAACGAGGCGTAACGTGAAGATTTCATACAATAGCTCCTCCTGAGCCGTTGGAGTGTAAGGCCCGGCCGCACCCGCTCTCAGCCCCCACCCCGTCGCTTGGGGGTGGGGGCTGCGCTAGAGCGAATGACGACAAAAAGATCGGCAGCAAAATCGCGGCGAGTAATTTTTGCACCATTACACGTCCGACCGACGTCGTGAGACTCACGCTGGAGCTAGGTTCGGGCCGCGCTTCATCGGAACACCGGCTCACACGCTAATGCGACGTGTGGGTGTCACACGCCGCCGGCCGAAAGTTAGCGCGGTCATCGGCTGGATATACAATGTCTTTTAGGCTTGTGAGGATCAAGAGTATCAATCATCGACCGAACTTCGTCTTCGAGTGTGAGTGAGACTTTATATCTCGGTGACGCCTTATATCATAAGGGTGAGGTGTAAACAATATTTTTGTTGTGGCAGCAAGAGGTCTTGCGAGTCAGGATTACGC
>JALZHG010000171.1 GCA_030914045.1 Chloroflexota bacterium | reverse complement strand
GAATTGGTCAAGCAGGGCTACGCGCGTGTTGCCACATTCCCGCCGGACGTGAAGCACGCGGCTGCGTTCCAACAGGCCGAGGATGAGGCACGCACACAGCAACTAGGTATATGGGGTGACTGCTCTACGCCCACCGAGCCGCCCGCACCCACCCCCACGCCTGAGGCGCAACCATCTCCTGATGTGGTCGAACCGACCGCGCAAGCCCCTGGTGCTCCCGCGCCTACTGTCTCTAACGCGCTGCCCTACGACCCGAACGGCCCCGACCGCGACTGCGGCGATTTTGCCACGCACGCAGAGGCACAGGCCTTCTTCGAGGCGGCAGGTGGGCCTGCTAGCGACCCCCACAGGCTGGATGGCGACCACGACGGAATCGCTTGCGAAACCCTGCCCTGAACCCCTGTCTGAGTTTTCCACAACACCTGCCGACGGTAGTATAATGGTGGAAGCCCCGAAACATACGTGCTAAATTGGCTCGTAAGGCCCACTATTTTACACGAGGTCCACTTCATGCCCGCAGGTGCAGCCAGGAAATCCAGCAAGCCCCCAGGTCCTACCTGGACCAAGATCGAAGGCGGCAAGTCCGGCCAGCCACGCAGCCGCTCGTCCTCCCCTAAAGGCAACTCCAGGCCGCAGAACTATTCCGGTGGTGGGGGGAAGCCCAGGCAGTTCCAGCCCAAGTCCCGCCGCCCACCGTTAGAGCTGCCTTCGCACTTACGCCGCGAGATGCTGGGCTTGTTGATGCTGGTGCTCGCCGCCTTGAGCGCGGTGGGGCTGATCGCATGGCTCGGCGGCAACGCGGGTGTGCTGGCGGTCGTGGGCGGGGTGCTGGCCGAGTTGTTCGGCGTGGTGGCTTGGCTGGTGCCCGTGAGTGTTGGGCTTGGGGCCATTTTGCTGCTCGTGGGTGCGAAGATGGGCGGGCGCTGGGTCTCTCCCCTGGTGCCGCTGGGTATCTCGCTCATGCTGCTGGGCGCTATGGGCTTCATCCACCTGTTCGCCAACGGCCAGCGGGCCGCCGACGCCGGGCAGGGTGGTGGCTACCTCGGCCTCGCTATTTCCACCTTGCTGTCCGACTATCTGACACATGTGGGCGCGGGAGTGGTCCTGCTCGCAGTTGGCCTGTTGGGTTTTATGCTGGCCTTCGGAGTGTCGCTTGGGCAGTTCATTCGCGGTGTCGGCAAGCCGACCATGTCCGCCGGGCGCTTCGCCGGGAGGACTCTGAGTCGCGCGGGCAGCCACGTATCGCGCCTGCTCAAGGAGCGTTCTGCCGGTGGGGTGGCGCGTGGCGGTTCGGTGCGGATAAACGGCCAGTTGGCGTTTGATGAGGAAGCATTGGCCCCGCAGGTGGACGACGCTGAAGAGACGCAGTCTGGGGACGAGGTCGCGCTAACCCCACATGACTTGCAGAGCGCGCCAACGCAGGTGGTGGTCCTGCCTGGCGAGACCACGGCGGTTGACAAGACCAAGCCCGAGCCTGTCATAAACAAGCTGAAGTCGAAGTCGGCTGGAGGCGCTTCCGATACGGCCCCGCAGATACAGACCGCATCGCCGTTCGGGTATGTGTGGAACCTACCTCCCGTCAGCATGCTCGACACGCTGAGCGAGGTGAAGGTTAGCCAGATAGATATCAAGGCCAAGATCAAGGTAATCGAGGAGACGCTGGCGTCGTTCAACGTCGAGGCCACCGTCCGCGAAGTCAATACCGGCCCCGCCGTCACCCAGTTCGCCATCGAGCCGGGCGTGGGGGTGCGGGTCAACCGCGTGACCTCACTCGACAAAGACCTTGCCCTCGCCCTCGCAGCCCCGGATATTCGTATTGAGGCCCCGATTCCCGGCCAGTCGCGCATCGGCGTGGAGGTGCCCAATGCCTCGCTTCAGATAGTCGGACTGCGCGGGCTGATGGAGTCGGACATATACGCGGGGTCGAAGGCGCGGCTCAAGGTGTGCTTGGGCAGGGATACGCACGGCCACCCCGTTGTCACCGACCTGGCCAAATTGCCGCACTTGCTGGTGGCGGGTGCCACGGGTAGCGGTAAGTCTATCTTCCTCAACTCGATGGTGATTGGCTTCCTGTTGCAGTTCACGCCCGACGACCTGCGCATGCTCATGATCGACCCGAAGCGCGTCGAGCTTAGCGGCTTCAACGGTATACCCCACCTGCTGCGCCCGGTGGTCACCGATGTGCGCATGGACAAGGACGCGCAGGTGAAGTCTCGTGCGGGCGGGCAGACCGACCGCGAGCGGCCCCTGACGGCCGTGGAGGCACTCAAGTGGGCGCTATGGGAGATGGAGCGCCGCTACAAGCTGTTCGCTAAGGGTCAGAAGGGCAAGGACGGCATCAGTAAGGTGTTCCGCAACATCGAGCAGTACCGCACCTTTATGCGAGAAAATGCCGACATCAAGATGGAGCATCTGCCCTACATCGTCATCATCATTGACGAGCTAGCCGACCTGATGCTCACCGCCCCGGAAGAGGTCGAGACCTCGCTCTGCCGCCTGGCGCAGCTAGCCCGCGCCACAGGCATCCACCTTGTAGTGGCTACGCAACGCCCCTCGGTGGATGTGGTGACCGGCCTCATCAAGGCCAACTTCCCTGCGCGCTCGGCCTTCGCTGTGACCTCGCAGGTGGACAGCAAGGTGATCCTGGACGGGCCGGGCGCGGAGAAATTGCTGGGCCGGGGCGACATGCTCTACACCGCCTCGGACGAGAGCAAGCCGGTGCGCATCCAGGGCACTTTCGTGTCGGACGCGGAGTCGGACCGCATAGTGAACTTCTGGCGCAAGCAGTTGCCCTCGCCGGAGGCCATCGATACGCCGCCCGAAGCCCAGGGGGTGGTCCAGCCGATGCCGATGCCGGAGTGGCTGGGCACCGGAGACGCTAACGAGGACAGCGAGCTACTGGAGCAGGCGATAGACCACGTCAAGCGTAACCGCTACGTGTCGGTGTCGATGCTCCAGCGCAAGCTGCGCGTTGGCTACAACCGGGCCGCTCGACTGGTGGAGCAGATGGAGGAGATGGGCCTCATCTCGCCCGCCAACTCCGAGAACAAGGGCAAGCCCCGCGAAGTGCTAATCGGCGCGCCCGACAACCGGGGCCTCGATGTGGACGACCCGCTGGACGAAGATGAACTGTAGCCATGACATACCCACACACTGTTGAACAAGTGCAACCAGAGGTGGTTACTGTCATTCTGAACGCAGTGAAGAATCAGGTGGGTAGGGATACTGTTGAACTAGGGTGACCAACTCCCGCCCTTGTCATTCTGAACGCAGTGAAGAATCTCGTCCTTTAGCACCCAAATACCACCTTTCATGAAGTAACACGCACACTTTCAATCCAAGAAAGGGGTAACACCTAAGAGAGGGACGAGATTCTTCGCTACGCTCAGAATGACAAAGGGCGGCTTGGCACCAAAATTCGACGGCCTAACTACCCACCTGATTCTTCGCTACGCTCAGAATGACAAAAGGGGGAGTTGGTCCTGTCATGCCAACTCCCCATCTTCACGTACCCCATACCACGAGCCGCATCACGTTTCACGTTTCACGTTTCAGCACCCCCGTTTCGCCTTTCTCGTTTCACTCCGCTATAATGGCCGCATGGGTGAATTCATAAAGCAGTTGATCGCCTGGGCGACCGATGTGATCGCCACGGTCGGCTATCCGGGGATAGCGTTGCTGATTGGGTTGGAAGCGGTCTTTCCTCCTATTCCCTCCGAGGTGATTTTGCCGCTGTCGGGCAGCTTGAGCGCCAGCGGGCACTTCAACCTGGTGGCTGTGATTGTGGCGGCCACTATGGGCTCGCTCATGGGGGCCAGTATCCTCTACTGGATTGGGCGGTGGGGTGGCGAGACGCGCATAGGCGACTGGCTGGACCGTTACGGCAAGTGGGTGCTGCTCTCGCGGGCCGACCTGTACAACTCGCGCACCTGGTTCGCCAAGCATGGCAGTTACGCGGTGCTGGTGGCGCGGGTGATACCGGGCATGCGCTCCTTCGTATCGGTGCCCGCCGGACTGGCCTCGATGCACTACGGGCGGTTTCTCCTCTTTACGGCAATCGGCAGCGCCATATGGAACGGCGGCCTCATACTGGCGGGGTACTTCCTGGGGAGCAACTGGAGCCAGGTCGAAGGCTGGCTTGCCCCCCTCGGCCCTGTCATCTACGTCATCATGGCGCTTGTGATTGGGGGGTTCGTGGGGCGGCGGCTCTGGACCAAGTACGGCCCCAACTCCCGGCGCACCGAACCCGTGGAATAGGGATTGCATGGTACGGATTTGGAATTTGGAATTTCGAATTGCGAATTTGATTACGGTTCAAAATCCCATTGCGTAGGCTAAGGGCCTGTGTTATCTTACTTGTAACTTTGCGTATAAAGCCGGGAGGAAAGACCTATGTTTAGCGAGCTTACCAGGGCTATTTACGACTCGTCCGGGATGGACTGGCAGACCGCCGAGAAGATCGGCTACACGGTGCTGGTGTTCCTGGAGACGAAGATGCCCATTGAGGACTACAACATCGTGAAGCGGTACCTGCTTGGCGACGTGGAGTACAAGCTGCCCGATAGGTCGATCTACCCCGGTTACGCCGGAGAGTTGCCGGACCAGGCCCGGACGTAACTCCGGTGCCGGTGCCGCCCGCCCCGCCTCTTTGCCCTCCCGGTCCCTCACAGGGGCAGGTGGCGCTGCCTGAGAATTCGCCATGAAGAAGGGCGTATTCAAGATCGCCACCATTGGCGGCATCGACGTCAAGCTGCACTGGAGCTGGCTGCTCATCCTGCTCCTGATGACCTTCAGCCTGGCGGTCTCCTGGTTCCCCATCAGGATGCCGAGGGAAAGCCCCGTTACCTACTGGGCACTGGGGTTCGTCGCTTCGATCCTGCTGTTCGTGTCGGTGTTGTTGCACGAGCTGGCCCACTCGTTCGTGGCGCTGGCCCGCGGGTTGAAGGTGAACGACATCGTGCTGTACATGTTCGGCGGGGCGTCCAGCCTGGAGGACGAGCCTGAGACGCCCGGTGACGAGTTTCTCATCGCCGTGGTGGGACCGCTAACGAGCCTGGGGTTGGCGGGGCTGTTCCTGCTGTTGTGGGTGCTCTTTACGCCCATCGCGGGCAACGTGGGCGACTGGGCTTCCAACCTTTTCTTCTACCTGGCCTACATCAACGGCATCCTGGCCGTGTTCAACCTCATCCCCGGCTTTCCCCTCGACGGCGGGCGCGTGCTGAGGTCGATCATCTGGGGCATCATCCGCGACTACGACCGAGCTACCCGCTACGCCGGGATCATAGGGCAGTTGGCGGCCTATGGCTTCATCTCAATCGGCCTGGTTGTGGCCTTCTACCTCGACAACTGGGATGGGCTGTGGCTGGCCTTCATCGGCTGGTTCCTGTTGAACGCCGCCAGGCAGAGCGTGACGGGCGTGCGGATACGTGAGGCCGTCAAGGGAGTCACGGTAGCGCAAGTGATGGAAAAATCGCCGCCGGTGGTTGGCCGAACCTACACGATAGCCCACCTGTTGAGCCAGTATATCCTGCCCGGAAATCTCCGAGTGCTGCCGGTAGTCCAGGAGGGACGGCTGTTGGGCATCGTCACCTTGTCCGACATGGAGAACATCCCGCAGGAGGAGTGGGGCACCGTGACGGCGGCCGATGTCATGACCGGCAGCGAGCGGCTGCGCGTAGCTCACCCCTCGGACCGCCTCGACAAGATCATGGACACCTTGATGGAAAGCGACTTCGACCAGCTACCCGTGGTAGACGCTCGCGGCACGCTGGTGGGCATGCTGACCCGCGCCCACATCCTGCGCTGGCTGAAGCTACGGGAAGAGCTACAGCAGGCACCCAGGGCGACGAGTTAGACGATAGACGATAGACGATGGAAGATGGGAGTGAGGAGGACTGAGGACTGAGGACTGAGTATCAGCCGCACAGCAAATCCTTCATCCACTTTGCGTGTCCTTAGCGTTCTTTGCGTCTTTGCGTTTCCGTCTCCTACCATCGTCCATCGTCCATGGTGACCCACACCTCTCCCTCCGGCGCGGGCTTGGCTCGGCTTGTGAGGCCGGGGGCTTTGAGCACTCGTATCTGGTCGAGGGTGCCGTCCTGCACCATCTCGTCTATGACGCGGAGGGTGACGTTCGTGTCCCAGGCGAACAGGCGGGGGAAGAGCAGCGGCGGGGCGGCCAGGTTGCTTTGCAGGTAGCGGCCTATCAGGTGGCGCATGGCACTGCGGCTGTTGTAGTTGCGCGACTCTTCGGCCAGGTTGGGCGCCCAGCGCAGCAGCAGGTCGTAGACGTAGCAGTACTTCCAGCGATTCGAGTCGGAGATGCCGGCTTTGACGATCTTCAGCCCGGTCTGCAACTCCACAATGGCCCTCTCGAAGCGGCGGGCATTGTCGCCACCCCCACCCAGGCCGCTCGCCTTCCTCAGCGTGCTGGTGGGTAGCGGGCCTTCCGCCAGCAGCACCTCGTAGACCGACTTGGCTTCCTGGCTCAACATGCCGTCCTGGTAAGCCTCCAGGTAGTCGTCAAGCTCGCCGTAGTTGCTGGAAAGGGCGTACACGGCGGGGAGGTCGCGTAGGGAGACGAAGGCGGGCTTGCCACGTATCAGCTTGCCGTACCAGGCCTCCTTGCGGCTCGGTATCTGGTCCTTCCAGTCCCAGGTCTTGCCCAAAGCCCAGTCGTGGTGGTGCTTGGGCAGCTTGCGCTCCTTGCCGTTGATGGCGCTCCACAGGTCGGGGAGGGGGAGGTTGTCGCCTGGGAAAAGGAGGGCCACCCCTACCTCGTTGATGAAGCGGACGGCTTCATCGCGCGTCTTCAGCTTAAGGTCGTTGGTCATGTGGTAGCGGGCCGTCCGGCGGTTGGCGATGCTATCAAAGTGGACTACCTCAAGATTGGCGGGCGTGCCGGCTGGGGAGCTTGCTAGTGACTGCATACTTGGAAGTACTCTTTCTGTTAGAGGAGATAGGCTACACCAATTATAGCGGCTAGACCCCTCAAGTGCGAAATGATTCCTACTGCTTTTCCTTACCCAGATACCATAGAACCATTGGCGCGGTGGGGTTGTACTTTCTCATGTGCACGTATTGCAAGACCCAGGCTGCGTTGCACCCGACCCATACCAACACATGCCACGAGAGAGGTCCATTTATGAGGATGGTAGGAGACTGTCGTACCTACAGGCGTTTTGTGAGCCTGTTTGCTATCCTGGTGCTATTGCCTGTTGCAGGCCCGCTGAATGCAAATGTAACACCCGCCGAGGCACAGAACGCGAGCCGCACCTTTCCAGAGACAGGCAAGACGGTAAAGGGTAGGTTCCTGGAGTATTGGAACCGGAACGGTGGCCTGGCCCAGCAGGGCTTCCCCATCTCCGAGGAGATGCAGGAGAAAAGCCCCACAGACGGCAAGACTTGCACAGTGCAGTACTTCGAGCGGGCGGTGTTTGAGTGGCACCCTGAGAACCCGAAGCCGAATGACGTACTGCTGTCGCTGCTAGGTGTGTTTCAGTACGAAGGCAAGTATGGCGCGGCGGGCGCTCCCGGCCAGAAAGCGAGCACAGCCCCAGGCGCGCAGAAATTCACTGAGACGGGCAAGACGGTCGGTGGCAAGTTCCTCGAGTATTGGAAGTCGCACGGTGGGCTGGCGCAGCAGGGCTTTCCGATTTCGGAGGAGTTCACGGAAGTGTCACAGTTGAACGGCAAGCCGTATACGGTGCAGTATTTCCAGCGCGCCGTGTTCGAGTTGCACCCCGAGAACCCACCACCTCACGATGTGCTCCTGTCGCAGCTTGGCCGCTACCAGTTCGAGAAGCGTGGCAACGCCGACCTCACAGTGCCGTTAGATACGTTCCAGCGCGTGTGGACTACCGTGCGGGACAGGTACGTCTACACCGACTTTCGCGGCCTAAACTGGCAGGCTGTACACGATGAGTACGAAGCGAAGATCAAGGCGAGTGGCGACCCGGCCCGCGCGTACAGGCTCATCTCCGAGATGGTTGTCAAGTTAGGGGACCACCACTCGCGCTTCATCGACCCGGCGCGTCGCAAAGAGGACGAGGCGGTACGGCGCGGCGAGATCAGCAGGGTGGGCATTGGCGCAAGCTCGCAGGACTACGGGCAGGTGAGGCGCATTTCATACGTGGTGCCCGGTGGACCCGCGGATAGAGCGGGCATCAAGCTGTTCGACCTGCTGCTCGCGGTGAACGGCACGCGGCTAGACCAGGACTACGAAGCCATCAAGGAGATATCCGGTCCCGCGGGCAGCTCGGTTACGCTGACCGTGCAAACGCCTGGAGAGCAGCCCCGTGATGTCACCGTCGTGCGCCAGGAGGTCGAGTACAACGACCACGCTACGTCGATGCGCTGGCCCGGCACCAATGTTGTCTACCTGAACATACCGACTTTCGGCGTCAGGGGCATGGGGGCGGAAGTCCGCCAGGAGCTTCAGGAGATGGCCGCCAGCGGTCCGATTGAAGGGGTCGTCATAGACGTGCGCGTGAACGATGGCGGCTCGACGGGCGAATTGTCTGATACCCTGGCGTTGTTCCTCAACGGTGGGATAGGAGGCTACTCTACCTCTCGGAATGGACGCACGCCCGACACAATCCCTTCCGGGCAGACCTTGCTCGCGCTCGAAGGCAAGCCTGTAATTGTGCTTACCAGCGGCCTATGTGAGAGCGCCTGCGAAACCTTCGCCGCCGCCCTGAAGGACCTGAAGCGCGCGACGGTGCTGGGCACCAACACGGCGGGGAACACCGAGACCACTTACCCACACGATTTCCCAGACGGCTCTCGCCTCTTCATAGTCGAACAAACCTTCACGCGCATCGACGGAAGCAGCATTGAGGATGTGGGTCTGGCACCGGACATAGTGATGGACGTGCCGTGGCACAAGTCTCCCCTGGAGCAAGACCCGCAGGTCAAGCGTGCCCTCGAACTGCTACAGCGCAAGCCATAATTAGACGGCATCGCGAAAATTTCCAAAGGTGAGATGAGCACCCAAAGCCCCAACCTTGTCATTTCGAACGGAGTGAGAAATCTCGTCCTTAACCGGGATATTGCACTTTCCTACGAGACCCTATTGCTCTAGGAAAGGTGAGACT
>JALZHG010000397.1 GCA_030914045.1 Chloroflexota bacterium | reverse complement strand
TGAGGGTCGGAGATTCGCCAACGGTATCAGTAACCCTGCGACCCCCCCTATATTCCTAATCGTCCTCATCGAGTTCGGTTTTTTTATTGCCCCCATCTTGTTTCCTTTCTAAGGCGCTGGCCTCGATTGCCTGTTTTGAATCTGGCTCGTCTATCTGGTCGGTTTGGGCGCGCGTGACCTGCGGCCGATGTGTATCTCATCTGCTTGAACCTGGTCACATCAAATGTCCCACATTTGGGAAGCAGCGCCGCCTCGCGTTTCCCTCGGGAAATCCTGTCGCTTTCAGAGAGAAAGATGAGGGAGTTTTCCCTCCCGTATGTGGGACATTTCTTACGACCGGGTCCAATCTGCTGTCTGCCTTTGCCGTTAGTTCGATGCGCTTGTTAGACGCACCATCACCCGGCGGAACCCCCTTCTCGATGCTGCCGCCATCATGTCCCAGTGAGCGCTACTGTGAGACTGCTGGCAACCAGCACGAGCGTCACCGGGACCCATAGCCGACGCTCCCCCGCACTGGGCGTGATTGCGTTGAGTACTACACCGATGGCTGCGAAAGCGACCCCATCTGGATCTGCGACCGGTTGGGTTCGACGAGGTCTGGCATCGACGGTGAGGGCGTGCGGGGCCAGGTCCAGGCGGCGCGCAGGATGAAGGCCAGGAGCAGCACCTCGACTCCGATGGTGAGGGCGTAGTAGAAGGCATAGTCCGGGAGCGACCCCAAAAAGTTCATCCCCACGGCGGGGATGTACAGCGATGCCACGACGAGGTTCGTGGCGCGGTTCACACGGGCGGGCAGCGTCATGGAGAGCAGGATCATGAGGGCCGGGATCGCGATGATCGCGAAGAAAATGGACATCAATGTTCCGCTGATGTCCAACTCGAAGATGACGCCACCCCGGATGTCGTCGATTTCGCCGGGCTGGTAGAGGTGGAAGTAGTCGATGTAGATGACGAGGAACATGAGGCTGGTCCATGCGGCGGCGAGCTTCGCCTGGACCGGGACCTGCCGGTCCTCTAGCGCGGTGAGTTCTGCTGTCTGGGTTCTCAACGTCGTTACTCCTTCACTTAAGTCGGATGGCGGGTTGTCGAGCAGGTTCGGGGTGTTCGTTCGGATGGTCATCGGCTTTTTGATCGAATTCATTTTTTAGTCCTTGTCTTGAATAATGTAGGAAAGTGTTGTGAAGGGTCCTGCATGGAATTGCGGTCGCCATGCTGTTCCTCGCGGGTTGAACGACTGCGGAGACGGTGCCAAGGGTGAATCACCTCTCTCAAGGGCTTGCGTCGCGTTGCCCTTCGGCGTCTGACGTATCTGCTGAGCTGGGTTTAATGGGACTAACCGCGACCAAGGGCAGGCCTAAATCCCGAACTTTCCTCAGCAAGCCATGCAAGGCAGCCTGGTCGACCACCGGGCCGGAGAGGATGGTTGTTCCGTCGCTTTCGTGAGTGAAGCTCAGGCCCTCAAACCGATCGGCCCACCGGGCATCAAGGTGTCCCTTGAGGCGAATTTCGTACCGTCCAGGCTCGTGATGGTCCTCTGTTGATGTGTGTGTTGCACTCATCTGCACCTCGTTCATGTTCCTCCTGTGGATGACTCTACTCGTGTTCGCCTGCTTGACTTCCACTACAAGATACCCCTCGGCTTGATGAGAAGGCATCATCAAACTTGATGATTGAATTGATGATCTGCTCCTTGGGGAGGCGGGAGGGAAACAAAAAGCCCTGGCAGGATGTGCGACAAACCTGCAAGGGCTGAGGGTGGAAGTTACAGGGTTACTATAACAACGCGAGTTCTTCCGCGCGGCGGACCGCTGCCCGCCGGCTGTTCACGCCCAGCTTGCCGTAAATGTGACTGGTATGGGTTCGCATGGTGCTCGGCGAGACCATGAGTTCGCGGGCGATTTCTGGGCCAGTCAGGTCGGTGGCGAGGAGCCGCAGCACGTCACGCTCGCGCTCACTCAGTGGCTCGATCATCACCTGGTTGCCGGGCGTTCGGTCCTCAGCCTTGCCTAAGGCGGTCAGGAGGTGACGGACATAGTTCGGGGCAATCCCGTGTTTCGCGGCCTTTTCCAACAGGACCGCCACGGACGTACCTTCGTCCACGAAGATGCGGACGTAGCCCTCGGGCTCGGCAAGGACTAGCGCACGCGAAAGCGGCGCGAGGGCAAGAGCGTCGTTGCTTTGCGCCTCGTAAGCGAGCGCCTGCAGCACCAGGATTTCGATGACGCTGCCCATCCGTCCACCTTCGTCTGCCGCTTGCAGGAGGCGCTCCAACAGGCTCATCGCCTCGTGAATCGCGCTATCTACGCGATCGCTCGTATACCGGGCGATGAGCACTCTGGCGAGGGTGATGTGCTCGAACTCGCGCACGTAGCTGAGGTCGTCGCCAGAGGACAGCCCCGCCTCACGCGCCCACTCCAGAACTTCGGCCAACCTTCCTTGCCTAATCCACACCCGCGCCTTGAGTGCCGCAACGGGACGCACGTAGGGGTCAGGGCTTCTGATATACAGGCGCTCCGCCTCGTCGAGCAGGTCAAGAGCGCCACCGAAGTCTCCTTGGGCCTCCTTGATTCGCGCCATCGCAACGTACCAGCGATACCGGTTTTGCGATAGCCCGCTGTGTGCGCCCAACTCCTTGCTTTTCAGCAAGTCCTGTACGGCGCCATCGAGATCATTGCGCTCGCGGCGCAGTTCACTCATTCCCACGTAGAGATCCGCCGTTTTCGGGGGCATGGACTCGCCCTGGCCCGCCGCAAGTTGCAGCGCCTGCTCATAGATTCTCTCCGCCTCGCGGAGACGGCCTTGCGCCGTCCTGATGTCTGCCAGGTCAAATGCGACAGTGATCAACTGGGTGATGTCGCCGGTCATCCGCAGACTCGCCATGCCGTTGGCAAAGAACCGATAGGCTGCCTCCAGGTCTCCGAAGGTCCAGGACGCGAGCCCTAGGAGCGCAGC
>JALZHG010000396.1 GCA_030914045.1 Chloroflexota bacterium | reverse complement strand
GCTTATCGCAGCTTGCCACGTCCTTCATCGGCTTCCGGTGCCAAGGCATCCACCATACGCCCTTACTATCTTAATGGTATTGGATCGCGCTATGCAGTTTTCAAAGATCAAGCCCCTTGCCTCTCGGCGGAGCAAGGTCGGAATCTTCTTCGCGAGTCAGGGCGTCAAGGTCTCTCTCGACCCTTCGACGTACCCATCTCCACTCGGTTTGATTCCTGTCCCTCAGAAGCTTGCTTATTATAGCCAAGCCTCCCGACATTTCAAGGCGCAAGCCCCTGAGAAAGTCACGCTTTTGCGGGAAATTCGCGCCTCCTCTCGAGGTGTCTCGAGGAAGGACCATGAATATACTGCCTATTCCTCTATTGTCAACGCGAAACCTCAAAATTCTTGCGAAACGCTGACTCCTGAGCTTCGGCGCGCAGTGTTCTTAAGGCGGTAGCGATTGCAGTTGCCCGACCCCAGCTACACCTGATGTTCGGGAGCGCCAAAGAGGGTATCGGCCCTGTCGGCACAGCGGCAACGGGCAAGCAAAGGGTCGGGGGGTCAACATCATCGCATACCGCTGAAGCCCTCCTCATGGGCCCAGAGGTAGCACCCGGTGGTGTCGTTGGGAACACCTGTCGTCGATCAGGCCGCTAGCCCCGCCGGCGGACGCTCGTCCCCACGGGCCAGCCCCGACGTGCGGCTGGGGTCCTCCCCTCTCTAGGAGGACCCCAGAAACGCCTTCTGACTCAGGGTCGCCTAGCAGGCGAGCATCCCCCGCCACAGGGGCGAAGGAAGGATCCCGACCTCGGTCATGCCTGCACCGAGCCTCGGTGGTGTCGGTTATCCCCCTGATCTTGGTAGACTCGATTCAGTCGGCCCCTCCTCTCCGAGCAGGGGAGCTAGCTCCCGCGGCAATGGCGAGCCACCCTTTTCGGCTTCCTGCGACGTCGCCGCCTGTTCCACCGCCTGCAGGACTGCGCGGGCACGAACCACGGCCTCCTCAGGGTGCTGGGAATGCCGGAGAGCGCACCGGAGGAGAACGAAGCGGAGGAAAACACCGACGTCCGCTCCTAGTGCTAAGAGTACGGGGCTCTCGAGCTCCTCTCCCTACGAACTTCCCAGAACACCCCTTCTGAGTACTCCGGTGAATAGGCCCGCTGTTCTAGCGCGCATTCCAACGCTTGCGCGGGGCCGGGATGCGGGCCGGACCGGCGACGAGCCGGTCGGCGGCCGCGCCGGTGACGAAGGCGTAGATCGCCTTGTGCAGTAGGTCGACCACCTGTTCGTCGACCGGCCACGTCCACGGCGGAGCACCGACGCCGGTGGCGTTCTCCAAGGTTTGGTCGTTGAGCAGACGCAAGTTCATGAACACGAACGACCCAACAGGACCGCGCAACCCGCGCTCGGCCATAAGCCCGCGCAGCGCGCCGAGCAGCACGCCCTGGCCCCAGTGCATGGCCCAGTTCATCCACAGCCGCTCCTCGTCGGGCTTGCTCGGTAACCGCAGCAGCCGCTCCAGGGTGTGCCCGGGTACGAACGAGCTTGGTCGGTGGGTAAGCGCCTGCTCCAGCTTCTCCGCGGCGGTCATCGCGGTGACCCCCACGAACCCCGCTGCTAGCCCGCGTACCGCCGCACCGATGGTCATCGTTGCGTCCCCCCGTACCGTTTTGCCTTCATAAGTACTCCTTCAAAAGCACTGTATTTGGCACCCGGTGGTCGTTGGTGCAGCCGGGTGTGGCTTAGGCGGCGGCTACGACGCCCACCACCGCCACCGCGGCCGCCGTGAGCAAGGTGTCCACCGGTCCCTTTTTGGCTCCCTCCTATCAGCCCGGCGAACCCGCCGGGTCGATCTGCGAGTATTGTGCCACCGGAAGAAGCCGGGCGCATCCCCCTTATGGGTTACTTTGAGAACGGCCTCTACGAACGCCCGAGGAGGCACCTCCTGGGCACTCCTGTGAATTAGGTTGCACAGTTTTCGGTCCGAGCCCCAAAATGGTCCAAGGTGCGCGACGGGATGCGTAAAAAGGTCCACTGCTCTTCTGGCGGCCCACATCGATACTTCTGGCAGCCAATGAGAGTCCTCGACGGGAAGAGAAGGCGGCGCACGTGAGCGAAGGGACCAACACTAATACGGGGGAGCACGGTGGCCGACGGGGTGTGGTGTGGGGCACCGTCATACTCGGCTTGGGCATGGGTGGATTCTTCGACGGGATTGTGCTCCATCAGGTCTTGCAGTGGCACCATATGCTAACCAACGTGGAGCCCTTGACCAGCATGGCCAACTTCGAGCTCAACACCCTTTGGGATGGCCTCTTCCACGTGTTCGCCTACGTCTGCACCCTGATCGGGATCGCCCTGGTGTGGAGCGCTACCAGGATACCGCGCTTCCGGTGGTCGACGAAGCTCCTTGCGGGAGGATTTTTGGTCGGTTGGGGCGCGTTCAACATGGTGGAGGGCATCGTCGATCACCACATCTTGCAGATACACCACGTCCGGTCCGGTCCGAATCAGCTATGGTGGGATCTCGGGTTCCTCACCTGGGGCGCGATTATGCTGGTCGGTGGGCTTCTGTTGATGCGAGCCGGGGACCGAGATAGCAGGCGGCAGAGCGCACCAGCTATACGCTAAGGGCGCGCCGAACGTCCGAGAACCTAACCCCAAGCCTAACTTCGGAGAATTCCATACTTCTCCTAGGCGGTTAAGTGAAAGAGCCCGAAATCAATAAGCTCCTAACATCTTGAGCCCGCGCGTCGTGATGCGGTACAAGTCGACCTCTGGCACGCTACCCAAGCGTTCGTCCCACACCAACGCTCCCTCCCTAACCAGGTATCTCATCACTCTCTCGTACAGCACGTTGCAGCGGTAGTGAGCCGATGAGACCATGCTCACATGAGCAGTTACTCAGAAGATCTCAGAAGTAGGGTGGTATCCGCCGTAGAAGGCGGGATGTCCAAGGCCCAAGCGGCCCGCA
>JALZHG010000395.1 GCA_030914045.1 Chloroflexota bacterium | reverse complement strand
GCGACCGTCACAGGCTCGCGAGCTAACGACGATCGCAGGACCGTGACCAAGGCCAACGCCGCGAGCAAGGCCAGTGAGATGTTCAGGTCGCGCGCGAAGCGGTCCGGGAAAGCGCTCAGAGCCGTGCGGGAGCCGGCGAACATCAGCACGACCCACGCGAGCAGGGTGATCCGAACCAGCGCGTCTGGTGTGCCAGCTCGATTCCCCCAGTTGACGAGCAAGAGCAGTGTGCCCAAAAGCCCCAACCACAGCCCCGGTTGCGAGATCGTCTCCAGCAAGCGGTCGAGCGTGAACGGTTGCTTCGTGCCCATGGCCATCGCTACGGCCTCGCCCCCCTTGCCGGCCTCCGATCCCCCGAGCAGGAGCCCGCCTACTAAGCTGGGCAGGTTATAGGTGTCCCAGGCGTACAGCACCGAGAGCAAACCCAAGAGCGCCAAAGAACAGAGCAGCGCCAGGCCTTTCCTACGCTCGTGGAGAAGCAGGTAGGGCAAGAAAAATAAGGCCACCAGCCCCAGCAATGCCGCTTCGTACAAGCTCGCCACCTGATGGTAGAGCACGACCGAGGAACCCAAGAGCGCGAGGAGTAGCCCCGACCGGGCGGAGAAAGAGGCGTAGAGCCCAACGAGCGCGGCGACTGCCAGCACGAGCAAGAACTGGGCAGCTATCAGATTGGGGTACCTGGCCATGGTGACGTACTCGTAGCAACCGTTCAGGATCAACCCCGAGAGGGCGGCGGCCACCACCCCCACCTCCCAGCCCCACAACCGGCGCGCTAGCGCGTAGCAGGCCAGGGCGGGCAAGAGCAGCAGCGCCGGGCCCAGGAGCGCGAAGAGCTTCAAAGGCTCGAGCCCGCTGAGGCGGCAGATCTCGGCGGCCAGGAAGTGGAAGCCGGGCGGGTACAACATGAAAGACTCCGTGGTCCCCCGAGAGAGCGTCAGGTTAGTCATCACCGTGTGTTCCCACTTGTCCACGCCGCGGGGGTACGGCCAATCGTACCGTAAGGGACCGGGATAGCTCCGCAAGAGCACCAGGAGCAGCACTGCCGAAAGTAGGAGCCAGTGCACCGCCGATATGATGGGCGAATTAGGGAGCTCGGAGGTTTGCTCGCGGGATTGAGGGGGCGGCGTGCCGCGCCGGGCTCCGAGCAGATGGATAATCCCTCCCAAGAACACCAGCGGCGCCATCAAGGGCATCACCCGCTCGCCGGGCACTTGGCCGAGGAGGACCCCCAGCGCTAGCGCAAACGCTCCAATGAGGGGTATCAGCGCGGGGAGATCTAACGAGACAGGAGGCGAAAGGAGGGGCTCGTCAGACCCCTTGGCAGGACCCAACGTAAGGTACGCAGCGATCCCCGTCCCCAGCACCGATAGAACGGAGACGATGGTCACCTCTAGCGTAACGCCCGTGCCAATAATGCGCACCTGCACAAGCGCGACACTCGGCACCAGCGCGATCGAGAGCGCCGCCGAGTAGATGAGCCGCTCGACGTGGTCCGCCGCGGCGCACAGGACCTTCGCCCAAAACCACCCCGGCGCGATCCCGACCAAGGTCACCGCCAGCAGCGCCCGGATCAGATCAAGAAGCACGGCCAGCCCCAGCACCGAGGGCGTCCGGCAGGAAGAGACCCGAAGGTGGCATAGGCAACATCCTCCTTAGCTGTTTACAACCATTGCTTCGAAGCGAATGATCCCACCCGTCGAGGTCTGGCGCATCCCTCGCATGGTGGCTTAGAAGGCCATGTACCACTACGAGCAAGCACCCGAGATGTTTGCGCTGTCGAACTATCCCGAGCACTAGGCGCGGACGGTACGGCGCCTGCCTATATCGATCCGCCACGGCGCGGGTTACAGCCGTAGGGCGGGACGTTAGGCTGCTGCGCGTTGCGCACCCGTCCAAATACGCTGCGAGGCGGCAGTGGTCCGAAACTTTGCAGATCCTCAGGCAAGAGTTCGTAGACGCGAATTTGCGCCCCATTCAGTCGACATCTTACTTACGGCCTCTCGTTGGTTTCGAAGAGTACGGAGACTCGATCTGAAATTATCACGACGATCCCTTGTCGAGAACCTGTTGAGCTAGCCCATAAAGAGTGCTCTAATCTTTCCGTCGCGCCTAAGAGAGGGGTTGCGACGGAAAGAATCACTTCTCCTTAGCCTCCGGCCAAGAACAATCCTAGTACGGCGACGACCAGCAGGCCCCATGCCGGCCGCTTCCAGTCCCAAACCCGCCGCCCGTCGAAGGAAGAGAACAGCGAGAAGGGCAAGAGTACGTCGAACGCGGCCAGCATGAGACCGGCCGTGTGGCCCCGCGCAGCCCACACGGCCGCTTCGGACGATAACTCACCGAACTGCGCCAGCGCCCACGCGGCCCAAGCGAAAGCCACCACCGCCGACGCTCCGGCAAGGCCACTGGGCCTAGCTTCGGGAGGAGGTTTTGGTAGCGCCACCCGCCCTGGCGAGGATAAACGGAGCCGGGCGCCGGGAGGAACACGCCGAACGCTAAGGCGATCGCAACGCTCAGCGGTACGGCAGACTCCCACGGGCGGTGGCGCACCTCCAAGCTCTGAAGGCGCGCCGCCAGCTGCATCGCCCCCTCGCGCAAGCCGTAGAGCGCCACGACGATGACCACCGCGCCGAGGACCGTGGACGGGCCGAACCGTCTCAGCCAACCACCCCGCCATCCGGCTAGTAGGAAAGTAAGGCCACCAAGAAATGCCCCAACCCCCCACTGCAGCGCCTGGTTGTCCGCCCTCACCGCTCCGGGACGTGCCCACAGGAAGTGCCCCACGTCCCCAAGATGGGAGGTCCTGAGCCAGACCAAGAGATAGAACAGAATAACTACAGTAATCCACCTCGTTCACATGAGCGGAAAGCTGTTAAGGGCTTGCGTGGAGCTGGTCAATGTCTGGAAAGTTGTGGGTTCGGTTTCTCTACTGCTTCGAGAGCGTCCACCGCTAGGTAGCGC
>JALZHG010000394.1 GCA_030914045.1 Chloroflexota bacterium | reverse complement strand
GTGTGGAGGATTCTCCAGGTTTTCAGGTTCGCGATCGTTTGTTCGATTTTCCAGCGGATTTTGTTGATGGCGGTGTTGAACTCCTTCTCCCAGTTGAGGAGTTCGCGGTGTGGTGGCTTCCTGATGGGAGTGATCATGTCGAGCCCGAGGTAGCCTGAGACGAAACTTTGGTGACCAGGCACGTTCTGGAGGCAGGGGTCGGTGACCCGGCTGGGTGTCGGGTGTGATCGGTGATCGGTGCTGGTGACCAGTTACGCGGCGTTGGGTTCGATGGTGACCTTGTGGCCGAGGGCTTCGAGTTCGCGGATAAGTCGGCGTTTGCGTGCTTCTGGGGTATCGATGCGGTGGGTGAAATAGTCCGCGCCCAGCTCGCGATAGGCGGTGGTCTCGGCGAGCACATGCCAGATGATCACGATCAGGGTATGTGCGGTGGCGATGGCGGCCTTCTGGCCGCCCTTTTTGCCGAAGCGACGGTGGAAGCGGCGGAACTGGGCGCTGAGGTAGGTGTTGGTGCGCGCTGCGGCCCAGGCGCACTCGGTGAGGATCGCGCAGAGCTCCTTGTTGCCCTTGCGGCTCGTGCCTGAACGGTGCTTTCCGGCGGATTCGTTGTTGCCTGGGCACAAGCCGGCCCACGAGGCCAGGTGTGCCGCGGTGGGGAACCTGGTCATGTCGACGCCTATCTCAGAAATGATGACCTGGGCTGCGCGTTCACCGATCCCCGGAATTGTCACCAGCAGCTCGGTCTGGGCAACGAAAGGGAGACTGGCCTCATCGATGCGAGTGTCGAGTCTGGCGATCATGTCCGCGAGGTGGTCGATGTGCTCCAAGTGCAGGGTGCACATCAGCGCGTGCTGGTTACCAAAGCGACCCGTGCAGGCCAGCGTCAGCTCAGGGATCTTGCTGCGCATCCTGCCGCGCGCCAGGCCCGCCAGCACCGCGGGGTCGCGTTCCCCGGCGATCAGCGCCTCGATCATGTCCCGGGCCGACAGCGTGGTCAGCTTGGAGGCCACCGAGTCGATTTTGATCCCGCTGTCCTCGAGGACCTTGCCCAGGCGCTGCAGCTCGCTGGTGCGTTGCTCGATGAGCTTCTTGCGGTAGCGGGTCAACTCTCGGATCGCGGCGATCGCCGGCGGGGGGATGAAGCTGCCCCGTAGCAGCCCGCACTCGGTCAACTGTGCCAGCCACACAGCATCAAGCGCGTCGCTCTTTCGTCCCGGGACGTTTTTGACATGGCGAGCGTTGACCAACAACACCTCCACCGGCTCCTCGGCGGCGCACAGAGCGTGAAAGACAGGTCGCCAATACACTCCCGTAGCCTCGATCGTCACGTGCGTGACACCCTCAGAGACCAGCCAGGACACCATCTCGGTCAGCGTCTGGTGGAAGGTGTTGTACTTGCGTACCTGTTGGCGGCGCTTACCCGCTTTCTCACCCGGGGTGCGCACCGCCACCGCGATGATCTTTTTACCGACGTCGATCGCGGCGACCCGTTCATACACGATCTCCACCGTGGGCTCCCTCCCGAACGGCCAATAGGCGCGCCGCCCACGGAACCCGCATGAAGATCAAGAGTCTGAGACTCGCGCTCGAAAGGCAGCAACCCGGAGTACCCAACCGGGGCGGGCTCCAGCGTCAATCTTTGTCACGGGCTCAACCCGCGCCAAGGCTAAACGACGTCAGCGGGCGACGCACCCCAAGTTTCATCCGCCCCCGAGCGCCGCGCCAGAGGCATCAAAATCTTTGTCGCCGATCCAGTTCTGGGTGTCGATCCCGTCCAAGACGCGCGAGCTGCGCAATGCGGCGCTGTCGTGGCGGCAGCCCTCGACGGGGTCGGAGATCCAGCGCAGCCGGCCGGCCAGGTCGCAGACAACCTGAATGTTCAGGCCGGTCGTGTGATGCTTGCCGGAGTAGAGCTCCGGGTGGTTGTCCCAGCTCCAGCAGCTGGCCAAGGTGCCATCGACGATCAGCTGCTCATCGCTGGGCAGTTCCTCGGCGGTGGGGGTGAACGGGCGCATCACCCGCGCCAGCTCAGGCGTGATCGCGGTGATCGCCCGGGAAATCGTCGACTGGGACACCCCGTGGTACTCCGCCAGTTCCTGCTGCACGTGATTTCTCCGCAGATACGTCAATGTGACTGCAACGGATTTGAACAAGCCCAGAATGGGTGGGTAATCGTCACCGCCGGAACTCGCACCGGCCGCATGAACAAGCGCGCACAACTCGGTGATCTCATCTTTGCTGAAGCCTGTAGTATGGTACACGCGGCGGGCCGTCTTTCGGGGAACGAGTGTCGGAACTCCATTCTCCCGAAATATGGCCCGCCGCCCTATTCGCCACGCCGGTAGGAATCAACTAGAGACTCGCTGAATAAGCCTCAATGACACCAATCAGGCGCCGTTGCGGAAGTAGACATGCTCCGGATGCGGATGGCTGAGAAAGTCGTGATGGGAGATTTCCCACCCGTAGGCCCCGGCGTGGTGGAACACCAGCACATCACCGGCACGTACCCGCGGCACCACGACGTCGCGGGCCAGGACGTCCTTCGGCGTGCACAGCTCACCGACTACCGTCACAGGCTGGTCGTGGATCTCCGGGCGCAGGCAACATAATGGCCACCGCTCCACCGCGACGACGGTGAACGGGTGACTGTGCTGCCAGGACGCGGGTAGCCGGAAGTGGTGGGTTCCACCGCGTACGACCAGGTAGGTGGCACCGTGGTTGCGCTTGATGTCCAGGACTTCGACCGCGTAGTAGCCACATGCTGCGACCAGGAAGCGGCCGCATTCGAAGTCGATCTCTTGCCAATGCGGGGGGAATGAACGCTGCACCAGCCGGTCCAAGCCGTGGGCGAAGCGCGGCCAGTCGAACTGTTGATCCGGATCCGCATAGTTCACGCCGATGCCGCCGCCGAAATTCACCACCTCGCAGGCGAGCCCAAACTCGCGTTCCCAGCTGATTACCC
>JALZHG010000393.1 GCA_030914045.1 Chloroflexota bacterium | reverse complement strand
GAAGGCTCGCCCTCCCGATAGAGGGTGGTGCCGGCCCCTATCTCCAGCACCGCCGCGGAGAGCGCCAGCGCCTGGAAGAACTCCTCGTCGAGCCCCTCCAGGAACTCGAGTTCCTGCAAGCCCTCGAGCTTCGCCAGGTGCTCCACCGCCCGGCAGCGCGCGCCCGGCAGCCGCGCCCAGGAAGGCGGTGCGTTCTCACCGTACAACGCCGGTCTCCTCTGCTCGCCGCGTATCCACTAACCCTTTATACGCTAAGCGGCGAAGGTTTTCTATCCGACGAACCCCTCTCTGCTTCTTCCTCCACCTCCGCGAAGATACCCGTAATCTCCAGGGGCCAGTCCGGGCGGAAGCGGACACCGAGCCGGAGCAGCTTGTAGATACGGTGGCGCTCTTCGGGTACGAGGTCCTCCAGGGTCTCACTGACCATGCCTGCGTAGCACTCCATCAGGGCGTCCCTGTCTTGCTCCAAGCGCTGGAGCGCCTCGCCTCTGACCCGCGCAGCTTCCAGTTCACGCTCGGCGGTTCCCCGAATCTCGTCCAGCTCCTCTAGCGCTGCGGCCAGTTCCTCGTCCGTCATGTGGCCTTTTGCGGCGAGCCTCTGATAGCCGCGCCGCTCGACCTCGGCCTCGTTTATCTTCCTCGACCAGAACTCCGCGTCCCTCTCGGGGTCCCGTCCTGCCTGGGTTCTCTCATCCTCTATCAGCCGGTCGAGTCCCGCCCTTATCCGCTCGGGGTCCCGCAACAGTCCGCGCACGAACCCCCACACCTGCTCCTCTATCTGCTCCGCGCGCAGGTATTTCCTGTTGCCGCAATCCCGGTTCGGCCCGGTGTTGTAGCGGGAGCGACAGCTGTAGTAGTGAAACTGCGTGCCACTCTTCTTGTAGGCGCTGTTAGGTCTCAAGGTGTGCCCACACTCTCCACAGCGCAGGATACCTTCGGACAGTTCCCAGAAGCGCTTGGCTGCCTTGGACGGCCTGCGTGCGTTGTCCTTGAGGCTGCGTCTTGCGGCCTCCACAACCTCTCTCGGCACCCCGGCGTCGGGTACCGGTACAAACAACCACTCTTCCCTGGGGCGTGGGGCGTAGCTGTAGCGAATCTTGAACTCGCCAGCCGTCTCGTCCCAGACCTTGCGCCGCCTGGTCTTGCGCGTGTTCCACGCCCACAGTCCGTAGACGGCTCGAAGTTCGCAACGATAAGCAACCACGGTAATCAGCCAATTGACTACCCAAAATTCATCCATATGACCGATGTGCCCTCACCTCCCAACCCTTTATGCTGCCCCCGTTATGCAGGACTGGGCAGGGAAACGCATCTCACTTCCCCATCCTTTTGGAGAAGGAGTGTACTCGCGTCTTGAAGCGACGGGAACGAAATACGGAACGGCTGCCCCTAGGCTACAGGCTGGATACCACCAACGTATTCATCTGGGTCCTGAGGAGGCCTGACGGTACAGTAGCCTCCTACTTCAGTGCGTGGAGCGCTACTAAGGAGGCCATTGAGCGCGCGGCTAAGGACGATCACAGGATAAGGTCAAGGCGTGGTACCTTGCCTTCTTCACCCTCTTCACCCAGGTGAATATAAGACGTATTCTCCTACGTTTGCCAGAAAGCTTCGAAGACATGGCCACCTGGAATATGCCATAGCTCCTGTAGGGGCATACGCTCTACACCGTTACGTTACCGGGGCGGGGGTTTACTCTATCGTTCCTCCGCCCCCCTAAAGAAGGGCAATTATGTGCAAATGTAGTGAACAAACCGTAGTGCTGTGGGCACAGCGGGCGCTGTTGGTGCTGTCGCTGTCGCTTGTGGCGATGGCGGGGATGAGCGGTGTAGCTCACACGAGCTACCCAGGGTATGACGGCAAGATAGCTTTCTTGTGTCGAGACAACAACCCTCTATTCGACATATGTACCGCCAATCTAGATGGCTCCTCAAGGACCAATCTCACCAACGATATACACGGCCAGAACATGGGTATGCAGTGGTCTCCCGATGGCAAGAAGATTGTGTTTGAGCGCAACGATAACACAGTTGGCAACCATGACATTTGGGTGATGAATGCGGATGGTTCAAACAAGACCAATCTCACCAATCACCTTGATGGGAACGGGGACATATTCAACCAAGTGTTCCCCACTTGGTCACCCGATGGTTCCAAGATAGCATACATAGCCTATCCCTCTGATGGTTCCGAAAGCACCGCTATACACTCAATAAACCCCGATGGTACCGGCGACGCCATTCTCTCTAACACTGCCAAGGGGGCCAATTCCCTTGATTGGGGCATAAGTGGAAAACTCGTATATAGTGCAAGGGGAGAAACTGCCCCAGGCAGCGTGTACCTGAATCGCGACATATATTCCATAAATGCTGATGGCACAAATGAGGCCAACCTCACCAATTCGCCCCTGCCAGAAAGCTACCCTAGCTGGCATCCCAACGGAGACAAAATTGTTTTCAACGCTCGCGCCGCCGACGACCGCACGGAAATTGCAACGATGGATTCGAATGGGGGGAACAAGGCAGTAGTTTCCGGCTCTGGCAGTTTCCCAAAGTGGTCCCCTAGCGGCAGGCGGATAATCTTTGCGGACGCGGTTGATGCGCAGGCAGACCTGCTCGCCATGGATATAGATGGCAGCAATCGGGTGAATGTCACAAACAGTGCCACCGATGAGTTGTACCCGGATTGGCAGCCTGTGGAAGAGTGCGGCGTTTCTTGTGGGGAGCCGGTCGCCAAGGAAGCGGGCAAGAACAAGGGCTGGGGCGACGGCAACGGAGGTGGCAAAGGCCACCCGAAGAAGGAAGACAGCGGCGGGTGCGTCGCCTGTGGGGATTAGCGAACCCTTCTAAGGGTTAGCAATGCACAGCGGAGTGAGCCGAGGCTGCTAAGAGCCTCGGCCCTTCTTCTTGCCCTTGTTCACCCAGCGCTTACGGGCCATGCCTCCTCTTGGCCTCCACATACGC
>JALZHG010000392.1 GCA_030914045.1 Chloroflexota bacterium | reverse complement strand
CCCTTAAGCTTCTGCAACGTCACGTACAGGAAATTACCCGACCCGCACGCCGGGTCCAGCACTTTCACTTCGGATAGCCGTTCGAGGAAGCCCCGGACGCGGGCCTGCGCCCGCCTGTGGGATTGCGGCGTCGCCTTCGCCAGTAGGGCCTCGGCCTCCTCCCGCGTCTCGGCCCACTCGCGCCGGAGCGGGCCGATAACGACCGGCTCGATCAAGGTTTCTATGTCCTCGCGCGACGTGTACTGTGCCCCGAGCTGTGCCCTCTTGGCCGGGTCCAGTCCGCGCTCGAAGAGCGTCCCGAAGATCGAAGGGTCGACCGCGCGCCAGTCGAGCCGGGCCGCCTCCTTGACGTGCCCGATCTCCTCCTCGGTCAGCGTCAGCACCGGGCTGCCGGTGAAGAGGCCCCCGTTGAAGTGGCGCACCGGCTCGAAGAAGAACTCGCCCCCTTCACTCATCGCGTCGAAGAGCAGCCCCAAGTTGCGCGAGAAACTCTCCGGCCCCCGGGATTTCTCGACGATCTCTGTGAAGAGGTCGCGCCGCAGCAGCCCCACGTCTTCGGCGAACAGGCAGAAGACCACCCGGTCGAGGAAGCGCGCGACCGCCGTCGGCTCGACCGCGCGCGCCCTCAACGACTGCGCCACGCCGGCGAGCCGCTCGGCCACCTCCTTTGTCACCCCCGCGACCGTGGCCTCCGGCTTGAGGCGCTCGGGCTCGTGGAAGACTGAGCGCAGCACGTCGAGGCTCTCGGGCTCCGGCAGTCGCTCGAGCGGAATCTCGTGGGCGCGGTTGACCGCCGCCGTGAAGTTGGTGTGCACCCGGAAGTGCTCCATGTCGCAGACCACCAGCAGCGGCGGGTTCTCCAGCGATTCCCGGTAGCGGAGGAGTTGGTCGAAGGCGGAGTCGAGGTTCTTGCCCCTCGCTTTGTACTCCCAGCCGAAGAAGCCGCGCTTCCAGACGTCGGCCCACCCGCGCCCGCCGCCGCGCTTCGCGACACCGCGCTCGAAGGTGAACCACGCCCCGACCCGGTCCACCTCGGCCGGCTTCGGGTGTTCGACCACCTCGCAAAGGTCGAGGAAATGTTGCTGCGACGCCGACCGCTCGGTCAGCTCAACCTTGCGCCACTTGGCGACGAAATCTGAGGCCGTGAGTTTGCTCATGCGAGAGAGGGAGTAGGCCGGGGCGCGAGTCTGAGGCGCAGCCCGGCCGGGTGAAGAATGTAGTGAGCCGCCGGTCGCAGGCCCGCCGGCGTGGCGCGGAGGTCCTGCGCACGTTAGGTCTGACTCTGGAAGACCAGTTCACGGCGGGCAGTAACCACGCTGCCTTCTCCGCACGATGATCTTCTGAGGGGTAACCTATAAGCACGAGCGTCATCAGCTTCAGCGAGGTGCTGACGGCGCGCCGTGACTTTCGGAGGTTTAATAATTACGTCGGGCCTGAGGTTCGATAAGGTGCCTGTTAACTCCCGGCTAGGGGGAGTAAAAAGGCGGGCGCATAATAGTCTCGCCGGGCGGCGTTTGTCACGCTATTTTTGTTGCCGCGCCGCCTAGGTCTTACCGCAACCCTAGCTAGGGTTGAGAGCCTTCAATCATCCAGAACTAGCCCGCGCCGGTCTTCGAGGGCGACACGCCTTACACGCTGACACTTACAATCAATCATGCGGAGGCCACAAACGAATGGGGTCTGAAGATAAGGATTGGCTGAAGTCGGTTTTGAGTCACAAAAATTTACCTGCCATGCTCGAAATAGGCGGCAGTGTGACCCTCGTCCCGGTGGATCGTGATCTGAACGGCACCACCATGGGCCAAGCGTGGTTGATTCTGAAAGGAGTCCCGGACTTGGCCCCGTCCATGACCGACGCCGTGTCGTTCAGGGCGAATTGCGTGGCGATGAAACTGCACGCCCTCCGCTACCACCGCCGCCGCTACGAGGAGATTCAAGCCCGGCGGTTAAAGGAGTTCTCATCTAACCCGGATATGAGTGAGGCACTTCGGCGAGGGGTCAAGATTACCGAGGTTGAAATGCTGTATGAGGTCGAGGCTTTCTTCACCCAGTACAAATCGTGCCTGGACATGCTGGTGAAAGTGCTTTGTCCGATCACCGGTTTACAACCCGGCACGTTGTCTACGTACGGCGATTTCGGGAATCGCGTTATTGAGCGACTAAATAAACTGAAGAAAACGAATCACAACCTAACCGTTGGAAGGATAGATTGGCTGATCGAAGAGATCGAAAAGACGAAGCCCTGGCTGGAATCAGTAATCAGAATTCGAGACACCTACACCCACTACCGGTCCGAGATTCACTTCGGCTTTGAATGGGACAAAGCAGTGGGGAGAGTTAAGGTGCCGCATGCCGACATGGACGGTCAATCCCACCCCCTCAACTTTGTGATGGGTGCGCTGACGGAGCCGCTAATCACTTACTGCGCAAACTTCATAGCCATAGTGGTTTCCTGCGCCGTCCCACTCACGACAAGGGTGCAGGTTATGGCTGACGACGAGAAGGCATATATTGGCGCCCGGTGGCAACTCGATCTGTCTCGGGCGATTTGGAAAATCGCATCAAACGTCATTAGGACGTACTCTGCGGAAGACATTGCAAATGCGAGGGCGTTGGACTGAAGTCCTATTAGGACACTCTTTTGGTTTGAGTACGCCCCCTTCGCGAACCCTTCCCCCTGTGAGCTAGTAACATATCCACCGCCTGTAGACTATTTGCACTTCATCTTGTTTCCGACGCCACCAGATCTGACTTAGTCTCACATGTGGCCGCGCATACTTAACGAAGGATGGCGTTTGCGAAGCACCCCCCTCAGGTGCTCTTTGGTGACGTGCGTGTACCGCTGGGTCGTGGCGATGGAGGCGTGCCCGAGGAACTCCTGCACCACCCGGATGTCCACGCCGTTGCGCAGCAGCAGAGTCGCCACGGTGTGCCGCAGCATGTGCGGCGTCACGTGCCGCTTAA
>JALZHG010000170.1 GCA_030914045.1 Chloroflexota bacterium | reverse complement strand
CCCACTTGCCGTGCGACTTCCTGGCCGAAGAGGAGGCCGGAGCAGGAGACGTTGCCTTCTAGGGTGGTGTTTTTGATGGGTAGGAGATGGACCTCGAGGTTTTGTATGTCGCGGAGCGGGGCCAGGGCTTGGTCGAGGGCGCGGGCGGGCATTTCGCCGCAGGCTACGATGGCGCGCACGGGGCGGTCGAGCGCTTCGGGGAGTTTGCGGGCGGTGCGGCGGGACTCGTCGGTTAGCTGGCGGACCATGCCGATGCCGTTTTCTAGTTGGGGGTACTCCTCGTAATGGCGCGCGTGCGGCACTTCGCGGCCGGTCATGATGTACCACTCGTCGGAGGCAAAGGCGAAATTGGTGCCTATCTCGCGGTGGAGCTTGCGCTGCCAGGTCTCGACCTGCTGGAGGACGGCTTCGGCTTCGGCGGGCGTATAGGGGCGCAGGGGTATCTTGATCTGGTAGTGGTTGTTGCGTCGGAACTTGGTGAGGCCCACCGGGACGATGCCGACGGTCTGGACGTGCGGGTAGAGGGCGGCGAGATCGCTGATGGAGCGGTCTAGCTGGGGGCCGTCGTTGAGGCCGGGGCATAGCACAAGCTGGGTGTGGACCTTGATGCCGAGGTCGCCAAGCCGCTGAAGCTGCGGGACGATCTCGGGGGCGCGTGGGTTGCCGAGTAGCTGGCGGCGCATTTCGGGTTCGGTGGCGTGGACGGAGACGTAGAGGGGGGATAGGCCCTCTTCCGCCACGCGCTGCCAGTCTTGCTCCTTGAGGTTGGTAAGGGTGATGAAGCCGCCGTACAGGAAGGAGTAGCGGAAGTCGTCGTCCTTGATGTCGAGGGAGCGGCGCAAGCCGGGGGCGTTCTGGTCGACGAAGCAGAAGGGGCAGTGGTTGTTGCAACGCTTGATGCCATCGAAGGTGGGGTCCACGAATTCGAGGCCGAGGTCCTGCTGTTCGGGCTTGCGTATGCTGAAGGTGAGCGGGGAGGGCGCACCGGCGCGCTCAACTTGGACGGCCAGGCGCTCGTTGACCTGATGGAACTGGTAGCCCACCACGTCGTTGACGGGCACGCCGTTGATGGCGAGCAGCCTGTCACCGGGCACGATGCCCACGCGGGAGGCGGGGGAGCCGGGCACGACTTTGTCTATTCTTCCCTGGGATTTGTATTGAGCCATGACGGGATTTGGGAATTGGGATTTCAGATTTCGGATTTAGAAGAACTCCTAAGCAAATCCGAAATCCGAAATCCCAATTCCCAAATCTATTCCCTCCATCTATTACTTACTATCGGTATTGATTTGGCTACCCTGGCCCAGGTGCTGCCTAGGTGGATTAGGCGGCTGCTGAGCTGGCCGGCTACGTTGCAGGCGCGCAGGTTGGTTAGGAATTGCTCGGCGGTGTCGAAGGGGGCGATTTCTACGTAGGCGCGGCCGATTTCGACGAGGGTGTGAGCGTCGGAGCCTGCGGACATGGCGAGGTCGTGCTCGCGGGCGAAGGTTAGGGCGCGGTCGTTGTCCTCCTGGCGGATGGAGCGCGCGTTGAATACTTCGATTATGTCTACCAGACCCTGTTCGACCAGGCGTTCGAGAGCAGGGGTTTGCAGGCGGCTGGCGGAGCGCATGGTGTCGAAGGGGTGAGGGATGCCGACGAGGCCGCCCTGGTCTTTGATGCGTTTGGCGGTCTCTTCGGGGGTGAGGCCCTTTGGTACCAGTTCGGTCAGGAAGTAGCCGATGATCTCGCCCTGGTTGCTCTTGACCTCTTCGGAGGCGACTACCTTGATGGGCAGGTCGGTCATCCGGGAGAGTGCGAGGGAGTTGGCAAGGCCGTTGTGGTCGGTGACGCAGAGGGCACCCAGGCCTTTGGCGTGGGCGGCGTACACTAGCCTGCGCGGGTCATTAAGGGAGTCCGCGCTGAGGCGTGTGTGGCAGTGCATATCTACTTTGATTAGAGTGTCGCGCAAGTTAGTGTTTTTCCTGGGCGGTGGGAAATAGCCACCAGCTTGGAATTATACCAAAGTGGGGGATGGGGTGCTAGTGGGACGATGGACGATAGTAGAGACGAAAACGCAAAGGCGCAAAGGACGCAAAGAACGCGCAAAGGTTAGGATTGTTTGGATGGGTGCTGATTGATGCTCAGTGCTACGTCCTCGATCCTTATCACTCCCATCGTCCATCGTCCATCGTCCATCGTCCATCGTCCATCGTCCATCGTCCATCGTCCATCGTCCTGTTATATAATGTCTTGGTTTTAGACTGATATAGAATAGGGTAGTGATTCAGGAGGAGATGACATGGGTAAGATAGACAAAGACGTGAAGATTACCTGGTATGGTCATGCTACTTTTCTCTACGAGACGCCGGGTGGGAAGCGCATTATGGTGGACCCGTGGGTGCAGGGCAACCCATCCTGCCCGGAGGAGCTTAAGGACGTGGACAACCTGGACGTGATGCTCGTCACGCACGGGCATTTCGATCATATTGCCGATGCGGTGGCGATTGCGAAGTCGGCCAAGCCAAGCTCGGTGGTGGGCATCTTCGAGATGTGCAACTGGCTGGACAAGAAGGGCGTGGGGAATTGCAACGCTATGAACAAGGGGGGCACCGTTACCGTAGAAGGCGTGAGGGTGACGATGCTGCACGCCGACCACTCCTGCGGCATACAGGACGATGACGGCTCGATCATATACGGGGGCGAGGCGGTGGGCTACCTGCTGGAGCTTGAGAACGGCTTCAAAATCTACCACGTGGGCGACACGGCCATCTTTGGCGATATGTCGCTCTACGGCGAGCTATTTCAGCCCGACCTGGCTGTGCTCCCCATTGGCGACCACTTCACGATGGACCCCCGGCAGGCCGCACGGGCAGCCGAGATGCTGGGCGTCAAGCAGGTGATCCCCAGCCACTACGGCACCTTCCCATTGCTCACCGGCACCCCCGCCAGGCTGCGGGAAGAGTTGAGCAAGCGCGGATACGAGTGTGAGGTGATAGAGTTGCAGCCGGGGGAAAGTGTGGACTGAGGCTGAAACGTGAAACGTGAAACGTGATGCGATTAGGGTGATGTGGTACGTGAATGCAAACTCTTGGGTGAAGGAAGACCTTACTCCCCTATGTCATCCTGAGCGTAGCGAAGGATCAGGTGGGTAGGTCAGAGTCCTCAACGTTGGGGATGATGTTGGTAAGAGGAACATTGGTACTGCGGCAGGGAGAGTCAAGAACGGGCTACTGATCCTTCGCTACGCTGAGGATGACAAGAGGGATGCTTGGTCCTGTAACATCGACTTAGCCTGATTCACGAACCAAATACCACAAGCCGCATCACGTTTCACGTTTCACGTTTCAGACTTTCCTCAGCCGGAGCGAATTAGTCACGACGAAGACGGAGGAGAAGGCCATCGCGGCGGCGGCGACGATGGGGTTGAGCAGGCCGAGGGCGGCCAGGGGAATACCGAGGGTATTGTAGATGAAGGCCCAGAAGAGGTTCCAGCGGACGGTGCGCACCGTCTTGCGGCTCAACTCGAGGGCTTCCACTACACCGTGCAGGTTGCCGCTCATGAGGGTGATGTCTGAGGCCGCGATGGCTACGTCTGTGCCGGTGCCGATTGCCACACCCAGGTCGGCGGCTGCCAGGGCGGGAGCGTCGTTGATGCCGTCGCCCAGCATGGCGACTACCTTGCCCTCGGCCTGAAGCAGGCGCACCACCTCGGCCTTGCCAGCGGGCGACACTTCGGCGAACACCCGGTCGAGGCCCACCTGTGCCGCTATCGCCTCGGCTGTGTGGCGGTTGTCGCCAGTTACCATCGCCACCTCGATGCCAAGCGCCTTCAACCGGGCTACGGCTTCGGTGGCCTCCGGCTTGAGAGTATCGGCTACCGCCAGCAGGCCCACAAGTTTGTCATCTGCCGAGACCAGCATGGCGGTCTTGCCAAGTCGCTCCAGCTTTGCCATCTCCGGCAGGGCGGGCGAGAAGTCCACCCCCTCGGCGTCGAGCAATTGGGGCTTGCCGACGAGCACGCGCCTGCCGTCCACGGTGGCGGTGACACCCTGTCCCGTTACGCTCCTGAAGGCAGATACCATGGCGGGTCCGGGATCGCTTACACCCACCGCGATCGCCCGCCCCAGCGGGTGCTCGGAGCCTCTTTCGGCGGCAGCGGCCAGGTGGAGCATTTCTTCGCGGGAGAGGCCGTTCAGGCTGAGGGCGTCGGTGAGCGAAGGCTTGCCCTGCGTGAGGGTGCCGGTCTTGTCGAGCAGGACGGTGGTGACGCGGTTGGCCTGTTCGAGCGCCGTGCCACCCTTCACCAGCACCCCTTTTTCCGCGCCCCGCCCGGTGCCCACCATGATGGCCGTCGGGGTGGCGAGGCCCATCGCGCAGGGGCAGGCAATCACCAGCACGGCCACCGCGTTGATGAGGCCACGCACCGGGTCGCCGGTGATGAGCCACCACCCCAGGAAGGTGAGCAGCGCTAAGCCCAGCACCACCGGCACGAAGATTCCCGCCACCTTATCGACCAACGCCTGGATTGGAGCTTTAGAGCCTTGCGCCTCCTCCACCAGCCTGACGATCTGCGCGAGTACCGTCTGGCGACCCACCTGCGTCGCTCTGAAGCGGAGCGCGCCCTGCCCGTTGAGGGTCGCGCCGATGAGGGCGCTGCCGGGGCGCTTCTCCACGGGCATCGACTCCCCTGTGAGCATCGATTCGTCCACCGCGGACTCGCCGTCTACGATTACGCCGTCCACCGGCACCTTCTCACCGGGGCGCACCAAGAGCAGGTCGCCTGGGAGCACCGAACGTACGGGTACCTGCTCTTCAACGTCGCCGCGAAGCCGGGTGGCGGTGCGGGGTTGGAGACCCACTAGCTTGCGAATGGCGTCCGAGGTGCGGCCGCGAGCGCGCGCCTCCAAGAAGCGTCCGAGCAGCACCAGGGTAACAATAACGGCCGCCACCTCAAAGTAGGTCTGGGCCTGGAGGCCGTCCCGCACCAGGATGTACAGAGAGTAGGCGGAGGCGGCAGTGGTGCCCAGGCTCACGAGAGTGTTCATATCGGCGGTGCGATGCCGCAGGTTCTTGAGGGCGAGCGCGTGGAACTGGTTGCCCGGCACGTACCAGACGATGAGGCCAAAGATGGCTAGAAAGTGGATCGCGTGGGGGCTGCTCATGAAGAACATGCCGGTGATTACCACGGGTATGGACGACAGCACGCTGAAGATAAGCATGTCGCGTTGCTTGACGTACTCCACGCGGCGGGCGCGGCGCTCCCGGTCTTCCTGTAGCTCTGGGGCGTCGTCCAGGCTCTCTTCGACGCGGTGCGAGGCGTTGTAGCCTGCCTTCTCGATGGCGGCCACCAACTCGGCGGCTCCCACATGCAAGGGGTCGTACCGCACCAGTGCCCGCTCGGTGGCGAGGTTGACGCTGGCCCCCTCGACCCCAGCTACCTTCTTGAGCGACCTCTCCACGCGGGCCACACAGGAGGCGCAGGTCATGCCCTGCACCGCCAGAGTAGTTTCAGCTATATTTCGTTTTTGCGTTATGAGTTCAGTAGCCATATTATTGGCTCAAATTTAGCATTTTGGCGCTCACTATGAAGCTACAGGACCGTTGGTACTACTAATCTACGCGGATAGAGCGAGAACAGTTCTCTTCCATATCCATTGCCGCAATTCTACCACTAGTGCGGCCGTTTGCAACCTTTTCTGTCTACAGGTAGGCGTGCCTCTTGCAACTCATGCGGTCGAGCAGACAGGTTTGCAGCCGAACAGCATCGTCAGAGCCTTCGGCGGCTAGGTGTTGAGTGGCAGTACGTCGCTAGGGGAGTTGCTGACAATCTATAACGCTGGAGACAGCGTTAAGCTTAGGGTGGTTGCCTCAGGCTCCAGCAACGAACAAGAGATGATGGCTGTCCTACAAGCCCCACGAAATGTCTAGCGGGCAGCCAGGCACGATGGTTTGTCACCCAATTCTCCTCCGGTGAGAGACCAACATGAGCAAGAAAATGTGCGGGATGCTCATGTTGGTCTCTTGCTCTCTTCAGACGGCGGGCATTTTTAGTCCGGTTTGCGCTCAGACTTAGAGTTGGACAGGCTGAAGAAGCTTAAGCAAATCTTAATTTTTCTCGGCGTTTTCTTTAAGGTTCGGACCTTAGACTGAAAGCAGACCGGCACCGCCTCCCATTGGGCAACTCCGGCGACACACCACAACTTCGACATACCCAGGAGAGGAAAACATCAATCATGATATTCGGAAACCAATCACAAAGCCACATCAAGAGAGCAGGGATAATTACTACCCTGGCCGTGACAATGATGGTAAGCCTCGCCGCCTGCGGTGGCACGCCGGCCACACCAACGCCCGCCTCACAGCCGACCGCGCAGCTTACAGCCACCACAGCCGGTTCGGGCGCAGTGCCCCCGGTAGGGACCGCAGTTGTGACGGCGCTTGAGACAGCCATGCCGACAGCGCCCGCAGCCTTAGCGACGGAAGGCTCAGACATGGGTGACATGGGGGACATGGGCGAGATGGCAGAGGGCACGACGACTCCCGCCGAGCCGACGGCAGGTACGAACGCAGGGTCCACCGCCACTCCGGCGGCTGACCAGGGCACAGGAGGCGTAAACAGCGTAGAAGTGCAGGGCACGTTGCGGGAGTGGGCCATCGACCTGAGCCAGCGAGAAGTACCGGCAGGCAAAGTCACCTTCACAGTGACCAACGAAGGTCAGTTCGCCCACAACTTCGCGGTAGAAGACACCACCGGCGTGATCGGCAAGACGCCCAACTTCAGCAAGGCCGACGGCGCTCAGACATTGGAACTAGAGCTTGCCCCCGGCACGTATAACATCATCTGCACCCTCCCCGGCCACGCATCGAGGGGCCAGCAGACGACGTTGGTTGTGAAGTAGGGCCAACCATACGGCAGGACGATCTTCCACTAAATACATCGAGCAGAAAGGGAGCCGCTATTGGCTCCCTTTCTGCTTTGTCGTGCCCCGAAATCAGCTTGAGTGCGGGCGGGGTGGTGCAAACCCGATGTGGCATAGTACTAAAGTACTATATGCAAGAGAGAGATGCTGTGATAGTTTAGTAGTAGTTATAACTACTACTAAAGTGAGGCTTGCAGATGGAAGAAATAGTTGCATCATTACAACGGCTAGGTTTCGGAGAGTATGAGGCAAAGGCCTACATAACGCTCCTCCAGCGCAGCCCGCTTACTGGCTACGAGCTGGCGAAGATCTCCGGCCTGCCCAGGGCGAACGTTTATGCCGTCCTGCCGAAGCTGGAGGAGAAGGGGGCGGTCCTCAGGGTGGATACGCCTACCGGGCCGAGGTACTCGCCAGTGCCGCCGCTGGAACTCACTCAGAGGTTGAGCACCCGCTTCCAGGACGAGCTACACACAGCGCGGCGGTCGCTGGAAGAGGTATCGGTGCCCGCCGAGTACGAGTACGTCTGGAATGCCAGGGGCTACGACGTGGTGCTCGAAACCGCAGGCTCGCTGCTGGGTCTCGCGCAAGAGCGCCTACTGGTAGCGACCTGGCCCCAGGAGGCGCGCGCCCTGGCCGGACATCTGGCGGACGCGGCGGCGCGTGGGGTGGAGATAACCACCCTCTGCCTGCCCGCCTGCCTCCAGGAATGCGGCGGCTGCCGGGGGAGCATATTCCGCTACCAGGTAGCACCCGAGCGGGGGGAACGCTGGCTAGTTGTGGTGCAGGACGGCATGGAAGTGCTGGCCTCAGAGATCGGGCAGGGTGGCGAGGCGTTCGCCGTGCGTACCCGGCAGCCCATCCTGGTGGAGCTTATCTCCTGGTACGTCCGGCACAGCATCGCGCTGGCTACAATAAGCGCGGACCTGGGCGACCGCTTACCTGAAATGCTGTCGCCCGAAACGCTGACGGTGCTAGCGTCAGTTGGGCCGGGCGGACCTGGGGACGGTTGGCTGGAGCACATGCGCCGCGCGGTGGGCGGGCAAGCTTGAGTTAGCAAACAGGAGAAGGAAAACTCGAACACCACATAAAGAAAGAATAAAGAAAGGATACCAATCATGCCTCACTATAAGTACCTGATCGTAGGCGGGGGAATGGCTGCCGACGCGGCAGTGCGCGGCATCCGGGATATAGACACCGTAGGCTCCATTGGTCTAATCAGCGCCGAGCCAGACCCACCGTACAAGCGGCCTCCGCTGTCGAAGAAGCTATGGCAGGGGAAGCCGCTCGATAGCGTATGGAGCAAGACCGGCGACCGTGGCGTGGAGATGCACCTGGGACGTAGGGCTACGTCGCTCGACCCACGGAACAAGCAGGTCCGGGACGAGCAAGGAACGGCCTATACCTTCGACAAGCTACTGCTGGCAACCGGCAGCGCGCCCCGGCGGCTCCCGTTCGATCGGCAGGCAGGGGAGGGGGTGATCTACTTCCGCACCGTCGAGGACTACCGCCGCCTCCGTCAACTTGCGGACAAGGGCCAGACGTTCGCCGTCATAGGGGGTGGTCTGATAGGCTCCGAAATGGCCGCCGCACTTGCCATGAACGGCAAAACAGTTACTCTCATCGTCACCGGCGACGCTATTGGCGACCGACTCTATCCTTCCGACCTGGCCCACCACCTGAATAGCTACTACGCCGATAAGGGCGTGGAGGTGCTGACCCACGAGCGGGCGGCGGACCTCGAAGCAAGGGGAGGCGAGTACGTACTGACCACCGCGGGCGGTCGCGAGATCGCAGTGGATGGCGTAGTGGCGGGCATAGGCGTCCTGCCTGAGACCTCGCTGGCTACCGGGGCGGGGCTGCAAGTGGAGGACGGCATTGTCGTTGACCGGTGCCTGCAAACAAGCGCGCCCGACATCTATGCGGCAGGCGACGTAGCTGCCTTCTGGGACGCCACGCTCGGCAAGCGCCGCCGGGTGGAACACGAAGACAACGCCAGGACGATGGGGCGACACGCCGGGCGTGTCATGGCGGGGGACGTACAGCCGTACGATCACTTGCCCTACTTCTACTCCGACCTGTTCGAGTTGGGGTATGAGGCCGTGGGCGAAGTAGACTCGCGATTGGAGACCGTATCCGATTGGAAAGAGCCGTACCGGGAAGGAGTGGTCTACTACCTGGATAGGGACCGTGTGCGTGGCGTGCTCCTCTGGAACGTGTGGGACCAGGTAGACGCCGCTCGCCGTCTCATAGCCGAGCCTGGTCCATTCCGCCCCGCTGACCTTAAGGGACGCCTACCGGAAGCGTCGTAACAGGTACCAATAAGACCAATAAGACCAACGGCAACACTAAGAACTAGGCTGAAAACCCTTGTAGGGGCAGGTCCCCGTGCCTGCCCTGGTGCTAATATCCAACAAGGGCAGGCA
>JALZHG010000391.1 GCA_030914045.1 Chloroflexota bacterium | reverse complement strand
TGAGTGCCGACACCTCACGAAGAGGAGATCAGAGGACTACTCATCGCCCTGCTCTCTCTGGGGAACACGCGCTGCTCCTCGGCCCTCCGCTTAAACACCTCGCCAAGCCGCTCGCGATCGCGTCATTCCCCCACAAGGACGCGAAATAGCGGCGGTTATCGAAATTCTGACAGCAATCACTGTGCTGAGTGCTCTGAGGCAACCGGGTTGCAGTAAATCGGCCCTGACGTAATGCCGATGCCTTGGCGTCTCTCGACGTTTTACCTGCAAATCAGCGAAAAAGAGAGCCGACGAGCGGACTTGAGAACCGCTTACCCCTGCTCCAGTTACGAGTGAGCCTGGTCCCTGCTCCGAACCCCGCTAGAAACAGCCGTTTTGCAGGTACAATACAATTTTGCTCTGTCCATCAAGTACCTGCTAGTATCAGGATGTATTGCCTCTACTGCTGACATATTGTGTCCGGAGTGCAAACTGAATACTCCGAGCGCCGTCGGCCAGCTCTACCTGCTCGCGGCGCGTGGCTGGGAAAAACTCAGAGGCTGGTTATCGTCCTGGAGGCCGGGGGGATCCTCGAACCGGTGGGGCAATTTGACAACGGGCGAGCAGGGAGGTCGAATAGAGTATTACACCATCCCGTAAGCTTCCCACCTTATTCGTCCGCTAACTTCGGAGAATTCCATACTTTGTAGGCACTTGGGTGAATAAGGGGAGCAGCACATCTCAGCGAACCGGTCCGCTCCCCTTACCAACGAGGGTACGTGCTAGGGAGTAGTTCCTTTCTATTGGAGGAGCGGGACGATGTGCCCCGCGCTCCATTCGTCGTCCCGAACCTTCGCCGTGGGCCGCTACCTCAGCGGCGGGAAGTCGGCGCAGATGGCTCTCGCAAAGACACCGCTGGCATTATCGTTGTCCTCCGCGATCACCCTCCAACCGTCGCCGCCAAAGGGTTCGCTCACCCGCAGAGGATCAGGGGAGGGGGCAGGGATGCCGCCGCCACCGCCCAGGATTCTGTCTCCAGAATCGCAGTCCGCTGACACCTCTACGTCCACGCCTCCTCCGGTTCCGACTTCAAAAGCTGAAGTCGTATAGGTCTTGTCCTCCGAGATGAAATCGCTCGCGCTCTGGCCGTCGAGTTGGTCCGCGTTGAAGTCGTTGACCCTGGTGGTGGAGTTGACGTTCATTGGCGTCGCGCCCTCCTCGACCCGCAGGTCCAGGGCTGGGCCGCTTCCATTGTTGTTGATCCTGAGCAAGGTACCTGAGGCGCTGCCGACCAACGTGCTCATGTTGTCTATGGTGTTGGTCCTGCCCAGCTTGAAGGGGTCTCCGGGCACCGCCGCCAGGGCCATAGTCCCCACACCCAGAACAAGCGCAAGCGTCACCACCGCCCCCCCGAACAGGGCCGCTCCCTTGGCCAACCACAGTGCTCGTGCCGCTACGCTCCTCAGCATGATCTCTCTACTTCCTCTTTCGCCTCTAGTCTCATATTGGAGACCCGCCTTTCATAAGGGGGCGGGGTGAGGGGTGAGACACACACTCACGGCGTCCCTCTATCAGTAACATACGTACCATACTCCCCGTAGAGGGGGCGGCGCATCGCTCAAATGAGTGATCTTTGGTGTTGCTTGGATGTTGCTAGCAGTAGCGGACTTCCGAGAATTTCTCTTCCACGACATTGGGTGAATATCCCAGAATTCTGAAATGCCCGTCAGCATTCGCCTACGGTAAGCTGACTCAAGGCCGAGAGGAGAAGGGAAACTCAAGATGGAGTTACCGAGCGAGTTCGAGATAGCGGGGTTGGAGCATGGCCAAGTCGCGCTTGACGACTTTACTGTTCACGTCGCGCATCGGGGACACGGCGACCCGCTCGTCATGCTGCACGGCTGGCCCCAGCACTGGTGGGCGTGGCGGCATCTGATAGCTCCATTCACCGAGGCCGGCAGACGCGTCGTCTGCCCCGACTTGCGCGGCTTCGGTTGGAGCGGGACGCCTGGGCACGGATACGATGTGGACACCTTCGCCACCGACCTGATCGCGCTCCTCGATGCTCTTGGTCTGCGGCGCGTCGATCTGTTAGCGCATGACTGGGGCGCGTACGTTGGGTTCCTAGCCTGCTTGGGCGCTCCCGAGCGATTCCGACGCTTCGTGGCCATGAGCGCCCCCAGCCCTCTGATCCGACTAACCCCTCGCAAGGCAGCGACGCTCTGGCGCTACTGGTATCAACAACCAATCGCCGCTCCGGTGCTGGGTCCACGGGCGGTTCGAACGCTTCACTCCCCGCGAAACCCAATCCGCGCGTGGATCGGGCTCAACCGCCTCTCAGACGAGGAGAGAGCTCGATACCTGCAGCAGTTCAACGATCCGGCGCGGGTGGTGGCAAGCGTGGCCCTCTATCGGCACTCGGTGCTCAACTTGTTCCGCCGCGCTTTCACCGGGTACTACCGGGGAGCCTATCTGCGGGTGCCAACACTTATCTTGCACGGAACAGCGGATCACCCGACCCATCATGTGCTCCACCAGGGGCTGCGAGTGCAGGCGGCTCAGCTCGATGTCGAGTTGCTTACGGGTGTCGGACACCTCGTCCTCGATGAACGGCCCGACCTGGTGCTCCGATACACCCGTGCCTTCTTTGACGCCTGAGGGGGTCGGCCCGCAGGGGACATCCCTTCCAGCATGTCAGCCGAACTTCCTAGAACTTCCCTTCCGAAACTGTCCGAAAAGCCTCGGACGCGCCTGCCGCGTAGCCCTGCGGGCCGCATAAGAGGGGCTTTCGGTCCATTTCGCCTTTCGTATACCTGCCAAATTCACGCTCGGAGCGTTGCTCGTACCCCTTTTCGGACGGTTTCTCCACGACGTTGGGTGAATAAGCCTGTGCCGGATGAACCGTTCGCTGCCACTGCACGTAAAAGGAGGCAACCACTACCAGGGGGATCCCGTGGATGAGTTAAAGTTCCCGGCATTTCCTTACTACCTGGACG
>JALZHG010000169.1 GCA_030914045.1 Chloroflexota bacterium | reverse complement strand
GTAGTAGTCTTCGTAACGGCCGCTGAGCGGCTTGCTAGAGAACGAGTGGTCGACCTCAAGCCCCGGCGCGAGCCGTTGGCGCGCGCTCCCGTGCTTGATCTTATGAAGTTCCGCCCCGCTCTTGTCGCAGGGGTGTTCCCCGGCGAAGTACGCGACGTGGTTGTTCGGCGTAGTCGTCACGTCGCCGGCCAGGGTCAGTTCCGAGACGAGCGTCCCGTATTTGATCTGCCCGGCGGAGTTCACGTACGGGACGCCCTTGACCAGCAAGTAGCTCGACCTGATTTCGACGTCGTAGCCGTCGTCGTGGAGCCGCTGGAGGTCGCGGCTACGACTTATCAGTTGCTGTGACATTGAAGACCATACCTTCCTTGATCTTAACGCTCTCCCCCTCGACCATCGTCCCTTCGGGCTTGTTGCCCTCCCCCCTCCTGTAGGTGACGGTGAAGACGACGTTCGGGCCCGCCGGCGTGTTGCCGAAGGCGAGGGCGACCACCTCGGTGAACGTGAGTTCCCTCTGGCTAACCACCTTCGGCCGGCCGTTGACGATGATGTTGAAGTCCTTATCGTTCTTTTGCTCTTCGTGCTTGCGTTCCTGTGTGCTGCTCATTTGCCAACTCCTGTGATGGCGGGGCATGAACCCTCGGCGCGGGGGCTCGGCCCTCACGCCGAGGGAACTTTTGCCATCATGCCCGACCCTACTTCTCCCTACGCACGCCCTTGAAAGGCTTGCCGTCCTGCTTCTGGTCCATGAAGCGGCCCGTGTCCGTGTCGCGCTTCGTCCAGTTGCCGTTCTGCGGGTTCTGGACCTGCGAGCGGTCGCGCACCGCGCCGTTCCTGTGTCCGTCCCCCTGCGGCGGATTCGTCGCCATATCAGGCTCCCTCCTTTCTCTAATAATTTCCTGTCAACAGACTGGTCGCTTGTACGGCGTAAAGCTACCGTACAAACTCTACTGCCGCCTGAACCACGACTTTCGCCGTGCGATCCGCTTAGGGCATCTAAATTTTTCGTATTTTTTTCGCGCTCAGTGGAGGCTAGGGTTGGAAATGTGGCTGGCTGGGAGACCTATGTATAGTGTGTGAGGAAATTTCAGAGGTAGTCGGTCAGCTCGCACTGCTGGTCGAACTTGGCGTTGTTTGAATGCTGATATGAAAGCTTTGGAGACCGCCCTCTGTAAGGTCAATGCGATGGACAGCCTATCATGGGATTGTCATCTCTAATTCGGGGCGTTAGAAGCGTATAAAGAAACTTCCGTTGGAAAGGTAGTAAGTAAGGATGGACGATGAAAAGCGAGAGGTAATCGTTAAGCGTCGAAAGAGATCGGCGCGGCGTTAGAGGAAGCGACGGGTGCCACCAAGTCCGCAGTTGGCGCAACGGCGCGGTCAAGGCCAGCTTGATCGGGCGGGCCATCAATTGACGCTTGGGACAGATCGAACGCCGGCCGAAGTGACCACGCGCGAGCAAGAAATCGAAGTCCTGAATTAAGGAATGAGATACCCAATCGCAACATGCTTCCTGTCACTACTCTTAACGTCGAGCCCCGCGTGCGGTAGGGTTATCTGCTAGATGAAACTGAGCTTCAGTTCCGAAACCTGCCTTGCAATCATTCCTCGTCGTAGCTGAGGCTGTTGACAGGGTTTCTTTGCAAATTCTCCCACGAGTGGTCGTACCTCATGACGGTCTTCGGGTCGCGGTGCTTCGTCACCATCTGCACCTCGCGGTAACTGTGACCACGGTTCAACAGCTCGGTGACGACCGTCCGCCTCATGTCGTGCGGCGTAATCTTCCCAACCCCTGAGAACCGACCCCACCGCGCCACAATTCGCTGCACGTGGCGCGGGCTCAGGGCCTTGTCGAACACCAGCGTCCGGTAGTTCGAGTGCGGCTGGAAGAGCGGGGCGTCTGGGCCGTCGCTGTGCAAAGTCCGCCGGCGACTGAAGTCCAGTCGGAGGTAGTCATCAATCGCTTCTTTGATGTCTGCCGGCAGCGGCCAGACCTCCTCCCTCCCCCCTTTGACCTTACACTTCAGAATCCACCGCCCCTGATTCGCCGTGATCGACGAGCGCCGCAGGGAGCAGACCTCTGACAGACGCAGCGACAGGCGAAGCATGACGAGCAGCAGCGCGTAGTCGCGCGCCCCTTCCGGCTTCGACCTGTCGGGCGCGGCCAGCAGGTGGCGTACCTCCTTGGGCGTCAGCGCCCGCCCGGCCTGGCCCGAGGGAAGGGCCGGCGGCGGGACCAGCTTCGTCGACGCCGGGTTGAGTGTCACCACACCCGCGGCCTGGAGGTAAGCGAAGAACGACCGGATTACGGAGAGCTTCTGCGCAACCGTCGCCGGCCTGCGCCCGTCCCGCACGAGCCGGTCGCGGTAGCGCAGCACGTGCTCCGGCGTGACCTGAGTCGGGTGCAGCCCGCCGGCCTGCAGGAAGAAGTCCCTGATCCCGCGCCGGTAAGACTCACGGGTTTCCTCCGATAGCGACTTCTGGATGAAGGGGACGGCGAGCCGCTCGTCAAACCTCGGCTGTCCTGTCCCCGCCCTCACCTCCGTAAGGGCCGGCCGCGGCGGCCGCTCGGGCAGGACTTCGGCGGTGAGGGGGGCGTCGCTCATCTAGTTCGTCCCGTCGCCGACCGTGACCGTGTGGGCCGCGTAATCTATCACTAGGCGGCAGCCGTCGAGCATCTCCGTCCCAATCAGGGTGTCTTCGCTGACGATGACCCGGAAGGTCGCCCTGCGTCCCAGCCATTCGACCTCGGCCAAAGCCACGCCGGCGACGAAGCGGCGGCCGCCGACCATCTCGAAGACCTCGCGCCCGACTATTGGAAGGTTCAAGCGGGTGACCAGCTCATGCGGCAGCACGAGCGCGCCGGTGAAGCCCGTGTCGACGAGGCACTCGACCGTCTCGCCGGGCGAGAGTCTCAGGCGCAGGACGGCCTCTCCGGAGGCCGTGACCTTACCCGACTCTTCTGCCATGGCCGCTCAGGGTGTCGGCGGCCGGGTGCCCGACGCGCGCCAAGTAGAAGAGGGCCGTGGGGAGTTCGCGCCTGCCGTCGAGCAGCGCCTCCGTGCCGGTGTCGGCGACGAAGTGGCGGCCCGAGACAGGATCGATGGCGACGTAGCGGCCCAAGTGCGCGGGCTCGAGGAACTCACGCAGACGCTCATCGTAGAGGCGCTGGCCACTCTCCACGAGGTCGTCCGTCGCCTCTGCTCCCTCTTTCCGCAGGGTGCTCATGCCTTAGCTCTGACCTCCAGCAGGAATCTGAGGGGATTTTAGCTTTAAACTGGATTCCGGCCAAGTCGTAAAACTCGCATTACGCGACATGTCGTTAAATAGGAGCGAACGAGATCATTTCTGGCCGGTCAACTATTTTATATGTAGGCTTTAGCGCGCCGTGAAACATCGTGGAACCTCACCCCGCAGCTTCCGGCGTAAGCTTCGAATGAGGGCAACGGGCCACGCCTTTCTCGAACCCTCCCGGGTAATACATCCCGGTGCCGAAGCAGTCGGGACATTTTGAGGCGTCAACTTCCGGCACTAGGGCGGATTTCTTCTGCTCGGCGGCCTCGGCCTCGATCTGCCGCTTCTCCTTCTTCCAGAGTCGGCGTCGCAAATGTTCGGTGAAGAAGGCCGGGACGTTCGAGACGGTGGTGCGTCCGGCGGCGATCTTCAGCTCGGTGACGAGCAGGTCGGCGAGCTCCGCCCAGCGCTGCCTCTCGGTCGGAGAAGCTTCCCTTCCAGTAATTTCCTTTGTGGCTTTTTTCAGCGCGGCTAGGAAATCGGCGTAAGCCTCATCATCATCGCTCTCAGTATTTGTCTTAAAAGAAGTCTTAGCACCGTCGGAAGCTATTGATTCTACAGGTAGATTGGTCACGTGGGGTGACCCCAAATTTTGGTGGTGGGGTGACCCCGAATTTTGGAGTAACTCCCCGTCAGGTGGGGTGTCCCCCTGTAAGGTGGGGTCAGGTGGGGTGACCCCACGCGACCTTACGAAAAGCCCGGACGTCTCCTCCGGCAATAGCACCTCGTAGAGGGAGCCGTCGTTCTGCCCCCTCTCCCAAGAAGAGATGATCAGCCCGACGGCGGAGAAGTAGCGCAGGTGAGCGTCAATGGTTTTGGCGTTGCGGATGCCGGACCAGTCGCTCAACTCGCGCTTGGTCGCCCGAATGCTTTTAGCCGGAACCACGGCACCGCGGGTGCGGATGTAGAGCGCGTCGTAGAGTTTCTTGCTCGATCCTGGAAAGATGCCGGCCGGGAGGGCGACCCGGTCGAGGCTGTTGGCGCGTTTATTAAAATCCCTCTGGGGGGCTGCCGGTTGAGCGGTTAGCGGTCTGGTGGGGTTAGGTGGGGTGACCCCCCGTGACGTGGGGTCAGGTGGTGTCACCTTTCTGGGTACCGCTACCGCCGGCGTCGGCCCCTCGTCGTAATCCGCTAAATGACTGGCAAGAGCAGGCTTACGTTTCGGGGGCGGCTCTAGGGCTTTATCGAGCGTCTCTGCGAGCAGCTTCCGCTCGGATTTCTTCATCGCCTAAGACCTCTCTGATTTCCTTCACGAGCTTTCGAAACGCGAAACTGGCGGGCGATTCGGGGTGCGACTCGGCGACCGTCTTCAACGTGGCCGTCGCCTCCTCGACCGCGACCAGCCGCGGGACCGTTGTTTGGAGCACGTAGTCTTCGCCGAATCTGGCGATGACGCGCTCGCGCACCTCTTTATCGAGCTTCTGGCGGGCCGTGAACTTCGTCGAGAGGGCCATGACCTGCATCTCGGGCGAGAATTTCTTGCTGATGCGCGTCACTTTACGCAGGAGCTGCTTAATACCCACCAGAGAGAACAGCCCCGTGTCGATGGGGACGATGGTCAGGTCGCTCATCGCGAGAGCGTTGAGCGTCGGCGTGCCCAGGTTCGGCGGGGTGTCGATGACGCAGTAGTCGTAATTGGCCTGCGCCGGCTCCATCTTCTCCTTCAGCAGCAGCTCGCGGGAATCCAGGGCGGAGATAATCGCCTCGGCCTCGTCGTCGATACAGCAGGGAATCAGGTCGAGGCGTGGGCGCGGATGCACCACGTACTCGGTGAAATCGCCCTTGTCATCGAGCATCAGCCGGAGGGTGGTGCGCCGCGCCTCCTCCAACTCTTCGAGATCTACCCCGAAGGCGATCGAGAGGTTGCCCTGCTGGTCGAGGTCGACTGCCAGCACCCGCGACCCCGACGAGGCCAGTGCCCCGGCGACGTTGAGGGCGACGGTTGTTTTCGCGCAGCCGCCCTTGTGGTTGGCAAAAACGATGGTCTTCATGCGGCCTTTTCCCTCATACCCAGTAATGAATCGACCTCCGCGCGGCTGACCAGCTTGACCCGCCTGTCGAGCGGGTTGTCGTAAGTGCGGAGGAATCCGTCTTTGATCAGCTGCGCCATCTTCATCGGGCTCACGCCCATCAGTTTGCGCGCCGCTGTCACCTTGATGAGATCGTCGGGCCTGAGTGCCTGCATACGCCTGCCTCCCGAGAGGATGAATCCGGCGAACAATACTGAAAGTTTCGGGAACAGTCAATATCAATTCGATTCGGTTCGATTCGCTCTTAGGTGAGGGGAGTAGCGAGTGGCTGTATCGCGAAGATAGTTAAGAACAAAGGGAAAAATAAGGCGGCCTGTATGTATTAGCCAATAGAGTACGGATAACGATAACTCGAAATTATCATTATCGACAAAGATGCGTGAGACGTTTCATGAGAAGTACAGGCCAAGGCGTGACGGTTACGTTTCCCTACCGGGCTTCACGGATAGAGGATTTGAGCAATTCGTATTCGACGCGCTGCTGCAGAGTCTAGCCGCTCAGGACGCGGATTTCGGCAGATGCCGCATTGACCTGACGCCGAAGTCAGCCGACCGCGGGCGAGACGTTACTATTACTAATTTCACCGCCGACACCCTACTCGGATTTCGGTACCCTCAACCGCAACCCCAAACCATCATTGTCGAGTGTAAACTTGTCGGGGGGCAGCGGCTCAGTTTTGAGCATGTCGCCGCCAACGTCCTTCAACTCGAAAGTTCAGGCCCCGCCACCTTTCTGCTGGTTACCAACGCCACCCTGACTCCGCGGGCGCTTACGCTGATCCAGGACCACTGCGACCGCATCGGGATGCACTTTCACCTGATAGACGCATACAACTTCGACAGGCACTTCCCGGGGGTAGGTGAGTATAAGGGGGGCGATCATGACCCCGGCGGCAGCACGTCCCTCGATTCAGTGTCGGCGCGACTCCAGGTGAGTTATCAAGCGTTTCGCAACATCGAGCCGAGCGGGCCCGGTTTCACCGTTCACGTGGCCATCCGTTCCTTCGGGCAAGGGCCGGTCGAGGCCGGCATCACCCTGCACTCGACGCGGGACTGGACTGATGTGAGCGGTCTTAAAAAGGTTCGACACCTGTACGGTGATGACCTCTCCTGTTTTACGCTTCGACTTATACCAAAGGGGGCCCGCGTCAAGGATACGGCAAAGCTCTCTTTGGCTATCGACGGCAGACGCGAACTATTCGACGCAAAGCTATCGGGTACCGATGATCTGATCGATCTGCCCCTGTTTGGGGACTCCATTCTCCATGCTATCGAGAGCTACGACCGGCGTTGGCGCGCCGGCATCGCCCCGCAGGTTCTTCATCTGCACGCGCCGAGTGGTACCGGGAAGACCCGGTTCCTGAACGAAATCGTAAGGCGCGTGGGCTCAGGCAGTAACGGACCCGCCTGGTTTCGGCTGCGTGATGACGACACGGCCATCGTGCAGGCGCGCACTGCCGGGACGAAGTCGAAGAAGCGGCTCCATACCGTCACGCAGGAAGAGATGCTGCGCCAAGTCAGGACGCCCCGTAGTTCCAAATCCTCGCCGGAGCTGATCTTCATCGACGACCTGCACGTGGCGAGGAACGAGACAATTGACGCCATCGAATCGATCGTATTCAACCCAAGCGAACAGCAGCGACTAATCCTCGCCGGCCGGAGCGATCCTCTCTTCCGGCAGGCACGGTATGAAGCGTTCGCACGTCTCTTCAAGGAAACCGCCGACGGCCTCCACCACGAGCAATTAAACTTCGAGTACCTGACCAACAATGAGGTCACGGCGACGCTCGGATCGCTCATCCCCGGGCAGTCCGTCGAGCCGCTATCGGCTCTGACGCACGCCACGAGCATCCGGCCGGTTGACCTCGTTCATTACATACACTCGCTCTTGGAGCGGGGATTCATCTACTGGGTTGACGAGAATAAACTCGCCGTAAACCACGAGCGGCCTGACGCCATAGACGGCGCGACGCTCACGTCTGCGCTGTCGTCGGAGATTCTGGCTTACCGCTTTGAATACCTAGACGGAGTGCGTATCGGCGGCTTTACCCTCTCTGATGTCTTCACCCTCCTGGCGCTAATCGACAGCCCGAAGCTGACCTTCACGATATTAGAAAGACTCCGCACTCATCACGCGGTCTCCGGCGTCCTGCTCGCCTACTGGTTCGAGGAGGACCCGTCGGCGAGCGTCGCGTTCCTCGGCCACGACACGATCAGGGAGTTCCTCACCAAACATTTCTACAGGTTCGATAAGAAAAGAGCCTTCGCCGGCGTTCTTCAATATTTCCCGGAGATTAGTCAGGAGCTGAGCCCGCTGAAGCTGGCGGCCATCCGACTCCACGAGCGCGACATCCACGGCGCGACCCCGGCCATGGCCAAGCTCGCGAAGGGCATGCGACAAGTTAAGAACATCTCGTGCTTGTCCCTGGAAGGGATCGAGTACGAAGATTTGAGCTCTCTGCTGTTCGTACTCACGCATAAAGATCGGCTCTGTGACATGGTCCTGTCTCGGGCCTTGATCGCCCGTGCGTATCTGAACATGCACGCGCGGGATTTCGTGGACGGGATCCTCGACTGCATCAATTTGTTGGCCATCATCGACGGGCTCCGAAAGACCGACTCGACACGCCTGATGAGGTTGGCGGTTCGGCAGCTTCTAGCCCACGGGCTCCTTAACAGCGGCGACATGAGGACGGCCCTCACGCTCATGCAGGAAGTGGAGAATTCGATCCTGGAGACGGACGCGTCGAATACCGCCGGGGCCGTCGAGTTTGACATGTGTGACCGCCTCCAGAGCTACTACATGCAGCAGTCGGCGTTCGAGTTGGCTAGAAGTTTCCTCTTCAGAGGGCGGGCCAAGGCTTACCGCACGAAAGACCAAGCCCTGATCAACATCAGCCTGTCGGCCGAATTTCATTTACACCGCTACCTCGACGCCGAGGAGGGGTTGCGCATGGCCGTGCGGCAGCGTCATCACGCCGACGAGTACGCACCGCACAGGCTGAAACTCCACGCCCAGGTTAACGAGGCGGCCGCGCGGTGGGCCACGCATGGGCCGGCGGCGCCCGTCGAGACCCTCAAGACTCTCGACGCGGTCCGCTTAATCAGTGAGCGGAACAGCTTCGGACACCTCGTTCCCCGTGTCGATTACCTGAAAGCTCTCGACGCCTACCATCGTCTTGAGCGCGGCGACGGCGACGTGCGCGAGTTCGGCGAGTTAGTCGTTAAGACGCAGAGGTCGGCACTCCGCTATGGGTATTGTGAGTACAACTGGCTGGCGGAGAACTTGCGGCTGCTTCACGAGATTGACCGGGGCGGTGATGCCCTGCGCGTCGAGAAGATGGCTAACCGCCTGGTCGATGATTTGGCGCGCGACGGCCTCACGTTCGTGGCGGAAGACTACCTCTGCTACCAGAACATTGTGGTTCTTTCTAACGCGCTCCGTGCGCTCTACACCTTCACGGACGAGGCGAGGGCGTGGGCGGCGGCCGAAAAAGTCTGCTTCTCTCCGCTCATGTGTTCGACCAAGGAAGAGCGCGAGCGGCGGCTGCGCGCCGTCTTTGCGGGCGGCCTCATCTGTCGCCGGTACGACCCCAGAACCGTCTCGGTCACCCGCCAGGGCTATTTCATGATCTTGGTTTGACGTGTAGGGACGTGCCGAGGACTAGGCCGTCCAGCTCCGTCGACTGAAAGATACGAATCGCGTCCTGAGGGCTTTCCACCATCGGCTCGGTCTCGTCGTTGAAGGAGGTGTTCAGGAGCACGGGCACGCCCGCCTTCTCTTCGAATCGCGTGAGCAGGTCGCACAGAAAAACGTCGTTCTCCGGGCTGACCGTTTGAGGGCGTGCGCTGCCGTCAACATGAGTCACGGCCTGTAAGTGTGACCGGTGCTCAGCCTTTACGTCCGCGGTGAGAAGCATGTGCGGCGACGGAAGGTCGGAATCGAAATAGTCCTGCAGGCGCGACAGCAGGACCATAGGCGCGTACGGGCGGAAGCGCGCGCGCCGCTTGATCGCACGGTCGAGCTGAATTTTGCTCTGCCGCGACCTCGGGTCCGCGAGAATGCTCCGGTGCCCCAGCGCCCGCGGACCCGCCTCCGAACGGCCCCTGAGGAC
>JALZHG010000168.1 GCA_030914045.1 Chloroflexota bacterium | reverse complement strand
CCATTGTTGTAGCTGAATGCCTGCACGCTGGTCGTGACCACCACGCTCACCGCTTCGCCATCCTGGTTGGCGTTGAGGCTGGAGCTTGCCACGACCTCTCCGAACTTCACCGTCTGCGTAATCAATTCGTGCCCCGGCGGCACCTGGGCGAGTAGCAGGCCCAGCGCCCGCCCCTGGTCGAGCGCCTTCTTGTTCAGGTCCGACACGAGCGTATCTATGTCCTGCTGGGTGACCACTTTCAGCGTTTCGGTGCCGCCACCTTGCAGGGCTGCGCGGTTGGTCCACTCGAACGCACCATTGTCGCTTACGCCCCGTATTTGCTCGGCGGGTACGTTGCCCTCGGGGCCTTCAACCGTGGCGGCTACCTGCAAATCAACCTGACCGAAGCTGGCCCCAAAGATCGTGGGTGGCAGGACGCCTCCCTGGGTGATTTCCACTACAACGCCGCTAGGGGCCTTGAACTGCATGCCCCTGGCTATAGTGATGGGGTTGCTGGTGCGGTTCGTAAAGTGCAGCACGCCCTCGCCGCGTCCCTTCGCAATTGTGCGAGAGCCGGTGGCCGGGGCCGTACCTTCCTCCACTATGCTGACGCTCCTCTGCGTGGACGTAAGCGAGTATGTGCTGATAACCCCGTCCGTGCCCGTCTGCTCCAGAGGTGTCGCCAGCCCCGCCCGCCCAGCCGCGCCTGGGGTGATAAGCACGGGCACCTCTATCTGCAATCCGACCAGGTCCTTCTTTAGCGGGGTTATCTCGACGCTACCCTCCGGCAGGTAGATCCATGCGTACGTACCGGCACCCACCAGCGCGAGCAACAGTAGCACCAGCACGCCCGTGACGACACGCAACGCGGTGAAGCGGCGTATCTTGCGCACCGTGGCTTGCCCTTCAAGCTTGACGTAGGCGGCGGCTTCTTCGTCCGTGCGGCGGGCCTTGATGCGCCCCGATTCGGTGGTGGACACTAGGGGCAAGGGCACATCGAACCTGTCGCCGGTGATGGAGGGCAGCGAGGGGTCGGTGATGATGGTGGGTTGTAGCTGCCCGGTCGCCCTCGGTTTGGTGCGGGGCGAGGGCACGCCGGACCTGGACAGCGGGAGCGACAGGTGCGGGTGGGCGGGCTTGCTACCGTTCCCGCTCGCGCCGCTGCCCTCCTGCGCGTTCGCGGGGTCGCTGGGGTGGTTCAGCCAGGTGGAGGTTGTGCTGGGCACCGGGTAGACGTAGCCTGACGGCGAGAGCACCCACTCCGGCTTGTCCGGGAACGGGCCTAACACCCTGGGCGGGCCGAGGGGCAGGGGCGAGGTCGGCTGCTCCGTATCCTCTTCGGTCACGGAGCCTGGCGACTCGTAATAGTCGTGGTCGTCGGGCACGCTCTCGACGTAGAAGCCGAGCACGCGGGCCAGGCTGGCTATCGTGGGGTCGGGCGAAGCGATTGATACGTGTACGTCGCGGCCGCTGTGCAGCTTGCCCAGCGCCAGGAAGTCGTGGGTAGAGTGGAACGCCGTGCTGCCCCTGGGCAGGATGAGCACCACGTTCGGCGTGCGCGCCAGGGCGTCCTCCACCCTTTCCAGGATGGTGGCAAGCGGCTCGTCCGGCTCGGCGGTAACGAACTCGGCGGTATAGAGTGTGTGGTCGAACTCGCTTTCGCTCTCTAAAGGACCCATTGGCGGTGCCGGTGGTTAGTTGTGAGTTGTGAGTTGTTGGTTCTTAGTTGTTAGTATGATAGCACGGTTAAACGGCCCACATCCGTTTGGAGGCGGGTGGTCCCATTATATACATAAGTAGAGGATGCTTGTGTAATATCCACCAATTGTGAGTATACCCCGAACATTATGGGACAACTTGCAGGTAGTAACTCTAGAAGGCCTTCTAACAACCGGTATACGCAGGAGAGACAGATGGAGGAGAGGGAGGCGGTCGCCAGGCTCAAGCGCGGGGACATTGGCGGCCTGGAGGTCCTGGTAACGAAGCACCAGGTGAAGGCAGTGCAGGCGGCCTACCTTATCGTGGGCGACTATGCGCTCGCTGAAGACGTTGCCCAGGGCGCTTTCCTCCGCGCCTACGAGCGGATAGCCTCCTTCGACGGCGCTCGCCCGTTCGGCCCCTGGTTCATGCGCCTGGTGGTGAACCGGGCAATCTCCGTAGCGGGTGGCAGGCACGACCTTTCCTTCGAGGCGCACGCTGAGGACGACGGTACGTTGCCCAGCCCGGATCCCGGCTTGCAGGAGATGTTGGAGACGTCGGAGACCAGGGACGAGATACTCGCCGCGCTGGAGAAACTCTCGCCGGGACAGCGCGCGGCCATCGTGATGCGCTACTTCCTGGATCTGAGCGATGCCGAGGTGTCACAACGTTTAGCTGTGCCGCCCGGCACGGTGCGCCGCCGCCTTCACGATGCACGACAGCGGCTGCGCAGATTGCTGACTGTCTAATCGTAAAAAGGTACGAGGCGCGATGTATCGCTCTCGTGCAACACAAACGGAGAACCACAATGGGTGAGGATTTTGTGAGGCGCGTGCTCCGCGAGCACGCCGACACCAATATGACAACGCAGCCGGACCTGTGGCCCGCGCTGAGCAGGCTGGTACAGCCGCAACATAGACCTTCGGGTAAGGAGAAACTGATGCGTACTCAATTTAGTGTGCGACCGCTGCTGGTGGCAGGCTTGCTGGTCGTCTTGGTGGCTGTGGCTATAGGGGCCGCGACACTTCTCAACCAGCCTAAGTCAGCAAGCGCCGCGGAGGTGATTGCTAGGGCCAAGCAGGTAGCCCAGAACGATCAGGCGAGCGTGCAAACCTTCCACGGCGTGATGACGCACTGGTTAATAAGCCATGAGCCTGCGGGGGCGATTGTTGAAGGTCGTAGCGAGCAGTGGTACCAGGCCGAGCCTCCCAGGTATATTAACAAGGGCACGTTCCACAGGTCCGATGGCTACGAGTACGAGACCATGAGTGGCTCGGACGAGGAATACACCTATCTGGCCCATGAGGAAGATGACACTTTGGTCCTCGGAGAAGGTGGTGTGCTGGAGAATGGTGTGCTGAAGCGGCCAATTGACCCGGAGCAGGATCATATATTCAGCCCGTACGATTGGGTAGAACGGATGGGCAGCACCGGCAAAGGAAACGGTACAAACGCACAGAAGTATAACCACCTCGACCTGTTCGATATAGCTCTTCTAGGCACCGAAAAGATAAACGGCCGGGACGTGTACGTCCTGGAACTGACCGCCAACCCGGCGGGAAGAGGCTATCCAAGCGTACGGGTGCCGAATCCTAAGTCCAAGTTGTGGGTAGACCAGCAACTCTTTTTCATACTGCGCTCCGAAGCCTACAATGCGAATGGTGAGGTGGTGGCGCGCGGCAGTTTTGAGACCATCGAGTTCAACCAGCCCCTGGACCCCGCTGTTTTCGACTTCTCATCTCCCGCTAATAAGTAGCCTACCTGGCGGTACATAGCAACCGGTCAGGATGACCGGCTGTACAAGAAGAGGTAGCTTGTGTGCGAGTCGTCGCACCTGCTACCTCTTCTTTTGCTTGCCTCCGATTGTGCCCACACCCCGAACAGAATCTGTAGCTGAGAGCTATTATGAGCAGAAGGGACCTTCAACTTAGAATGGACAGGCGGAGGATGCATGGATGACGAGCAAGCAATCGCGAGGCTTAAGCGTGGGGACATAGGTGGGCTGGAGGCGCTGGTACGGCGCTATCACACCCAGGCGATACAGGCTGCCTACCTCATCGTTGACGACCGGGCGTTGGCCGAGGACGTGGCGCAATCAGCCTTCGTAACTGCCTACGAACGGATCGCCACGTTTGATACCACCAGGCCGTTTAGACCCTGGTTCTTGCGCAGCGTGGTGTACAGCGCCATGAAAGTAGCGAGTCGCAGGCGTGACGTCTCGTATGACGCGGGCAACGGCGGGGAAGAGATAGACATTCCCGCCCCAGAGCCTGGCCTGCTGGACACGCTAGAGGCAGCCGAGACGAGGGAAGAGGTGCTTGCCGCTATCGAGCAGCTTTCGCCGGGGCAGCGCGCCGCCGTGGTGATGAAGTACTACCTCGATCTGAGCGATGCCGAGGTATCGCAGCGGCTGATGGTGCCGGAGGGCACGGTAAGGCGCAGATTGCACGATGCGCGCAAACGCCTCAGAAAGCTGCTGCCGGTCTTAGCGTCACGAACTTAAATAGGGCCGGTCTTGCTGGCTCACCGTACTTTGGAGTGCGAAAGGGGAAATTCATGAGCGAAGAATTCGTAAGAAGCGTGCTCAAGGAGCATGCCCAGGTAAACACGCAGAGTCGCAGAGACCCCTGGCTTGCGGTTGAAGCCAGGTTGCAAAGCGCACAGACGGAACGTAAACCCCGCTGGGCAATCAACCTGCGCCCCGCGACGGTAGCCATGTGCGGGGCGATGGCGCTTGTGCTGCTCCTGGTGGGGGCGGTGCTCTTCGTAGAGCAGCCCAGGCCTGTCAGCGCGGAAGCGATATTCGCACAGGCAGAGAAGGCCACTAAAGACGGCTCTGTCGCCGGGCTACGGAGCGCCTATGCAGTGTCACAATACAGCCGCCAGATGCCTTCCTTGCGCGGTGTTGAGGGCCTAAATACGGAGGGCGGCGTGATTGGAGGCCGGGTCGAAACGTGGTATGAAGCGCCGGACAAGCTTGCCAGCAAGTCGCGCTCTACCATGCCGGACGGAACGGAGTTGGAAGGCATTGGCCTGCAAGTTGGCGGCATCGTCTATGGGACGCTCTCCGGGCACGAAGAAATACGCATAATGCAGCGAAAAGAGGATGCTGCCAGGGCCTTCAGCCCGCTCAATACGGAGCAGCTATTCTCCAGCCCAACTCGCCCCGGTCCCATCGAAAAGCCATACACGGTCACTCTAGTGGGTGACGAGGAGGTAGCGGGGCGGGCTGCTTACGTGCTGGAATGGAACGTTACACCCGAGGTCCTGGAAGCTGAAGCGGGCGGCGGTTACTGGTTGAACAGCCACAAGTACCGGCTATGGATCGACCAGCAGTTCTACCTGATCCTGAAGCTACAAGGTTGGGATAAGGATGGGGTGTTGATCGAAGAGAGCCATGTCGAGCGGCTGGAACTCAACAAGCCCGTGGACGCGTCGCTGTTCCAGTTCAAGCCCCCCGTAGGTTACGTGGTTGCCGATATGCGCCCCGCCAGCGCCAGAGATGTAGCAGAGGGCTGGCGTGAGGCTTCCAGGCAAGTAACGTTTACTCTTTATGAGCCTACCGGCGTTGTCTCAAACACCCGGCAATTGCGAAAGCCGTACTATGTCGCCTCGCAAGGGGTCGTTACACAGGCGGTGGCTCGTGGACCCGCAGATCACGATGTGTTGCACGCACTGGTTGTGCAAGGCCCGCCATCTGCCATAGACGAGAGCCAATTGGGCAGCAGCACCCCGGTGCAGGTTGGCTCCAGGCAGGGCCGCCTCTACAAGAGGAACGAGGCACACTACCTCGTGTTTGACATCGGCAATACGCGCATCATGTTGTACTCATCCAATATGAGTGGGGAAGACATGGTCGTAACCGATCTGGTGCGAGTAGGTGAGGCTCTGTCAGCAGTGGGTAAGAAGTAGCCACTTGGCTGGCCAATGCAAAGGGGAGCATTGATGACGAGGGCGCGATACGTCGCGCCCTCGTCATTCTTTAGCTGGAGAACCAGGGGCTGCGGGACGGCTCTTGTTCCGCCAGGGTGGCGCGCTGCACCTTCTCTCGCAGGTCGCGCACGTGGGCGGTCTCGGCTGAGAACTCGGCCCCGGTCAGGATGATGATGACCGAGACGTAAATCCAGGTGAGGATGGCGACTATCGCCCCTACGGTGCCGTAGACCGCGCTGTAGGTGGCGAAGGTCGAGCCTAAGTAGAGGGCGAACCCTTCCTTGGCGAGCGACCAGATGCAGGCGGCCAGCAGGGCGGCGCGCCATACGTCATGAAGCCCGACCGTGCAACGTGGGATGTAGCGGTAGAGCAACAGCAGACCAAGGAATACCACGCTCGTGGAGGCCGCGAAACTGATGAGCACCCACACGAAGTCCGTGCCCGGTACGTCCCCCAGCAGATAGGTGGTGAATGTACGGGTCGCGGTAAGTCCCGCGGAGACCATCAGCGACACAAGCATCAGCGCGGAGACGGTCACGATCATCAAGAAGCTTGTAAGTTTCGTGACGAAGATGGACGGCATCTTCTCGGACTTCCAGGCGCGATTGATCGCCTTGTCTATGGCGTCGAAAGCGCCGGTGGCGGTGAAGAAGAGTATTACCGAGCTGAAGAGGGCGGACCAGCCTGCGAAATCGCGCTTTTCAATTACTTCTTCGAGCGTCTTCGTCAGGAACTCGGATAGACTGGGGGCGAACCGTCCCACCCGCTCAACGATGAAAGCATAGGCGTCATCGGTATCGACGAATTGCCCGGCAATGGTGACGCCTAGCAGTATGGCCGGGAAGAGGCTGAAGAAGGCGTAGTATGTGACGGCTGCGGCGAGGTAGCCTACGTCGTCTTTCACGAATTCTCTGGCGGTGGCCTTGACCACCGTTACGAACTCTCTACGGTCCATCGAGGGCTTGCAGGTTGCGCTCTATGATCTCTTCGGGGTTGCCACCGAGTTGAGAGAGTTCTTCCGCCATATCGAGTATGATGCGCACGCCTTCGAGGTTCACCCCGCCGTTGGTGAGGTGCCGGATGAACTGGAAGCGCTGGATGTCGCGTTGGGAGTAGCGGCGGCGGTTGCCTTCGGTGCGCGAGGGGATGACCAGTTTCTTTTCTTCGTAGATGCGCAAGGTGCGGGGGTGGAGGCCGAGCAGGTCGGCGGCCACTGAGAGGGTAAAGATAGGGCGGTCGGCGGTAATCTGGAAGCGTTCCTGCGAGCCGCCACCTCCGCCGCGCCGTCCGCGCCCCTTGGCCTTCGCGGGAGACTGTCCATCCCCACTGGACCCCGTCGTCCGCGTGTCGTTATCGACCGTGTCCGTGAGGCCACCATCGTCGGTGGAGGGTACTTGTCCCTCAAGCATGCCATCGCTCAACTGGTCGGTGTCGGTGTTCTTATCGCGTTTGCCCCCCGATTGCATGTAAGTATAGCTGATTCGCCCCATTTCCCACCTCGCCCCGCACGTACGTAGCTAATTTTGGTACTAAAGCTAGTATATACATGTGCAATACCATTGTCAATATAATGGGCAGTCATGTTGCCACTAAAAAGGCTGCATGAGCAACACTGCTGATGCTACAGCGGCCCCGCCTGCATGCTCGTGCCGCTTGCTATTGCCTATCCTTGCGCATAGCTCCACATCATCGCTATTACAGCAGCATAGCCCCGCCCTTGTCATTCTGAACGCAGTGAAGAATCTCGTCCCTCACGAAGGTGTTTCCCTTTCCGTTTGGAACCCAGTTGCTGAATGAAAGGGGCAGCTTTGGGAGGTGAAGGACGAGATTCTTCACTGCGTTCAGAATGACAAGGGCGGAGCTTTGGTGCCTGGTCAGCGTCTTTGGGTGCCAAGACGGTGCTGCTTGATTTGCGAATGGGGGTTCAGTAGGGGAGCGGGCTGGCTGGTGAGTTCATAGCAATAGAGGCAGGTCCCGTAATGGTAGCCTGCCTCTTTTGCTGGACGTTGGTGCGGGGTGCCGGTTACTGGCCTAGTTTCGCCGCAACAAAGGGAACTACCTGGGCGAGGGCGGCGTCCAGACCGGAAGCATTCTTCCCACCGGCCTGCGCCAGGTGGACCTGACCACCTCCCTTGCCCCCTACAAGAGGAGCAATTTCCTGGATGATGTCTCTGGCTGTGACCCCACGCTGCTGTGCGTCATATGTAACCATTGCTACCAGCTTAGGTTCATCGTTGATCACGGTGCCGAGGACCACGACACCCGACCCTAGCTGCTCGCGCAGGTGGTCGCCGGTCTCGCGCAGGGCGTCCATGCTGGAGGCGGTGGTGCGGGCGGTGAGCACTTTCACTCCACTGACTTCCTGCACCTGCTGGGTCATGCCGCCGGTCTCGCCCCTGGCTATACGGCGCTCCAGGTCCTCGATGCGACGGTGCGACTCGCGGAGTTGGGCCTGCAAGCTGTCCACCAGTTCCAGGCTGCGGCCCACGTTGCCCCCTGCCCCCAGGCGAGAGGCCACGTTGTTGAGCATAGCGCGACGCTCCTGTGCGTACTCCACGGCAGCTTCACCTGTCACCGCTTCGATGCGGCGCACGCCCTGGCCGATGGAGCCTTCGTAGGTGATGAAGAAAGGCCCAATCTGCCCGGTGCGCTCGACGTGGGTGCCGCCGCAAAGCTCTTTGCTTTCGTAGCCGGGGATGCGGACTAGGCGCACCACGTCGCCGTACTTCTCCCCGAAGAGGGCCATCGCGCCCTGGGCTATGGCTTCCTTCAGGGCTAACTCGGCGGTCTGTACCGGGTAGTCGGCGCGAATCTGCTCGTTGACGATGCGCTCCACCGTGAGCAGTTCTTCCTGGCTCATGGGCGCGTTATGGCTGAAGTCGAAGCGCAGGCGGCCCGGTTCTACGACCGAGCCTTTCTGATGAACGTGGGTGCCGAGCACGTCCCGCAGAGCCTTGTGTAGCAGGTGCGTGGCGGTGTGGTTGCGCATAGTGGACCAGCGGGTAGCGCCGGGTATGTGGGCCTGCACCTCCGCCCCGGTGCGCAACGTGCCCTCGGTTATGCGGCCCCTGTGCACGATGACGCCGCCGACGGGACGCTGTACGTCGGTGACTTCCATGCTGCCGCTGTCCCAGGTGAGCGTGCCTCTGTCGGCTACCTGGCCTCCGCTCTCGGCGTAGAAGGGGGTCTGGTCGAGCACCACTTCTACTTCGGTGCCTTCACCCGCGAGGTCTACCAGGGACGATGGACGATGGACGATGGACGATGGTGGGTTGCCTTTGCCTTTCTCTTCACTATCGTCCATCGTCTGTCGTCTATCGTCCTGCACAATGATGCCTAGCACCCTTGAGGAAGGCGAACCGTAGCCGTTGTCGAGGGTGGCGTAGTCGTAGCCCAGGAAGGTGGTGGGCTGCTTGCCTGCTGCCTGCTGGTAGATGTCGAGGTTCTGGCGGTCGCCTGCCTTGAGGATGGTGTTGCGCTTGCTGCGCTGCTGTTCCTCCTGCAAAGCCTCCTCGAACCCGGCTTCATCTATTTCCAGGCCGCGCGACACAGCCTCGTCCTTCATGATGTCCTTCGATAATCCGTGCGTGCCGTAAAGCTCGAACATCTCCCTGCCGGGGAAGACCTCGCCGGGCTTCAGGGCCAGCCTGTTGGCTATCTGCTCGAACTGGTTGAGGCCGGCGATAATGGTGCGGGCGAAACTCTCCTCTTCGCGGCGCATGGCCTCCAGGATGAAGTCGCGGCGTTGGCGGATTTCGGGGTAGACCTCGCCCATGTTCTCGATGATGGCGTCAGCTACCCGGCCCATGAACGGCTCGGTGAGGCCCAGGCGGCGGGCGTGGACCATGGCGCGGCGCATCACACGGCGCAGCACGTACTCTCTCAGGGTATTACCTGGCAGCACGCCCTCGCCTATGAGGAAGGTGGCGGCGCGGGTGTGGTCGGCTATCACGCGGTAGGAGATGATGTTATGCTCGCGCTCCTCGTGGGTTTGCCCGGTTAGCTCCTGAACCTTGTCGAGGATGTAGGTGAACAGGTCGGTC
>JALZHG010000390.1 GCA_030914045.1 Chloroflexota bacterium | reverse complement strand
CTCGGTGGAGCTCTTCGGGCTCGTAGCCGCCCCCGCTGGATGCCGGGTTGCAGATCACGCGCGCCTTTAGCTCCGAGCTCTCCATAACCCAACCTTTCGTCGTTTGTACATATCATCTCTACCCTCCCAATAACATCCTACGCTCCGGGCGCCCTCTCCAGGCAACCGGTGAGTAGGGCGGCTACTTAGAATGACACAGACGTTCTCCGCCTTGGGCCCCCACTCGTCCCAAGCCGTCTGGCAAACAACCCGCTCCCCCTCATAGAGAATCCCGAACTCGGGGTCTGCCGCCGAGCGGCGCACAAAGAAGTCCTCGACGAAGACGACTTCTCCCCCACCGAGCGGGGAGATGAAGCCGTATCCTTTCTCGGCGCTGAACGACTTTACTTATCCTTGAGCCATGTCCTTGAGTCCGCCTTTGCTGTTCCTGGGGCTCCAAAGCAACAAGAAGGTGCCCCCTAGTGCTTACCCGCCTTGGCGATACACCTCGAGAGCTCAGGGTCGGACGCTAACCTTTGTACCTGCATCGTGAGCTCGCCTATGGCAAAGTACGCCTCCTGCTCGCGGGCACACGATTCGCAGAAGGGGATGTCCCAGATCTTCGTCACCGCCTTATGAGGGCAGGGGTGCTCCGTCTTGCTTCGCACCTGACACGGCCCTAGCTTCGTCACCTCGGTCAAGAGCACCTCTCCTCGGCGTAGTCGAACCTACTTTCCCGCTTCAATAGCCTCACTTGCTTCAGAAGCCAAATCCGCCATCGTTTGCGACAGGGCTGGAATCGTCTCATTACGCCCTCTCCTTCCTGTTCAGCCCTAAGCGGTCGCTGTTCATATTACATAATAATTATAGCACATTATTGTTACTAATATTACTTTTCTGGGGTCACTTAGGTTTATGGCTACCTCCAGAAACGTAGCTGCATGAGTCCCAACGTTTGTGTTCACAACACTCCGACCACCACCTTCAACCCCGAACACGCTGGGCCACCAGCTCCTTTCCGGCGGGCAGCTAGACCTTACGCAGCATGTTCAGACCGCGCCGGGTAATCTTGAACGCGAAGCCACGGTGCTGGGCTCCAACAGCGTTTCTAAGCTGTTCATTGGCCTCTTCGTCAGGAACCAACGCGCCCACATCTAGCAGCCACCATATGGCCGCACGGTAGTGGGTGGAGCTTACCCTCAGCCCAGCATCCCGAGCCTCTTGGTCTCCCGGCTTTACCGTTGCACCCTCGCGATCGTGCGCTTGATGCTCGTTCAAGGCTCGTAGCAGCCGCTGCGCGGCCTCCTCGAGATTAGCCACAATCAACGCCCTAGCGCAAAGTCGGGGACGACCAAGCTACCCACGCTCGGTGTCCCCGAGCCGTAACCGCACGATCTCCAAAGCATCCCCAAGGGCAACTCTGGCGTTGGCGACGACGCGAACCAGGTCTATCTCGGTCCCTTCGGCGGAATCAGGGGCCAGGAAATGCTGGGCAGCCTCGAGCTCGCTGTCGGCGCGGGCCAAGTGCTCCCGCATCCGCTCCATTGTGTGTCTGTCGTGATATTCTGTGATCTCTGACTCCTTATCGGCTTGCGCAACCAGGATACATGCTCCCCTGAGCGCCTTTCGGAGACAGGTGCGGTACGCCCGGTGTCCTCGTATAAGGGATGGCCCATGATGCCCTAGTTTTCGTCGCCTATGCGGTAGACGACTTCGACACCCGTCGGGCCGTTACTGATCACCAATGCCGCTTCTATGCTGTCCCCTCCCTCGTAGATCTCGTTGGCCCGTCGTATCGCACTGTCCCGGTCAGCGGTCCATCCTGCATAATGCCTTTCGCGCGTTGCAGGATCGTCCGAAGAGTGGGTTTCCTTGTAGATGCTGAAAACGTCCACATCGCCTCCATGATTGCGGCCAGCCAGTTCCTTCGGGGCCGCTGCCGGTGGAGCAAGACCAAAAAGAAACTTCTGCTACAACCATGATAACGGCCGGAAGGGTAGAGGTCAAGCGCCCCGGGCGGTGTAGGAAGGCCGGCGTGATGACTTAACAGCTATTCTCTCGGCCGGACGGGGGAAGTGTAGGCGGTGAGTTGCAGAGATGTTCTCCTGCTCACCGGGTAGGATACCCTTTGCCGGCAAAGGTACCGAAACAGTAGATGAGTGATGCGGATTGCGTAGAGGAAGAACGAAGAAGAGACTGCGGGAACCCGTCAACGGGCTCACCCACTTAGCAGGAGGACTGCTCGCCTGCGTGGGAGTGGTCGTGCTGCTGGTGAAGGCGGCGAACGCGGGGAGGGTAGATCAGATAGTGGCCTTCGGCATCTTCGGCCTCAGCTTGACCGCCCTCTACTCCGCGAGCACGCTCTACCACCTCTTGCCGCTCTCTCCGGCCGGAGTGGCGAGGCTGCGCAGGGTGGATCACATGATGATCTTCGTGCTCATAGCTGGCACCTACACCCCCTTCTGCTTGCTCGCGCTGGACGGCGCTTGGCGGGTGGGGTTGCTCAGCGTGTTCTGGAGTCTTGCAATGTGCGGCGTCCTTTTCAAGCTCTTCTGGATGGGCGCTTCGCGCTGGCTCTCTGTGGCGCTATACATGGGGATGGGTTGGGTAGCCGTGATCGCGGCTCCCGCCCTCTTCCAAGCGGTGCCGCCCGGTGGGATGGCCTGGGTCTTGGGCGGGGGATTAGTCTACAGCCTGGGCGCGATCGTCTACGGGCTGAGGCGCCCGAACCCGTGGCCCGGGGTGTTCGGGTTCCACGAGCTGTGGCATCTCTTCGTCGTAGTGGGCAGTGCCTGCCATTTCTGGGCAGTGCTGCGCTACGTCGCGCCGCTTGCCTAAAGGCTCAGGCGTGATGCCTGGCACATTGAATATGTGTGCGGGGCTTAGCGGGTGGGGGCGTGCTACAGGGAGCCTTGCCTGAAACTCTCTCCTCGACCACGCCACCCGTCTCGCCGCTCTTTGAGCCACGTCTCCCGCAACCTGTTGGCAGCGACTCTGGCCGGCATG
>JALZHG010000389.1 GCA_030914045.1 Chloroflexota bacterium | reverse complement strand
GCTCTACACGGTCCCCAGCTTCCGTGACGACGTTCTGGACCACCTCCAGCTGGCCTGCCTTTGGACGTCTCTTCTGCCTGGAGAAGAGGGGCCATCCCTCCAGGTTTACCTCCATCGGGATGAGGTGCGGCTGAACCACCTCCTCGACCGGGAATAGTATCAGCGTGTTGCTGTCAGCAAGCCCTTCCAAAACCCGTCCTCCCTGTTAAACATACAAGAACATTTAACACTACATACACTACATACGCGACCAGCCAACCGGCGCAAGAAACTCCGCCATTTGCAGCAAAAACGGTAACGTTTCTTGCACTGGAGGCACCCATAAAAATCCACTTGAGGCACCCATACCGTCCAGTAGGAGCTCCCATTGTTTCCAGTAGAGGCACCCATGCTATCCACTTGGAGCCCTCATCTTTTCCATAGGGCGCACTCATCCCGTCCAGTAGGAGCTCCCATTCTGAGTGCCGAAGGCGAACCTCCTACGTCGCCGATTCTCCGAGAGCGCAAACTCGCCGATTTGCAGGTATAACGGAGCGCCCCGTGTTCGGCACGCTGGCAATTCAGGCCGAGTGTCCGTAGGTTGAGAAGGCGCTCTCGTCCACTCGGGGCACCCATACATCCACTAACGGTACCCATCCTGTCCACTAGAGGCACCCATCAACGTAGTCATTGCTGCGAAAACCGCGCAACATTTCTGTTACACAGCGGCCCGTTTTATCCAGTAGAGGCACCCATCTCATCCAGTAGGAGCACCCATCCGCGCGGGAGATCGGGTACCGGTATTCGGCCACAAGTGGGATCCCCTATGTCGCGCAACCACCGCGATAATCAGGATTGTCGACCTTCCTGTGTCGCTCACATTGTCGGGAAGAAAGGCCCCAGAATCGCACACAACGGCCGCCGGCGAGCCGGAGAGGGGTAAGGACGGGTAGGGTAACGGAAAAGGGCCGCCTGTAGGCAAGCCCCGCAAGCAAAGGAGGGAGCCGTGAACTAAGCAACAACCCCCCAACTGATATGCCGACCGCCGAAGCCCAAGCAGTCCCCACCCAGATGATGCGTGCGGAGCCGGCGGTCCGCCGCGGTGACCGCCGCCCCTGCTCGAAAACGATGGCCCGACCGATCAGGCTCCCCAGCCGACCATCCTGGCAACTGGGGAACTTCCACTTCCGCCCCCATTACACCCGAAACAACGAAACGAAACTGCCGAAATTTCGCCAATGATTCGCATTGCGGATAATACATACAAGTTGCAAAGCGCCTGCTTAGGGGGGTTGGCATAGGGTGGACACCACCTCAACACTGCACTCTGCTGCGATCAGCGCCCGACCAGAAGCCAAGAATCTTGCCTAGACGCCTCACACACAGCGGCTCACAGGGTCCATCGGAGCTTTGCCAAACTCGCTCTTAAAGATCTGTTACATACCGAAAATGCGCAACGTAGCAGCCGCTATTTCGTTCGTGTACGCTTCGGGTATGTCCGAAGACAGCCCTGTACAAGATTTCTACTCTACTGAGGAGGCCGCGAAGGTCTTGGGGATAGGCACCCGGCGGATCCAGCAACTCGCAGGTGACGGACTACTTGAGGGTGAGCGTCATGGTAGGAGCTGGCGGTTGGCGAGGTGGAGCGTGCACCGCTATCTCGAAGAGCATGGACCTGGCCGCCCCAGGGTTAGCCGCATGGGTCGCGAGAGGCCTTCACAAAGTCCCGAGAGCGTCCGAGAGTGGGTGGATAGGGTAAACGCCTTGGAGCGGGAGCTTGGGCGCTTAGAGGGTCGTCTAGAGCTTACCGAGCGGGCCGAGAGCACGATCCGCGAGGAACGTGACCGGCTCCTCGAAGAGCGCGAGAGGGAGAGGGAACGTGCCGAGCGGTTGGAGGAGGAGCGGGAGCGGCTCAGGGGAGAGCTGGAAGCCGAGCGCTCCAAGGGGTTCTGGCGGAGGTTGTTCGGAGGGTAGCGCCTGTCATCGCCGACACGCCCACGGGTCGCGAGGACCGCACGGTCGTCGTGGGTGCCCACCTCGACTCCGTGCCCGAGGGCCCCGGCATAAACGACAACGGAAGCGGCACGGCGACCATCCTTGAGAGCGCCCTGCAGATCTCCAAGCTCGGCATCGAACCCGAGAACAGGGTGCGCTTCGCCTTCTGGGGGGCAGAGGAGTTCGGGCTTTTGGGCTCCGAGTACTACGTCGAGAACCTCTCCGAGGAGGTAAAGACGGGGGTTCGCGTCGGAAGCCGTCGCGCGTCTCCTGGACTATGCGTTTGGCGAGCTGGACTTGCACCGCGTCTACGCGATCACCGACCAGGAGAACGTGCCCTCGGTGGCGCTACTCGAGCGGCTCGGCATGCGCGGGGAGGGCAGCTTCGTGGAGAACGCGTGGTTCGAGGAAAGGTGGACTAGCAAGTATCTGTACGTCGTCCTTCGCGACGAGTGGCTTCAGAAACCCAGCGAAGTCACGGGCAAAGAACCACGGGGCGGGACTACGTGATAACCATCCGAGAGCGTAACTGCGTGGGGGTATGGCTCACCCCACCCGAGCGGAGGAGGTAGCGATGCCCAAGAGGATATCGGCGCTGTCCGTGGTCTCCATGCTGTGGCTGTTGAACTCAGCGATCGGCGCGCGCGTCGCCGTCAAGGAAGGGCTGCCGGGCAAGTAGGTCGCCGACCTTTACGTCGGGCGGGACGCCTCCGCGGAGTTCTTCAAGGGTGGAGGCACGGCGCTGTCGCCCGGGCTCCCCATGATGGTCGCGCAGGCGCTGTTTGCGGTGCTGAGATTACGCGCGGCGGTAGTGCCGGGAAGGCCGGGGCCGCGGGGCTGACCTTGCTGGGCGCGGGGGGCACCGTAGGGGTGTTGGCTGAAACGATGACCTACAGGGTCCTCTCCCCCAGGACGTTCGACCCCACCAAGGCACCGATCGTCTCAGTGGCCATAGTCCTCTCGGTGCTGATGACCGTCCTCGGTGCGAGTCGGCTACGAGCTCTGAAGAGAGA
>JALZHG010000388.1 GCA_030914045.1 Chloroflexota bacterium | reverse complement strand
CGGGTCCGTGCCGGATACCCGGGTGGGAATGACGTTTGGCCACGAGTTCACCGGCGTGGTGGAGCAGCTCGGCGAGGAGGTGGAGAAACTGAAAATCGGCGACCACGTTCTGGTGCCGTTCAATATCGCCTGCGGGACGTGTGTCTTCTGCCAGCAGGGACTGTATGGAAATTGCCACGAATCCAATTCCCAAGCCACCGCGGTAGGTGGCATCTTCGGCTATTCGCATACGTCAATGTCTCGAAAGTTGTGGGTTCGGTTTCTCCACTTCCTCGAGGGCGTCCACCGTGAGGTAGCGCTTGAGCGCCCACTGCTCGCTGCTCCTCAACGCTATCTCCGTCGCTAAAGTGCTCGCGCTCATCTCGTTGGGGAAGACCCCTACCACCCTCGTCCTCCTCTTCACCTCCTCAAAGAGCCGCTCCAGCATGTTCGTGGTGCGTATCCGGGCGTGGTGGCTTCCGGGGTAACGTAGGTAGACGAGCGCGTCCTCTATCCCCGCCTCAAACACCGATGCCGCCTTGGGGAAAAGCCCACCGTAGAGATCTACGAATTCCTCGGCCAGAGCTCTCGCTGTCTCCTGGCGCCTTACCTTGAAGATCGCCTTGAGATCGTGGGCTACCTCTGCCATAGAGGTGGTTGGCACGTGCGAGAGAACGTCGCGCTCGAAGTGAACCGACGCACCTCTGCCAATCCACTCCAGGCAGCTCACCCGCTACCGCGCTCTCGATGCCCTCGTGGTCGTCCGAGACCACCAGGCGCACTCCCGACAGGCCCCGGTCCACTAGCCCCCGCAGCAAGGAGGCCTAGGCAGCTCCCTTCTCCGTGCCGGCAACCTCAACTGCCAACACCTCCCTCCCTAAAGCCCTCCTCATCCACCCCTACGCACGCCAATAGCGCCATACTCGTCACCCCCGCTCCCCACCTCACCTTCAGGTAGGTAGCATCCAGGTAGAGGTAAGGGTAGCTTTTCTCCTTCAAAGAGCGCTCCCGCCAAGCCCTCTGCTCCTCTTGGAGCCTTCTGGCGATGCGGCTTACGGCGTCCTTGCCGACCTTCACCCGGCTTAGCGCCTCGGTGACACCGGCTATCTTCCTGACCGAGATCCCGGAGAGGTACATCTAGAGGATCGCCTCCTCGACGTCGCCAGTCATGCGCTTGTAGCGCTCAAATACCTCAGTTACGAACTCCCCCTCGCGGTCTCGAGGCACCTCCAAACGCTCGATTTTTCCCGCGGGCGTTAAGAGGTTGCGCTGGGTAGTGACCGTTGCGCTCACCGCGCCTGGTGGGGGTCAGCTCCCGGTAGCCGGCTTTGAGGTGCTCGCTCATCTCTTCCTGGAGCACCTCCTCCAGGACGGCCTTCACGCCCTGGCGGACTCGGGCCTCCACGTCGCGCTTCACGTCGTGCTCGAACTCGTGTTTCGGGGCCAAGTGCCTCCCTCCTCTCTCAACCCACAACTTACCAGACACTATCAGAGGCTCGACTTTAGCCATTAGTGAGAGAAAGGGGTAGGGTACGCTCGTCACCAATCTCCGCTAAAAGAGGTGATCGAGATACGTACCCTACCCTCCATGATGATACGGCCTTTGGCCCCCTTTGCGCCACTTTTCTCAAAGCGCGTCTGGCAAAACGCCCAGCTGCTTTTGGTCGGCGCGATCCTCGCCCCGGGTCGGCGAACGGTCAGCTCAGCCTTACGTGCGATGGGCTTAGACCAATACAAGCGCTTCCACCGTTACCACCGAGTGCTAAGCCGCGCTAGCTGGTCGAGTCGGGGAGCGAGCCGCATCTTGTTGGGATTGCTCGTAAAGACGTTCGTCCCACAAGGGCCACTCGTTTTCGGCATCGACGAGACGCTGGAGAGGCGGTGGGGTAAGAAGATCGCCGCCAAGGGTGTCTACCGCGACCCGGTCCGCTCCACCCCCGAGCACTTCGTGAAGAGCAGCGGACTGCGGTGGGTGTGCATGATGCTATTGGTGCCAATCCCTTGGGCTTCTCGAGTTTGGGCTTTGCCCTTCTTGAGTGTCCTGGCTCCCTCCGAGCGCTATGCTGCCCGGCAAGGCAAACAGCACAAGAAGATAACCGAGTGGGCATGGCAGCTACTCTTGCAGGTAAGACGCTGGTATCCAAAGCGTGAGATCGTTGCGGTAGCGGACAGCACCTACGCCTCTCTCAAACTGCTATTTCGTTGCCGAAGCTTGAGCACACCCGTAACGTTCATCACCCGCTTGCGCTTGGACGCCGCGCTCTATGAGCCAGCTCCTCCGCGCCGTCGTGGGCAGATAGGGAGGCCTCGCCTCAAGGGCGAGCGCCTGCCTAACCTTTCGGTGATGGCCGAAGATCCCACCACGGTCTGGAAGCCCACCACGATCTCCCACTGGTATGGAAGCGAGGAGCGCATAGTCGAGATCACTTCTGAGACGGCCGTTTGGTACAGTACGGGCTTGTTCGCCGTGCCTGTGCGCTGGGTCTTGGTGCGCGATCCGCGAAGCCGGTTCAAAACTCAGGCCCTCCTGTGTACCGACCTTGAGGCCGATCCGGAGAAGATCCTCTGTTGGTTCGTGATGCGCTGGCAGCTGGAGGCGACATTCCAAGAGGTGCGTAGGCATCTTGGATTCGAGACCCAAAGGCAGTGGTCGGAGCTGGCGATACGAAGAACCACACCGGCTCTGTTGGGTTTGTTTTCGCTGGTCACTTTGTTCGCCCATGACCGGATGACGCACGCAGCGGGTACCTTTCGGCGGGCGGCCTGGTACCGTAAGAGTCATCCGACCTTCTGCGATGCGCTCGCCTTGGTGCGCAAGGAGGTGTGGGCACAGGGGGAGGGTTTTTGCGGGTCGCCTGCGGACACCGAGACGGTAAAAGTCCCTAAGGCCTTCATGGAACGCTTGACCGATGCGCTCTGCTATGCGGCCTAATGGCTAAAGTCGAGCTAGAAGAGGAATTCTCGGAAGTCCATATCCACGATCCTGCATAAAACCACCTTTATAGGGCCAGAAA
>JALZHG010000387.1 GCA_030914045.1 Chloroflexota bacterium | reverse complement strand
AGCGGGGCTCGACGTCGAAGGCTTGGAGGCCGAGGGACGGTTGCGCTTCGTAAGGCACGGCGGCGAGCCGGGCAACCGGGTTGAGGAGGTGCGGCGGCTGGCAGAGGAGGAGAGCGGCGAGGGCCGCTCCGTGTGGATCAGCATGGACTGGGACCTGCGCATGGGGGTCAAGGAGGCGCTGGAGCAGCAGCGGGCCTTGACCGAACTGGTAGAGGGCTCGGAGCTGGTCGTCAAGACAACGGTGCTGGAGGAGGACCTCGACGAGTGGCCGGGGGCAGACCAGAGGCGGGGGCAGGTGATGCACTCGGGTACGATGTGGCTCGCGAGGGAGGGGCTGGCATTGAGCCGCGTGTCCCCACCGCTGGAGCTCTGAGGACAGAGGCTGCCACGGTTGCGGCCATCCGAGAGTCCGAGAGGCGCTCGCCTGAGGATGTAGTAGCGGCCCCGGTCCTATGGGCCAGGGACGCCACCGGTGTTGGACCAGGGCTACGCGGGATTCCGCATACGTACTTCTGAGAACGCCCCTTCTAGGACGTTGGGTGAATAAGGGGGGTGACCCTGCCCGACGTTGTTAGGCTCTATGCTCCGAACGCCTAGGCCCGTCCGTTCTGCGACCCGACAAGCCCGCGAGCATCAGGGCCGAGACCGCCAACACCCACACCAGTCCAAGAATGCCTCCCAGCGGGATCAGGAAGCTTCCAAACAGTTTCTCCCCGACGTTGGGTGAATAAGCCCGTCGCGTTGTCACCGGGCTAGTAACCTGTGGGCAAAGGTCGTTCCGAAAGTACAAAACCAACTGAGCTGCGCTTCGGTGCCCTACTGCCTGGGGTGACGCCCGGGTGGTCTTTCCATCGCGACTTTCCTCGGTAGGCCTCAAGGATGCTTTGAAGATGCGGGAGAGTGGTGGTGAGTCAAGGGTTCGGCCGGTTAGTATAGGATGGGGGCTTCGGGCGTGTGAGGCTTTGTTGCGGCAGCTCCATGATAGCTGCATCATTACCGTTATGCGCCTCGGTAGACACCAAGGGGTACGTCCGAGGCTCACGTACGGTCGCAGCTCTGAAAAGCAAGGGTGCCTTCAGAACATCAGTTCGCAGTGATGTTCCGGGTAGGAGAGGAGGACGATGAGCGACAAGATTCTTGGGCCGGCGATGGATGGGGAACGCGGCTCGACGATCAGTCGCCGCGACTTTCTGAAGATTGGTGGCGCGGGCTTGGCGGGCGCCACCCTGCTAGGGGTGGCGAGCTGCGGCAGTGGCGGCGACCAGGGCAACGGAGGAAGCGGCTCTGGCGGGAGCGCCAGCAGCAACCTGGTAGTAGGCGTAGGCGCGGAGCCCGCGATCCTCAACGGCTACGTCACCGGTGGTGACTCGTTGTACACTGCATACGTCACCTCCGGCATCCTGGAGGCGCCCCTCTTGCTCAATCCCGACCTCCACTACACACCGCAGCTGGCCGATGAGATGCCCGAGGTCCTGAGCGAGAACCCGCTCGCTATCCAGTACAGGCTTAAAGACGGGGTCGCCTGGTCCGACGGCAAGCCCCTGACCAGCGCGGACGCCAAGTGGACCTTCCAGCAGATCATGGACCCGAAGAACAAGATCGTCACCCGCACCGGGTGGGACAAGATCTCCAAGTTTGAAACGCCAGACGAGCGTACCGTCAAGATCACGTTCAAGGAGCCCTACGCCCCCTGGCGCGACCTGCTACTCTCGAGCATCCTACCCGAGCATATCTACCAGAACAAGGACTTCAACACGGCGCTCAACAACTCCATAACGGGTAGCGGACCGTTCAAGTTCAAGAACTGGAACAAGGGCCAGAGCATCACCGTCGTGCGCAACGAGAACTACTGGGGCGAGAAGGCAGGCCTCAAATCGTTAACGTATCGCTTCATCACCGACTCCAACTCTCAGATAGCCGCGCTCAAGGCCGGTGAGATCAGCTTTATAGATCCGGATAACGGTCCCGGCGTGCTCCAGCAGTTGCAAGGCATAGACGGCACGACCGTGAAGTATAAGTCCGGGGCGAGCTGGTCGCACATGTCGTTCAACACAGAGAAGGTGGACAAAAAGCTGCGGCAGGCCATCGCCTATGGCATAAACCGCCAGCAGATCTTGAGCAAGGTGCTGAAGGGGCAGAACGTCAACCCGCTACAAAGCGTGATCGTTCCGCAGCTCAAGCCTTATTCCACCCCCGCATGGTCGCGCTACACGTACGATCCCGACAAGGCTCGCCAGCTCGTCGAGGAAGCCAAGAGCGAGGGGGCAAACACCGACCTGAGCTACACGACGACCGCCGGTGTCCAGCTCAACACCCTGGTGCAGCAGATCGTGCAGCAGCAGCTCAAGGACGTCGGAATAAACATAGAGATAGCGAACAAGTCTTTTACCGCCTTCAGCCAGGTCTTGCCCGGCGGGGACTTCGAGATCATCACCTTCGGGTGGTCTACGACCGGCGACCCAGGGATAACTTCGCTGTTCGCCGCTGACCAAGTCCCGCCTAAGGGACAGAACTACATCTTGTACAGGAACCAGAAGGTCACAGACGACCTCCACCAGTCCGACGTGACGATAGACGCGAGGAAACGGACGCAGTTGCTGCACGACGCGCAGAACCAGATGGCCGAGGACTGCCCGATCCTGCCGCTCTACCAGCTCCCCGAGATCTACGCTTACAGCAGCAACCTCCAGGGACCGCAGGTCAACCCGAGCTTGGCGGGGCCGTACTGGAACGTGGGTGATTGGAAGGTTACCTAGTCGAGAACGCCGGGGTAGATCGGAAGGGCCCTTCCGTCCACCCTCCCTAGCCTAGCGAGAGGTTACCGTACACTTGGTCGCTTACATAATAAGAAGGGTGATATTTAGCATCGTCGTCCTGTTCTTCGCCAGCATCGTTATATTCGGGCTGGTGAGACTCTCGGGGGACCCGCTGGCCCAGTTGCGCCAGAACCCGCAGATCAGCCAGTCCGACATCCAGCGTCTGACGCACATCTACG
>JALZHG010000167.1 GCA_030914045.1 Chloroflexota bacterium | reverse complement strand
GTCAATGGGCGTCTTGGCGGGCAGTAGCTCGCCCAGCTTGACTATCTCTATATCGTTGTAGCCCCGGCTGTCGAGATGGGCGCGCAGCAGGTCCAGCATCTTTTCGGGGGTCTGGTTGGGCACAAGGCGGAAGTCCATCTTGACCATCGCCTTACTTGGCACAATGGTCTTGGACCCCTCGCCGCCGTAGCCGCTCACGAAGCCCGCGATGTTCGCGGTCGGCTCGAACTGCTCCGCCACCAGCACGTCGTGCCCGCTCTTCCCGCGCTGCCAGCCCTCGATGCCGTACAGGTTGAGCCACGCTTGCTCGTCGAAAGGCATCCGGTGGATGGCCTCTACCTCAGCTTGCGATGGCCGTTCAACCAGGTCCTCCAGCCCGTCCATGACGAAGTTGCCCTGCGCATCCCGCAACGTCGAGAGGGCCATGACCAGCCGCCACGCGGGGTTGGGCAATATGCCGCCGAGGCCGGAATGTGCGTCGTATGCGGGGCCGGTAGCGTGTAGCTCGACATAGAGCATGCCCTTCAGGCCGCATATCACCTGCGGATTGTCGTTTATGTCCCGCCACGAGCCTTCCCAGGCGCACCAGTCGGACATGAATTCGTCGGCGTGCGCAATGGCTACAGGGCCGAGGTTGGGGCTGCCCACCTCTTCCTCACCCTCCACCAGCCACCGGATGCGCAGGGGTAGGTCGCCCACCGTAGCCTGGTAAGCCCTGATAGCGAGTATGCGCGACAGCAGGTCGCCCCGGTTGTCGGCCACCCCGCGTGCGTAGAGGCGGCCATCTCGCACCTCACCCGCGTAGGGAGGCGAGTCCCACAGGTCCAGCGGCTCAGGCGGCTGAACGTCGTAATGGTTGTACAGGAGCAACGTGCGCGCCCCGCTACCCAGTTCCGCCAGCACCACCGGCGGCGCGCCCTCGATAGGGGCCAACTTCACCCTGGCACCCAGCGGCTCCAGCGCCTCTCGTACCAGCGCCACTCCTTCTTCCAGCCCCACACCCTGTCCCGCCAGCGTCGGCTGCGAGCAGAAATGCCGCAACTCCTCGACCATAGCCTCGAAGTTCTGCTCTATATAAGCGTCATAAGCCCCGAAATCGGTCGCACCTGCCATATCCGCCTCCTTGCGCGTAATAGGGCAGATTAGCACGAAAGTAGATAATCGTCAAAGCAGGAAGAGGATTATTCACCGCAGAGACGCAGAGGACGCAGAGATTGCGCGGAGATTATGGTTGATTGGATAAGACGAAGGGGAGCATCGTACTGTACGATGCTCCCCTTGACGCAAACACTCTCAATTCTTCTCTGCGTACCTTTGCGTCCTCTGCGGTGAATAATCCGTTGGGTCACTATCCCCGAGTCGCGTTGCGGGAAGAAGCTATTAGCCCTAGCTCGTGGCGGTGCTGCCCAGGCGAGGCTCCGCGACTGCTACCCTCGGCTCGGGCTGCTCGGCTGCGGTGAGACGGTTGGCCGCTCGGATGAAGGCGACGACCAGCACCGCGCCGCCCGCGATGAGGGTGGCATGGAAGCCATATTCCAGCGCCAGCAGGGCGTCTATGCTGGGGCCGCTGCGGTGGAAGCCGTCGTGCGGCCACCATGAGATTAGCGACCAGGCGATGCTCAGGTACACAGCCCACGAGAGCCAACCTGAGTCGCCCGCCAGCCTGCGCGCGAACGGCAGACCGAAGACGAGGAACGCCACGCCCAGGCCCAGCGCCAGGGCTTCGATTACGCTGAAGATGATGAACAGCAAAAGCTGGTGGGTAGCCAGTGTCATGGCCGCGTGCCCGTCGCCTTCGGCAGCGGCGGGCCAGATCATTTGTCCAAGTGGAATGGCGGGTATCGCCACGAGCACGGTAACGATGAGGAACTTCAGCCAGGTCTTCACTTTCGTCTCTCCTTTGTGGGTAAATAGATTGTTCTCGCCGGATTGGTGTCTTTGCTTCTGTTCTACCGTGTATCTGTTTGCGGCTCCGTATTACTCGTCCAGCGACATGGGCGGCCCCATTATCACGCCGCCGTACTTACGACCCAGGGCTTCAAGAGCCGCCGGGTCGGGACGACCACCTTCCGGGACCGACTGCAACAGAGCCAGCTGCTCCTCAAAGAACGCCTCGAAGCCGCCCGGTGTAATGATGCCCAGGGCCTTGACTGGCTCCTCGAAGGGGTTGCAGAAGGTGTGCGGTATGCCCCTCGGCATAAAGACCGTGGAGCCTGCTTCAGCGGTACTGGTCTGGTCCCCACAGCGGAACCTCAACGCCCCTTCGAGGATGTAGAAGGTCTCGTCCTCGCGGGTGTGCATATGGAGGGGAGGGCCTTGTGTGCGGGGCGGCATGGTAGCTTCGACCATTGCGAACCCGCCGCCTGTGTGCTCGCTACGCAGCTTGATGAACATACCGGGGCTTATCATCTCGCCCGCACCCGGCGGGAGCACTACCTCGCGTACGTCAGCAGAGCGTATTTCTTCCGTCAGCATTGTTTTCCTCCTGAATAGATCTTGTGGCCGCTCAATGTCTAATGTGATTAAAGCAGACAATCCGCCCCACTGGTGAGCACAAGAATTCGCACAGGATTTCGCACAGGTGGACGATGGACGATAGGAAAGGAAAACGCAAAGACGCAGAGAACGCAAAGGACGCGCAAAGGTAAGGATTGTTGGATGCTATCTAACCACTAACCACTAACCACTAACCACTAACCACTCGTCCGTATGGCTCCGTTTTTGCTTAGTCATGATTTCTGCGTTTCGTGGGAGCAGCATCATGAGAAGACAAGTGTGGGTTGTACTGTTGTGCGTTTACCTGGTGGCGGTGGCCTCTGGTTGTGGGCCTGCCTCCCGCCGGGCGCGCATGGCTGCCGGGGCGACTCCTACAGGCTCCGCTGTGTCGCGGGTGGCTACTCCCGCCGGGACTGTGGTCGCCCGCACTGCTGTACCTGCCTCCCCCTCTGCTCCACCGGCCACCGGATTGGACCTCATCCGGCAGGTTGCGCTTCCTATTGAGGGCGATGAGGACGACTATGACCCGCTGATGTCGCTGGTAGGTGACGCTCGCTTCGTGCTGCTTGGGGAGGCGAGTCACGGCACTCACGACTTTTACCGCGAGCGGGCGCGTATCACCCGGCGGTTGGTGGAAGAGAAAGGTTTTACAGCCGTAGCCATCGAGGGGGAATGGCCGGAGGCTTACCGGGTAAATCGCTACGTGCGAGGCATGAGCGACGAACCGAGTGCCGAAGCGGTGCTCTCCAGCTTTAGGGGCTTCCCGGAGTGGATGTGGAACAACGCTGACGTGCGCGACCTGGCAGAGTGGCTCGAGCAGCACAACGAGGCGTTGCCCGCCAACGCGCCCCAGGTAGGTTTTTACGGCCTCGACATGTACAGCATGGAGGAATCGGCGGAGGAGGTCGTCAACTACTTCGAGGCGCGCGATCCTGAGGCGGCAGCGCGCGCCCGCGAGCGCTATCGTTGCCTCTCAGGCGAGAGTACCGGCCCTACCGATTACGACTCCCTCGCTAAAATGGCAAGCTCCCTATGTGATACCAGTGTACAGGAGCAGGTAGAGGAGCTACAGCAACTATGGGAGAGTGCGGAGAAGGAAGGCTATACAGGTAACCGCGCGGTAGAACGGGAGGAGCTATTTTCCGCGCTGCGGAACGCCATCGTCGTAAAGAACAAGCGCGAGTACGACCAGGCGGCTTACAGCGGCTCCGACCCCACTTGGAACGTGCGCGACCGGCACATGGCTGGTACGCTGGAAGCCCTGTCCGAGCACCTGGGTACGGACGGGAAACCGGCTAGGGTGGTAGTTTGGGCGCACAACACGCACGTGGGAGACGCAACCGGGACCGAGTTCGCCAACATAGGGCAGCTAAGCCTGGGGCAGCTAGTGCGCGAGCGACACAAGGACGACGCGGTGCTAGTCGGCTTCACCACGTATACGGGCACTGTGATCGCCGCCCGAGGTTGGGACGAACAGGGCGAGCGGTACGACGTGCGCCCCGCCCTCCCCGAAAGCTACTCGGGCCTGTTCCACGAGGCCGGGGTGGGCAACTCGCTCTTCATCGTGCGGGGCGAAAAGCGGCTGGCTGCGGCGCTGGAAGAACCCCGCTTGCAGCGTGGCATAGGCGTGGTCTACGACCCCAACAACGAACGGAACAGCCATTACTACCTGGCCTGGCTCTCCAAACAATTCGACGCCGTAATTCACATAGAGGAGTCGAGCGCCGTCGAGCCTCTCAGATCAGCCCCTACCACCACTGCTACCCCTTAGAACCCGCTGAACCATACCTCCATGTCGGGGCCTTCGCGGGTCTCGCCGCCCGCTATGTACACCCTGCGCTCCTGCGGGTCGTACGCAGTGCCCTGGCTGCTGCGGGGGCTGGGGCTGATCTCGCTTTCGACCGGGGACCACGCGTTGCTTGCCAGCGAGTACACCCAGGTATCCGACACGGGGCCACTCTCGCTCTTGCCCCCGAACAGGAAGATAGCTCGCCGCGCGGGGTCGTAAGCCAGGGAGGGGTTACTGCGGGGCGAGGGCTTTTCGCCCTGTGGTTGTAGCTCGGTCCATGTGCCGGAGGTGAGGTCGAGCGCCCAGAGGTCGCCCTGCGGGCAGGGGCCGAAGCCGGAGGAGCACCCGCCGAACATGAGGAGCAAGTCGTCCTGCGGGTCGTAGGCTAGCTCGTGCAGGCACCGCTTGAGGGGGATTGTGCCACCGGAGGGAGTTATATTCACCCATTTGGCCGCAGCCGGGTCGAAGGCCCAGGTATCATCGAAGCGGCCCTGGTCGGAGAAGCCGTGCGAGATGAGCACCCGCCCGTCCTTGTGCAGCGCCGCCGATTGCCCGTAGCGCGGCCTCGGCTCGTCTTCGGCAGTCCGGTTGGCCTTTAGCTCGGTCCAGGTCTCGGTCTCAAGGTCGAACGCCCACACGTCGTTGAAGAAGTCGCTCTCCCCCTGGCCCATCACCAGCAACACGCGGCGGTTGGCCCCATCGTACACGGCCCCGGCCCCGAAGCGCGCTGCTGGCCCTTGCCCCTTCACCTCCCGCCAGTCCTCGCCTGCCAGGTCGAATATCCAGGTATCCCCGAAGGTGCCGCTGCCCCTCCCGCCGAATAGCACGAGTTGGTGCCCTTCAGGGTCAGCGATCAGCGAATGATCGTACCGGGGAGCAGGCCCGCCCTCCGAGCCGGTGATGAAGGCCCAGCCTCCGGGCGACAGGGCAGGCTCTGTCGGTGTGGTTATGGCCTGGATAGTGGGCGTAGGTGGAGATGGCTCTGGGGTCGCGCTGGGGAGGGGTGCCTCCGTCGGCTCCGGCAATGGGGTCTCGGTAGGTGGGGGAGGGGCGGCTGTAGCTGTCTCGGGTGGCGGTGTGTTGGAGGGGGCCGGGGCAGGTGAGTCCGTCCCGCACCCCACCAGGAGCAACAAAGTCAGCACAAGCGCACATTTTGGCAAGTGTCGCATAAAAAGACCCCTCCAGATGAAGCCGCACTACTATTATAGCAAACTTGATTGGGCACATGGACGCCAGCCGACGCCCGGCGAAGGTGTATGTTAGGGGCAGGGTGCGAAGGACGACGTCCGGCGAATCGTTTCGTGTAGGTAGCAAATGCAAAGGACGACGCCCGGCGACTTAAATCGAGGGCTACACCTTGCAAAGTCCCCTGTGGGGACTGGCTCTGTGGCAAAGAGTTTCTATTGGGACGAAGATGTTGCTGAAGTAGTCCGCCCTGCGGCGGACTTTGCCTTGTGTAGCCCGCGATTTCAATCGCCGGGCGTCTCTCGGCGACTATGTTGAAGCTCCACCCTTTACCACTAATAAGGACTATCTACTCATTGACTCATCATTGTAGCAATAGCTAAAATTCGGTACGGGCGAATCAGATGTAACCTCGCTATGCAATAGGCCGTAAGTAGACTGGAAGGACCGGATATGGCTAAAGCCTCACACAAAACACGCTTAACAATACTTGCAGTCACGCTGCTGGGGCTTGCCCTGGCGGTCACTACCTGTTTGGCCGCTGACAGTAAAATCCCACCTTCCGCTCCGCAGGGCTACTGCCCCGACCAGACTTACTCCGACGTATGCCCCGAAGACTGGTTCTACATCTACGTGATGGACCTTACAGACGCCGGTGCCGTGTCGGGCCGCGCCGATGGCACCTTCGGACCTGACGAGCAGATATCGCGCGGGCAGGCGATGAAGGTGATAGTGCAGGCGATGGGCTTAAGCGCTCCTAACCCTTCCTCTCCCACCTTCGCTGACGTGCCCGCGGGCCATACGTTCTACCGGTGGATCGAAATAGGGGCCGAAAGAGGGCTGGCAAGCGGCTATCCCTGTGGCGGGCGTGGGGAAACGTGCGACTCCCAGCAGCGGCCTTACTTCCGCTCCACGAGCAGCGTCACGAGGGGCCAGCTAGCCAAGATGCTGGTGATAGCCAAGCAGTGGACACCGCTTACCCCCGGCACCTCCACGTTCAGGGACGTACCGGCGGGCAGCACCTTCTACGGCTACGTCGAGCGGGTAGCGGCCAACGGCATCATCAGCGGCTATCCGTGCGGCGCACCAGGCGAGCCTTGCCCCGGCAGCTACTTCCGGCCATCCGGCACCGCCACACGCGCCCAGGCCAGCAAGATGGTCAGCCTCACCCGCCGCGACGGCCGCCCCATACCGACGCCCACGCCTCGGCCTGTAGCTAGCGGTGCCTGCCCCATGTTCCCCGCCAACAACATCTGGAACCGCAGGGTTGACACGCTGCCGGTGCACCCTATGTCGAATGCCTACATCGCCTCGATTGGGCTGGAGGAGAACGTGCACGCAGACTTCGGCTCTGGCTTGTGGGACGGCGGACCTATAGGTATCCCGTTCGTGAAGGTGCCTGCCAACCAGCCTATGGTGGCTATCAACTTCACGGCTTACAGCGACGAGAGCGACCCTGGCCCCTACCCGGTGCCCACCAACGCCCCGGTTGAGGGTGGTCCCGACGCAGACGGCGACCGTCACGTGCTGGTGTTGCAGGAGAGCACGTGCAAGCTGTACGAGCTATACCGCGCCTTCCCCAACTCCGATGGCTCGTGGGACGCGGAGAGCGCCGCCGTGTACGACCTGCGCTCCAACGCCCTGCGACCCGCGGGCTGGACCTCCGCCGACGCCGCGGGTCTGCCAATCTACCCCGGCCTGGTGACCTATGATGAGGTGGCCTCAGGCGCGATACGCCACGCCATACGCTTCACAGCGCCCGACACGCAAAGGAAGTACATCTGGCCCGCCCGCCACTTCGCCAGCGACTCGGACGACCCCGACCTGCCCCCGATGGGCCTGCGCGTGCGCCTCAAATCGAGCGTGGACATAGCACATTACCCGCAACATGCGAGGGTGATATTGCAAGCCATGAAGGACTACGGTCTCATCCTGGCCGACAACGGCAGCCCCTGGTACATAAGTGGCGCGCCCGACCCCCGCTGGGACAACGACGTGCTGCACGCGATGGACGACCTGCAAGGCTCCGATTTCGAGGCGGTCTACACGGACGACCTGATGGTGCAGCCGGATTCGGGGCAGAGCAGGTGACGGCGGTTAGTAGTGACCAGCACTAACATGAGGTTGCTCCATGTCGAAGGAAACGTGTGGTCTGCTGTTGCTGGCGGTTGGCGGGATCTGCTTTATCATTTACGTGCTGGCGATGTTTCGCTATACGTGGCCGGGATTCGTCTACGGCAATCATCGCGACGCAGGTAGCGAGCAACGGCAACAGGTAATCGAGGAGGTGCTGGCGTCCGGTCCGTCTCTGGCTATTGAATCATGTGCGGGGCGGCTGGGTGGCGTCACTTTAAATGGGCCACTCCTCACTGTCGATGTCCGCCCATCTGGCATTGTCGTATCCCCCTTCCCTGGCCGGTCTGCGATAAAGGCTGACCAGATAAAGGAATTGAGGTACGAGAATGGTTTCTGGACGCGAGGTCTGTGTATTGTACATACCTCACGCGCAATTGCGAACCCCATTCTGCTGGCTGGTATAAGGGAAGACTCCCACTTCGCCCGAACCCTACGCACTATAGTTGACAAGCAGTAATGGCCTCGCCCGCCCTTGACTAACCGCCCCATTGCGCATACAATGACCCCGCAACCTGCCGCTTAACACGCTCGGTTTGGGCCTCCACCATTATGCAACGTGGGGGAGTTTGGTATCCTACGCTGTTATGCACGCGCGGGTGTGAGTACATGAGGCTTCTTCTGCCTTGTGTAGTACGGGTTTTACATATAGGAGGAAGTTCTATGAGTAACAACGACCCCAATCAGCCGGGTTGGCGTTTCGACCCGCAGACCGGGCAGCCCATAGGCCCGACCCCGCAGCAGCCCCAAGCTCAGCCTGGCTGGCGCTTCGACCCACAAACGGGCCAACCCATCCCGCCGCCCGCGGCTCCACCTCAGCCGGAGCAGCCTTCGTACGCCCAGCCCACCCAGCCTTACGTGCCGCCTCAGCCCGGTGGGTACCGCGCCCAGCCGGAACAGCCAGGGCAGCCGGGACAGCCGGGCTACACCCCCCAGTACGGCGCTCCTCAGCAGCCACCGCCCCCCGGACCAACCGCGCCATACGTGCCCCCGCAGCAGGTGAACGTCGCCCAGCCTAAGAAGGGCGGTAGGGGAGGGCTGGTTGCTGGACTTGTGGTGCTGTTGTTGCTCGTAGCCGGTGGTGCGGCTGCTTTCTTCGTACTGAACCGCACAGTCAATCGCCCCGCGGCGACCGTGGGCCAGGTGCTGCCGCTAAACGCACTCGCTTACTTTAGCGTTGATCCAGTGCTAGACGGCACCCAGAAAGCGGCGATGGACCAGCTTGGCGAGGCGTTCAAGTCGCAGCCCGGCTTCGAGGAGGCCTGGGCCAGGATCACCGAGCAGTCCGTTGAGATGGCGGGTGCGGGGGAGGCTGCCGAGAACTGCGCCTCCGGCATGACCGACTTCGGCCAGATGTCCAGCTACCTGGGCAACAACCTCACAATTGCCATGCTCCCGCCCAGCACGACCGACCTGGAGAACTTGCAGAGTGGCGAGGAAGAAGTCGGCGCGGTCCTGAGCCGCAACGTGGTCGGCATGGTAGACCTAGATTTCAACCCGCTCAACAAGCAAGGCCCGGCGGCGGAGCTGAAGACTGTAACCGACAACGTCGCCAACGCCGAGTTGGTCGAGAAGTATCGCGAGATGGACATCCGCAAGGCCACCATCTGCGACAGCGAGGTCCACTTCACCCTGCTCGATGGCTCGGCCACCGCGGTGCTCGCCGCGGACATAGCGCCGCTCAAGGTGGTGATGGACCAGTACAAGGACAAGAAGGGCCTGGAGACCGACGCCCGCTTCACCGCGTTGCAGGCCAAGGTGCCCGCCGCGCGTATTGCCACGCTCTACCTGAACCTGACCGAGATCTACAAGCAGGCGGGCTTCATCGATCCGGCAGCCGCTGAAGCGGTGCAGGGTGCCGAAGGCTCCATGCTCATCACCCTGAGCGCCGAGAACGACGGCATGCGCCTGGACTTTGCGTCCGAGACCGATTTTACCAACAACATGCTTGGTGCCTCGATGGACGTGCAGCTCAACCCCAACGCCAAGCCCGACGTGAACACGCTGTCGGACATACCCACCGGCTAGATCGCCTTCGCGCTCGGCACCGATCTACAGACCATCATCCAGGGCGGTATTGACGCACTACGGGACCA
>JALZHG010000386.1 GCA_030914045.1 Chloroflexota bacterium | reverse complement strand
CTCAAAGAATGGGTGCCAGGTTTCGATAAAGGCCGTACCCCTCGGGCGTGGCTTCGTTGTCAGAGAAGAGGTCCAGGATTCCTCGGAAACGGTACCCGCAGCCTCGACTTTAAAGGTGTGCTCCACGCCGAAAGTAAGGTCCGTATAAATTGCCGGAGAAGTACACGCCTGCCAAGCACTGCCGTCTATGCTGCACCGGGAAAGGCCGCCGCCGAATCTAGCGATAAGGGATTCCGTAGCGGGGGTTGCGGCATCCTCCGGCACGATAGACAAGCTAACGCGTGCTTCCTCGGGGGTTGTGCACACCCAGCTAAGATGGCCAGCGCCAGTACACTAAGGAGCACTAACCGGTACATCCGCTCATTGAGGGGTCTCTCGGGCATGGCTACCTCCGACCCGCCTACTCCGCGGCTTCCAAATCTCTTGCGCCTTGGTGAGCACCTGCTCCGGCGCTTCGGTTACCCGAATTTCCGAGGTGTTCGCCCCTCTCCTTCCCCTAGTAGTTTAGCCGCTAATCACCACCCCGCGTGTCCACGCACGGATGCTGATGCCAAACGGTGCACTCACTCAGGTAACCCCACACCGGCACCGCCAGCAACGCCCCTACCGCGAGCGCCCATATTGCCCACGCCGCCACGGACGTCTTCATGCGAGGGCTACCTCCTCTCCTAAGCTCGCCCCCCTCCTACCCCTCCCGCTCAGAGCCCTCCGGCGAACCCCGATCGTCGCCCCCGACCTGCTCTAGCAGGAGGATCGCGCCTACGCCGAGCATGAGCCCTATGGCGAGTGCTATGAGGGCGTTTCGCAACGGGTCCGGTTCCTCCGGGGCGCCGGGCTCTCGCGCAAAGGCCCTCACCTTTACCGTTGCGTAGGACACTACCCCGCTGGCTTCGGGACTCTCCCTTGCGAAGACCTCGGCGGTGACATTGGCAACCTCTTGCGCTCGGCTTGGGTCTGTATCTCTGTAAGTGAGCGAGAGAAACCGCGTGTCCTCGTCCTGCTCAAGCGTTAGGTTGTTCTCAAGGTCTGATAGGGATATCGTGCTAGGCCCGCCTGGGGTACGCACGACCTCCTCGACCATCGAGGGCGTCAGCCCCGCCACTTCCATTTCGTGGGCGAGTATCTGCAACCCCGCAATGGTATTCGAGAAGTTTTTTTGCGGGTTCGTGTTCTCCGTGGGGGTCACTACCACCTTGGCGGAAGCCTCATACACGGGCGGCTGCCAGAGGCTTATACCTACGGCGACGCCCACCGTGAGAAGCGGGAGCAGGATGACCAGCCACAGCCACCGCCGGACGGCCCTTGCCCTGGCGGCAACCGGTAGGAGCTCTTCGTCCTCAGCGGGGGGCGCGTACTCAGCCGTGTTGTTCACTCGTCATTCTCGGCACCTCAGGGGTGGGGGTACTTTGATGCCAGCTAATAGGCTCCTCTGTCGACAAAGAGGGCTCTAACGGTGCGGGCCAAAAGCACCAGATCAAGCCATACGGACCAGTCGCGCACGTAGTAGATATCCATCTCAACCCTGTCAGTGAAGAAAGCGTGGTTGCGACCGGAAACCTGCCACGGTCCGGTTACCCCTGGAGGTACGCGCAGAATCTCCGCGCGCGCATCCCCGATTTCTACGGACTCGCGGGGTAGGTAAGGGCGGGGGCCAACCAGGCTCATCTCCCCGCGCAAGACGTTCCAAAGCTGCGGCAGCTCATCCAGGCTGGTCCTGCGCAAAAATCGGCCGACGCGCGTAACACGCGGATCGACGCGTAGCTTGTGGTACTTTACGTACTCGTCCATGAGGTCGGCATCCTCAGCTAGCATGAGCTGCAGCACACCCTCCGCTCCGGGTACCATAGTACGGAATTTGATGCACGGGAATGGGACACCGTTCTTTCCCATCCGCCAGTCCGTGTAGAGAATGGGCCTTCCAGACTCCGCATAGACGAGCAGGGTTATCCCCAAGAGAAGCGGGAGCACGAGGGCTCCACCGACCACGGTAGCTCCAAGGTCTAGCACACGTTTCGCCCTCCGAGCCCAGGGGTTGAGGAGGTTGTACTTGATCTCCACCGCCAAGGTTCCCGCAAAGTCGCGGGCCGTCATCGCCGAGTTGGTTATACCGCCGAGGTTCGAGATAAGCAGGACGTGCCGGAAGCTGCGGCTAGCCCGGCTAACGAGCGCTGCCAGGTGCGAGCGCCGGATGTAAGGGGTGGCGAAGATTACGGTGTCCACGCCGCCTTGGCGAGCGAGGCTCTCGGCCTGGGTCATAGCCTCTTGGTGGGAGAGGCTCTTGAGTAGATTCCCCGACGGCGTCAGGCCCCGGTCGATGAGGGCGGCGGGGGCGTATCCCAGCCCCCATTCCTCCTCCAAGAGCTTGACCGTTCGGGCGCTCGTGTCCTTATATCCTATGATGACCACGGGTCTGCCCCAGATACCAAGCCTCCACAGCCCCCACCGCGCCAAACCCTGCACCAGGGGGGATAGAAGCAAAATGCCACCAAAGCCTAGCGCCAATAGCAGGCGCGGGAGCCGCCCCACAAGCTCAAAGGACCCAAGCTGAGAGATGGCCCCAAAAAGCTTTACGGATATAGCAAAGGAGACGGCGGCCAAGGTAGCGACCACGGAGTATGTGTGCCGGCGAAGCCTCTCGGCCGGGCTCATACCGTACCCCGGATACAGCCCCATCAAAGAGCGTAACCCTATCCACACCGCCACGGCGAAAACCCCAGCCACCACAGCCGTCTGCCTGGGGAACTCATTCCACTGGCCAAAGCTGTCCTGTAGCTCGTACGCCACCAGCCAGACCACCACCGCGAGCACGGCGTCCGACAATACCAAGACTAGGACAACCCCTGGTTGTCTCCAAGCCTGCGCCAGGCGGCGCCTTGGTGGCCGCGCATGCTGCGATGGGGGCTCTTGTGGCTGTCGAGCAGTATTACCGAAACTCAAAGTTCTCTCCCCCCTCAACCGAGCAGTCCGAGACACAGACACCGACGGTGGGGGATTCGC
>JALZHG010000385.1 GCA_030914045.1 Chloroflexota bacterium | reverse complement strand
AAGCTTCATGGGCGTGCTGTGCCTCGCCGCCGCTCTCGACTGGCTCAAGCCCTAACAGGCCTTAGCCCGGAATTCTCACCAGTTTCGCGGAGTTTTGGCCAGCTAGACCAAAAACGTGAGTTGTTCCCGGAGCTTAGGTTGCATGTGTCCGACACGCTGGCCACGACAGTCTGTTGTTCCAGCAGTGATCTATCCAGTCAGCTCGATTTTGATAGGCACTGGACGGCCGGTGGCGGGGTCGTTGGCGCTTGTCCGCACAGCAGCTCTTGTTGGTCGGCACGGGCCGTACAATTGGTTGAAGCAAATCAAGGACGCGAAGCGGCAGCGCGGATTATGAGCGCGGCCTCAAAACCACCGGCCTGCAAGTGCAGTCGTGCCAATCAAGGTCGGTTGCAGCAGAATAGGGTCACTGGCCTTGCACGACGGTGGCCTCCATGGGTCCACAACCGTAATTACCCACCCCCTCATCGAGGTGAAAAGCTTAGTTAAGTCAGGCATATAGCGAAAGGTTGGATCGAAGCCCGTTCAATAGATGTTCGGCCTCAGGTCAGTAATGTTCCAGAAGAGACGATCCAAACTGCTTCGCGAGTGGCCACACGACTGGCATCGTGCCGATAATTACTTTCACCGGCGCAGCGTCTCGATATTAGCGTAAGTCGCTGAATTAACAGCCAAAACATGCTCCGGTGAGGGGGTGGGTAATTACCGCGATGCTGGCACACTTAAAAACGGTCTCGGGAGCTTCACAGGGGTTCTCGTGTCGGACTTCTATGCGGCTTATGACGGCATCGACACTGCTCAACAAAAATGCCTGATCCATCTTTTGAGAGACATCAACGAGGACGTGCTCCGAAATCCCTTCAATGGCGAGATGGAAGAGGTGGCGCGCTCTTTCGCAGGTCTAGTCAGGCCCATGGTCGAAACCGTTGATCGGTTCGGGCTGAAGGCGTGGCATCTCCGCAAGCACAAGAAGGCGGTTGGAAGCTTCTTCCGGCGACTCCAGCGACGGACATATCAGACTGAGGTGGCGATAGGGTACAAAAAGCGTTTCGAAAAGAACCGGGATAAGCTTTTCACGTTTCTCGACGATGATGGTGTTCCTTGGAACAATAACAATGCGGAACATGCCATTAAGAGTGTTGCTCAGATGAGACGCGCTGTAGGATCAAAAGGTACCGCTAGGAGCATCAAGGATACTCTGGTACTCTTGAGTATAAAGGATACTTGTAAATACAAAGGTGTGAATTTTCTGGACTTTCTTCGCTGTGGCGACATGGACGTTGATGCCTTCGCTGCTCGTTCGAGCGCGCGCGCGAGGCATTGATGCAAGTTAACGTTTGGTCCCTCTGGAAATGTTGTCCCTGGGTAGAGGTTCGTCCGCCATGTCCATGCAGTGCAACGTGACCGAAATGGTGTTCGGAAGAACGGGCGGCCGACAAATGGTCGCCGAGTTCGACGGCGGGCTCGTGACCTCGGACGCTGGTGCTCTTCTTCTCGGCGGGACGGATCAGGCCATCGGGCTCGTAGATCGGTTCGCCGCATGCTTTCGCGATAGTCGCCATCGGGCCTTTGTGACTCATCGCGTGAGGAGCTTAGTGGGTCAGCGCGTCTTTGGTCTGGCGCTCGGATATGAGGACGTCGTCGATCATGACGACCTGCGTCATGACCCCGTGCTTGGGACGCTCCTGGGCCGGTTCAAGCAGGATGATGTCGCTCCCGCGCCACTGGCCGGCAAGAGCACGCTCAACCGGCTGGAACATGCGCCGACGGACGCAGCGGGCGGGCGCTCAGCGGGCGGGCGCTATCACAAGATCGGGCATGACGCGGCCGCGATCGAGACCGTGTTTGTCGACCTCTTCCTCGACGCTTTCAGGGCCAAGCCCCTGCGCGAAATCATCCTGGACCTGGACGCGAGCGACGACCCGATCCATGGGCATCAGGAGGGCCGCTTCTTCCCTGGCTACTATGATTGCTACTGCTACCTGCCGCTCTACATCTTCTGCGGCCGGCACCTGCTCGCGGCGAAACTGCGCCGCTCCAACATCGATGCCAGCGCCGGGGCGGTGGAGGAGGTCGAGCGCATCATCGGTCAGATCCGGGCGCGCTGGCCGCGGGTGAAGATCGTGCTGCGGGCCGACTCGGGCTTTGCCCGTGAGGCGCTCATGCTCTGGTGCGAGCACAACCGGGTCGACTTTGTCTTCGGTCTGGCCCGCAACGCTCGGCTTGAGACCCGCATCGCGGCCGCCCTCCAAGAGGCCCGGACCACGGCTGAGGCGACCGGCAGACCTGCGCGCGTGTTCCGGGACTTCCTGTGGTCCACGAAGGAGACGTGGTCGCGCCGCCGACGGGTGATCGCCAAGGCGGAATGGACCTGCGGCGAAGCCAACCCACGCTTTCTGGTGACCTCGCTCAAGCCCGACCAATGGGCCGCGCGGGCGCTCTATGAGGACCTCTACTGTGCCCGGGGCGAGATGGAGAACCGGATCAAGGAGTGCCAGGGCGACCTGTTTGCCGACCGGACCTCGGCAGCGACGATGCGGGCCAACCAACTGCGGCTGTGGTTTGCCTCCATGGCCTATGTGCTCCTGTGCGCTCTGCGCCGGATCGGGCTGGCCCACACCGGGCTTGCCGAAGCGACGTGCGGCACGATCCGCCTCAAGCTCCTGAAGATCGGCGCGTTCGTGCGGATCAGCGCGCGTCGTGTGAAGGTCGCGATGGCCTCAGCCTGCCCAGCCGCGGACGAGTGGCGGCTCGCCCATGCACGCCTGATCGCCGCCCGCGCGCCGCCGGCCTGACCGGCCGAGCCGCAGGCCCCCTCTAGCGGCACCACCCTCGGCCCACGGAGACCACCCCTACCGCCCCAAACATCCGTTCGACAAGCGCTCTCGGCGCAGCGCGCCATCGTGCCGTGGTGAAAAATCGCACGTCCACGGCCGCAATCAACCTACGATCACTCGAGCGCGTGAGAAAACCGGGCTTCTGTAACGGGCCTTGTGG
>JALZHG010000384.1 GCA_030914045.1 Chloroflexota bacterium | reverse complement strand
TTTGTCTAGAGACGCCGGGAATCGTTATCCATACGATCCTGCGGAAGTCCGGCCAGCGAGGCATTCGAATACCTGTGGATAAGCCCCCGAGATGGGGAGCCTCGTATCCCCCCTTTGCCCTGCGCGTGTTGGAACGGTCGCGCGAAGTGAGCGCACGAAATCGGCGGCGAAGTGATCTTTATTCACCGCTCCCATATCTTGTGCCCCCTTCCAGGCCTAGAAGAAGAAACTTACTCGGAAGTTAATGCTGCTGAACGGCGCTTATACGTGGACCTCGGGGTGCAGTATCAGCACCCTGCTCAGCCGCCCAGCGGTGGGTTCCTCTCGTAGGCGGGAATGGTATCGTCGATGCTCACCCACGGTTGGGCGCTATCGCACCACATGTGCATCTGCGGCCTAAGCCAGGACGGGTCGTCTAACGTTCCCGCTTTCAGCCACTCCAGATCCGGCGTCGCCGCTATCTCGCTCATGATGGCCGAGCCGCACGTGGGACAGAACCTGCGAATGATCGGCAATCCGGTGTCGTCGCCTACGGTCTCGACAGAGGCCAGGGCTTGCCCCTCGGTCCGCAGGCTCCCCTTCGGGAGGGCGACCATGATCGAAAAGGCTGAACTCGTCTGCTTCTGGCAGTCCCGGCAGTGGCACACTGCGGTCAGTACGGCTTCCGCCTCGCTCTCGTAGCGGACGCTGCAACACAAACAACCTCCGACGATGTTCGACATGCGCTTCCTCCTTCCCTGCTATCCTTGGCGGGTTAACCCTTCACCGCCGCCTCATCCGCAGGCGCTCAGCGCCAAGATGACAGTGTCACCAGAAGGTACCAGTCTAAAAAACTGGCTCGCCAATCGGCGGTGCATCTGCTCCTCGACTTCCGCTGCTGTTCGCATTCACTGGCCCCACACCTCGTACCCGGCAATAGGTGCCGAGACTGGGAGACGTAGCCTGGCGGCCCCATCGGCCTGACGGCGCTCCACCTTACTCCAGAGGCGCAGACGTGCCTCCTCCGAGAGCCAGGCCAGGTCGTCTGCGTGGCCACACTCGGAGCAGATCAGCTCCCAGCGCCCGTCGCCGTCCAGGATCGGCTGGCGATCCTCGAACTCTCCCGTCCTGCCGCAGAAACACACCTCTCTCATAGCGCTCCGCCTCCTTACTCGTTCTTGACACATGAGTATCTTTGTTCTAGTGTAGGTTCAGAACGTCCCTCAACGCATCGCGGATTTCCGCGATTTATCTGGTGCGTTCCTCTGGGAAGTTAGGAGGCGAGCTGCATGCCGAGACTGTCACGAGCGCAGGAAGGGGTACGGCAGCGGATCTTGCGCCTCGCCGGGAGCGGACTGTACCCCAACCGGTTGGCTGGCGAACTCCTCGCAGCGCTGAACGAGGCGATACCAGCGGGCCACGGCGGGATATGTGCCGTCGATTCTGCCACGCTGCTCGTCAACCGGTCGCTCACGGTCATGCCCGTCACCCTGTCCCGCCTCCGCGACTACTACCAGAATTTCTACCTGCGCGATCCGTGCGACGCGCTCCTCCATCCCGCGCAGCTGCGCGCCGGCGTGCTGGCGCTCGTCATCCACCGAGAGCTGGAACGGTCAATAGGACTCCCGCCGCCATTGCTACGCGCGGTATCGGATGTAGAGGACTACCGCTCCTTCTATAAGGTTAAGGTGCCGGTCGGCGGCTGGCTGCGTGCGGCATTCGCCGCAAACGGGGAGTGGGTTGCTCAACTGGAGTTGTTTCGCTACGACCGCGCCCGGCCATTCGGCCCTGGTGATGTGGGGTTTATGCGTCTCGTCGCGCCAACTATCGGACGCGCTCTGCACTCAGCGTTCGACCGGGAACGTGCCGCGGCCGTCGGAGTGAAGGAGCACAGCACCGACGCGTCCGGGGTGCTGGTGCTGGCAGCTAACGGGCGCGAGCAATTCCGTACTCCGGTGGCTGAAAAGTGGATCGAGGTGCTGCGAAGGGTGGAGGTAAGTGATGGCTATCTGCCACAAGCGGTTCAGTCGGCAGTAGCAGGGCTGAGGGCCGGGTCGGAAGGGACGCTACATACGAGGGTGCGGGTCACAACGCCGCTCGGCCGGCTGCGGGTCGAAGCCTCGCCGGGCGGCGAAGACGGCTCGGTGACGGTGGTGCTGACGCCGGAGCTTCCGCCGGCCCCACCTGACTTGCCGCCAGCGTGGCCGCTCACGCGGGCCGAGCGAAACGTGGTCTCGCTGCTGGTTCGTGGCCTGAGCAACCGCCAACTGGCGGCGGCGCTGCACGTAAGCGAGAACACTATCGAGTCCCACCTGGCGCACGTCTACGATAAGCTCGGCGTGCGCAGCCGCAGCCAGCTTCTGGCCCTCTTATTCGCCGAGACTTACCAGTTGGATCGTTGGCTTCGACAGGGAGCGCATAGACAAGAACTTGGCCCGCAAAGCTTCGTAGGGCCGGCTGAGAAGGTGGTGGTTGAGCGCGAGGATATGAACCTCTGAGACCACTTCTTCCTCGACGTTAGTTAAATACTGGGCCTCAGATTCGCACCCGGTGATCGCGGGCGTAGCTGTAAGCTGTGTAGGCAGCTATGACGTGGCACACCCAACCGAGTAAGCCTCCCGTGCCGATCCACAACCCCGGCGTGATAATGAGCCACAAGATGCCAGCCAAAATACGCCCGTTGTAGAACTGCCCAACTCCGGGGATGATCGCACTCAGAACCGCTGCTAATCCAGGGTCACGCATCGTTACTCTTCACCTCCGCTAAGCTAATACGTGCGACTCGGCCCAACGTTTCTTCGTTAAGTTATGTATGCTTGTATCCACGAAGTCGGGCGCGGATTTTTCGCGGGGGTGTGCGGTCCCGATCACTGCCTACGCCTCCGTCAAGACCTACCCCCACCATCTTCCGAGCAGGGGCATGTCGGCCAGAGCCGGATGAACAGAGCTGTGGGTATTGTGTCTGTCTACAGCACTACCGTCTCCCAGGCGTTACGAAGGTTCTCGTGAAGTTATCTAGGGC
>JALZHG010000383.1 GCA_030914045.1 Chloroflexota bacterium | reverse complement strand
CTACTACCTGCAGACTTACGCCCTGGGGGAGGGCGGAGGGCCAAGTTGAAGCGTTTGATAGCTGGTCGAACTCCACGCAGGGTCTCGACCCTCGCGATCTCATGGGACACAAAGAAGGGGCCTATGACGGCTGGGAGAACGCTCGAGCGTCCACAAGACTAGGGATGACAACTCCGGACGAGCAGGAAGATTGGGAGTAACCACGACGCAATCGCTCATGGGTCTCAACCCGGCTGATCGGTCAAACTCGTGCCTGTGGCACGCTAGGGAATTCTTCAAGGCATCGACATTGTGCGAGGCCCAGTGACTCATTGCTCCTCGCCATCCCTTGAGGAACGGTTTGGTCCTCCGGCTCTGATGCCGTCTTCGCACGTCGTCCAGATAATCTCCTTGGCTTGATACCCTCTTTATTCCGTACGCAAGCACGAATGATTCAGGCTTACCCTCGTCGCCCCGATGTAATTGCGTCAGAAGCAATCGCCGTGTGCCGCTATCCTCAAGGAGGATGGCTTGGTCAACGCTCTCTATTTCGGTCAATACACGGCCTCCTTATTCTGGTGCATTCTATGTCTTTCTAGAGCGTTTCGTAAACCCTGTTACCATAGAAACACAACACCTAGAGGACGGAGGTCCTTACCGTACCCACATGCAGCGCCCGGTTGGCCTTACACAGGCCACCTGAGCGAATTTGCTGCCCGCGCCACCAACCCGGAAGATGTTTTTGTTTTCGACCGCTGCCTTACGGTTTGTCGTGCAACCTGCGGAGCCGCGACAGCGCGAAAGCTTCGCGAGCGGCAGCCCCAAAGCACTACCAGTCTTACCGGGTCCCTTCTTGCGTCGGGGGCTTCCTCGCTTGCTCGGGATGCCCCTTTATCTCCTTGACCCTCTGCTCGAACTCCTGGGCGGATCCCGAGTTCTTTAACGCCCAGGCCAGGTCCTTTACGTTCTGTTCGTTTGTGCGCACGAGCACGACGGCCTGCCTGAGGGGCAGGTCTTCAAACGCAGCAACCGCAAGCGCCGTGACGTCCAGGGGTTCGGCGACCCCGGCTTTCTGGCACATGGCGTACATCCGGGCCGCCTTGACAAGTTGTTCCTTGAGCTCGCGTACCATGGTCTTGTTGCCGCTAGTGTCACCGGCCATTTTAATCCTCTCTAGGAACCTCACGAAAGTATAGCCTGGACTTTCTCGACGAGCGAAGAGAAGCCAGGAATGCGAACCTGATGCCCGGCTCGGCCAAAATCGCCCCTCTTACGAGCGGATCTTTCCCCCAAATGGAGAGGCCTCCCGGGCGATAGCTTGTGGTCTGATTGGTGCCGGAGCCTTTAGTCCTTGTGACCCTGACGATTCGCGCGGCGAGAAAGCCATACGGTCTTGAAGGTGTACGCATCGTCAAGGACCCTATGAGGAGGGGAGCGCGTGGCCAGATGACGGAGGAAGAACAGCCTAGGACCGACGCGAACCTCGGACAGGGTCGAGACCACGAATGCGAATCAAAGGCCCAGCATGGCTCGTACCTGAAACCGCCTACCTTATTCGCCCCTTACTTCTTTACGTTGAAGGTCCATTTCTTCCTGCCCCTCTTGATCCCTCCGTCATCGCTTTCGACGTAGGCCTCTATCTCGACCGTGTGGGTTCCGGAGGAGAGCCTCCCGGTGGGGCATTTCAGCTCGCCAGTGGCCTTCCTATAGGTGAACCTCTTCTCCTCCCCGTCGAGGTACAAGTCTATGTCGTGCCTGGACAGGATGCTGCCGTCCCTGGCCGCAACGACAGCCCGGATGGTGGGGCTGGCGCTGCTGACGTCTCCGGAAGGACTTACCGAGGTTATGAAAACCCTGCGCCTCGAACCACCACCGCGGCTCGCGTGCCTTCCGCTGCCAGGCCCCCTCCGTCTCCTCCGTCTACCCATACGCTTTCAACTCCTCCGCGGTAATGTCAGTGCAACTAGAGAACGAAGAGCCGGGCGTGGGACGCATCTCCAGCAAACATCGGGGATGCATCCCTAACCCGGCTCTCTTTGCGGGGTGGTCCCGCCGTGTTAGGTCCCGGGACCTCGGTCACGCCCGGACAACGAGTCCGTGACGTCCGTGACGCCGCCCAGCAGGCCCTTGTCCTTCACCTTCTGCTGGTCCCGCTCTCTCTCTGCCTGCCTGGCTTCTTCTTTAGCCCGGCTGGTCTTTGCCTGCTGTGCCGCTTGCTTCTCGGCCTCAGCTTTTCTCTGCTGCGCCCGGCCTTCCTCCTTTTTGGCCTCGTCGCCGGTCAAGGCGCCGAAGGCTTCTTTGGCCTTGCCTTTGGCCTTGTCGTCCATGGCTGCTCCTTTCCCTTCGACGACAGCTCTCCAGGGTCCGCGACTACTGCTGGTTCGCGGCCTGCTGCACGTCTCTGACGGTGACGCGGCCCCCTGCTCCAGAGCCCTGCACCTGGGAGACATCCACACCCAGTTCCTGGGCCTTCTGCTGGGCTGCCTGCGTGGCGTTCGGCTGCTGCTGGCCGCCCTGCTGCTGGGCCTGGCCGGCTGCCTGTCCGGCCTGATCGGTGACCTGTCCGGCGGCCTGCTGGGCCTGTCCGGCTGCCTGTCCGGCTGTGTCCTGGACCTGCTGGGTGGCCCCTCCGGCGGCATCCTGGGCCTGGCCCGCCACCTGTCCGGCCTGGTCCGTGACCTGTCCCGCTGCCTGCTGGGCCTGGCCCGCTGCCTGGCCGGCGGCGTCCTGAGCCTGCTGGGCCGCTCCTTGCAGGTTTTGCTGGATCTGCTGCTGGGTCTGCTCGGCGGCCTGATTCATCTCGTCCTCGACGCCCATGTCCTGGGCCGCCTGATCAATCGAGCTCTCGAGTTCGATGTAGGAGTCGACCATCTCCTGGATCTGGGCTTGTGCGTCGCCCTCGGGGAGCGTCTGAGAAAACTGCTGCAGCTGCTCGCGGTAGTTCTGGACCTGGCTCTTGAGGCTGCCTATCGACTGCCCGTAGAAGTTCTGGGCGTTCTGCGTGGCCTGCTGCTGCATCTGC
>JALZHG010000382.1 GCA_030914045.1 Chloroflexota bacterium | reverse complement strand
AACAGCTCTGGCCCACGGTCCTTTCTTGGATGTCACCGGCAACACCCGACATGGTAAAAATCCCACGGCCCGTCTTCCAGCATCTCACTGAGACTTTAGCCTTCGCTGCGTGAAATGGATAAAGTCGAGCTTAGTACTAGTTTGTGGTGCGAAATGTGGAAGCACGCAGGTAGGGCTGCCTCCTTTGCGCATTTCGCACCATCCTTTTCGCCCTGCCCTTAACTACGCAGCGCACCCTCCCGAAGGGTTCACGCCGCCTGCCGCTGCCGCGCCTGCGCCGCCCGCGCCACCTGCGTCTCCGCGATCTGCGCCAGGTTCGCCGTCACGATCCCCCATCCGACCCACCGGCCCATCCCTTCCTCGCCATGATCCAGGCAGCGGTCGAGCCCATAATCGCGTTTGAGCACCCGGATCCGCCCTTCGATGCCCGCACGGAACCGCATGCCCCGCCGGAACCAGCGTTGCCGTTCCTGCGCCTGCTGCGCCTTGGATACTCGCCCCGTCCTAGGCAAGACGATGTGCTTGATCTTGAGCTTGCGTGCTAGCTTCTCGTTCTCCTCCGAAAACACGCCGCGATCCCCCGCCAGCAGATTGGGGGGACGCCCAAAGCGCTGCTGGTGAGCGTCCAGACTCGCTGGCAACTCGGGATGATCCAGGCCTCCTCCCTCATCGAGCAGGCGGTACTCACTGATGATCCCGCCCTCCACCTCCCCCAGCCACAGTTTGCGCCCGAACTCGGTCGGCTTGCCCGCCTTGTGGCGCCGAATGATCTGGGTCTGGGGCTCAAACAGACTGAGCAGCTTCTCGTCGGCGGGCACCTGTTCGCCCTGCAGCACCCGGCGCCTCGCTTGATCCAGCGCTTGATCGACCAAGGGCAGGAACTGGTCGAGCTGCGCGCGCACGCGCTGGGCCTGCGTGCTGCTGTGCTCTTGCAAGGCCGCGCGCACCCGTGCTGCCTGGCGCCGGCTGGCTTGCCCGATCTCAATCAGTTTGGTGTAGGCCTGTTTCAGGTCCTCCGCCGCCGCTTCCCCTTTGCGTCGTGCGACGCGATGCAGCTGTTGGGCGATGCGGCGCACACTCCGGGTGCGGCTGCGAAACGCGGCTTTGCCCAGCTCCGTCGCCGCCCCGAGCACGCGCTTGGCCTGGTGCAGCAGGCGGCTGAGCACCCGCACCCCATCCCCGACGAGGGCACTATCGGTGGGATAGTGGATATTCGTCTCCACCACGGTGCTGTCGACGCGCAGCTTGCGCCCGCGGGTCACCTTGAGCTGCTTGGCCAGTTCCACCACCTGGTCATTGATCTGCTGGAGCGTCTCCGGCCCGATCAGGGTGGCCCAGCGGATCAGGGTGGTGTCGTCGGGCACCGGCTGCAGGTAGAGCCGACAGAACTGGCGCAAGACCAGGCTATCGCCGACGAAGTGCTCGGTCTCTGCGTAGCTCCACTGATAGAGGCGTTTGACGACCAACAGGCGCAGGATGGCCTCAACAGGCGTGCTGTGGCGGCCACGGGTCAAGCTGTGCGGGTAGCGGCGGGCGAGGGCGGCTTTGACGCGCTGGAGGATGCCATCATCCTCGAGCAAGCGGTCAAGTTCACGCAACTCGGGCTCGAACTCCGCAACCAGCTTGGGCACGAGCTCAAAGAGGTTGACAGGGGCGTAGCGATCCACGATCATAGCACCGGCCTCCACCGACTAAGATGCTGCTCCAACGTCATCTTAACTCTGGGAGGCCGCATATTTCGCACCACAAACTATAGCAGTACCACCAGACTCCTACAGTAGGATATACTCATGACTGTAGGGGATTGGGATAATCATCCGCGTCTACATGTGATAACAACTGATGAGTTTCCCATAGGAGGAATATGATGCTACCAGACATGAAAGAACTTGAGGCGTTTATCGCAGAGAAGCGGGACTCGCGCGAATATCGACGCGCGCTTGCTGTGAAAATGGCGCTCAACGGCTTTGAGTATGACGTTATTTGTGACATTCTCAGCGTGACTCCAGGTTTTATCAGCCAGGCAAAGAAAGCATATCTTGAGCAGGGAACGGCAGGATTACTGCTTAAATACAAGGGTTCTCAAAGCTTTTTGCGTCTAGAGGAACGGCAAGCGGTGATTCAGTGGCTCCAAGAACAAAAGGAATGGAATGTTGATCAGCTGAAAGCCCATATTGAAGCCACCTATGATGTTGTCTTTCAATCACGACAAAGTTATTATGATCTGTTTGCGGCGGCTAAGATTACTTGGAAAAAAGCCCAACGTGTGAACCCACAGCGTGATCCCGTGGTAGTCGAGGCAAAAAAAAAGAGATCTGTGCGCTCTTCCAGCACTATGAAACAGAGATAGCCACCGGTGAAATTGTGGTGCTGTATGTCGATGAGTGCCATTTACGGTGGGATGATGCACGTGGCTACGTGTGGGGCAAGGCGCACCAACGCGTCGAGATTCCTATGAAGAATTATCGCACACATCAGACGTATTACGGTGCTATTGAGCACGTTTCTGGTGAAGTAACGGTTATGCCGTTTTCAGCTGGAAATGGCGCATCTACTGTGGCCTTTGTCAAACATCTCCAACAGAAATATGCACAAAACCGGCTTATTCTGCTCTGGGATGGTGCATCGTATCACCGTCAGGGCGAGATGACTGCGTATCTTCAACAAGTAAACGCAGGACAGACACCGGGATCATGGCTCGTAAGATGTGTCTTGTTTGCACCGCATGCACCAGAACAAAATCCTGTCGAAGATATTTGGCTGAAAGCGAAACAATGGGTCCGCAAGAACTGGAGGTTATGTGAGACATTTCGTAACGTTAAGCAGCTCTTCATCGAAGCGATTGACGGTGTCTTCTTTGACTTCACGAAGTTGCATAGGTATGGTTCAATTTAGAAATCATTTAGCATTGCTATAGTACCGTCTTGCGGGCCCGCGGCGGGGTCTGGCATAAGAAGGATCGCGAAGCCAACGTGGTGCCGCATACGTCGATTGATACTGAG
>JALZHG010000381.1 GCA_030914045.1 Chloroflexota bacterium | reverse complement strand
TGCCTGCGATGTCCTCGACCTGGCCGTACCTCGCTTGCGGAGCATGCAGATAAGAGGTCGCATGCGCAAGGGTCGACGACGCTCCCTAGCCTGTCTAGCTTCGGTGAGTCCCGGCAGCTCATGGCTTCCGAATGGGTATTCTCCGCTTCCTCCTGATGCCCCTAAGCCGAAAGAGCAAGCGCCTTCCCACCATGCCGAACGCTTGCCTGTCTAACGCAAGAATAAGGAGCTCATGAAGCACAGTCAATGAGGTTGCGGTAGCTGGGGTGACCACCACCCTGCCGGCTCGTCGGCGCGCCGTATGCGCATCCCTTTCTCGGTCTTCTAGCGTTGAGTTCAACTCAGGGAAGCGGGACGGGGCCAGTTGTCAGGTGGCTCACCGCCCGCAGGAAGAACCATTCGCCCCACATCACCGAGCTGTCTACCCCGTCACTGTGTGGCACCGAGTAGGCAGCGTGCAACAGTATGCCTTCTTCCCCTTCTTCGTCTCGTCCGAGGTAATCACTGCAAAGGGAGGCCAGCATGGCCTCGGCCAGGGCGCGGTAGTAGGCACGCCGCAGCGGATCCGGGTGGATCTCTCCCAGTTCCAAGAGAGCGTTGGCGCAGATGGCGGTGGCGGAGGAGTCCTTGGGGGCCGAGGGAGCGTTGTCGGCGAAGTCCCAGGGTGGGACCAAATCGGCAGGCAGAGCACCGATGAAGTAATCAGCCGCTTTCTCCGCCGCCTCTAGGAAGGCGGGGTCGCGGTGCTCCCGGTAAGCTAGGGCCCAACCGTATATCCCCCACGTAACGCCTCGAGACCACGTGGAGTCGGGGTTCGCACCCTGATAGGTGCCGCCTTCTATGCCGGTGCCCGTATCGGGGTCAAAGGTGTATATATGGTATGTGGAACCGTCTGGCCGCAGGTAGTAGCGAGCCGAGGTGGCGGCGTGCGCACGGGCTATCTCGGCGAATTTTGACTCCTCCGTTATCCGGGCAGCCCACCAAAGGAGCGGCAGGTTCATCATGGTGTCGATCGCCGTCGAGCCCCTGGCCCGTGGGTGATCCAAAGGGCCCCAGGCCTGGAGGTAATCGCCTCGCGGGTTGAAGCGGGTGATCAGGGTACGCGCCGCTCGCACGGCTGGCTCACTGAGTTTCTCGTCCCCCGTGACCCAGTGACCGAGTGCAAAGCTCGGATAGAAGACAAAGCCGATGTCGTGCGTGTTTTCGTCGCGCTGGCGGGGCGCCACCAAGTTACCAAAATACCGAGCCCACTCCTCAAAACGGGATTCCTGGGTTCGCAAGAACGCCAGCCATAACAGGCCCACCCAAAACCCGCAAGTCCAGTTCCCGTGGCTCCAGCTGTCACCATCCCATCCCGCGTATACGTCGGCACGCCACGTACGCCAGCGGCCGTCGTCGGTAACGTGAGGAAACTCCTCGTTCCCTTCCAAGCGGCTAGCGGTTCGCGCGATTTGGTCGCACGCCCAATCATGGACCGCAGCGAGCTCGCCTCGGAAATCTTTGTCCATGTTACTGCCTCGTGCTCAGCTCCGGATGTCCGCTCGGCAGCCTAGCCTCGGCGACGACACGGCGGACCTTTTCTCTCTCCGCGTTCGAGATGCGCCGTAGGGGTGGACGCACGTGAGCCTCATCGATCCTTCCGAGGATGGCGAGCGCCTCCTTCATGCGATTGTGCATGTCGAGGAACGGTTCCGCATAGAAGACCTGCACCAGGGGGTAGATCCTGTCGGACACCCTTCGCGCCGCCGCGAGGTCCCCCCGCTTTACGGCATCGAAGATCTCCACGTGCAGGTCGGCGATCAGGCTTCCGTGCCCCGAGAGGATGCCGTCGGCCCCCACACACAAAGAGGCAAGGAGCGCCTTGCTGAAGCTGGAGAGGACCGAAATCTCCTTGTCGAGCGCCTTGAGCGCGCGGTAGTTCCTCTCGTAGGCGACGATGTCGTTGGACCATTCCTTCACAGCGATTACGTTGTCTATCTCGCCGCAGATCTTGACTAACGTATCAGTCTCGATCCTTAGGCCCGAGGTGGTCGGATAGACGAACGCGATCATCGGCAGGCTCGTCGCCTCGGCTATCGTCGCGTAGTGCCCGTACGCCATCTCGGGTCGCATCTGGGAGCCGTAGTCGAAGACGGCTGAGGGGAATACCAGGAGATAGTCGGCGCCCTCCCGTTCCGCCATCTTCGCAATCTCAGCTGCCTTATTGGTCCCATCTTCACAAACCCCGCAGATGACTGGGACCTCGCCCGCCACCTCGTCCAACGTTATGTTCAGGCTGCGCTGCTGCTCTTCGAGGGTGAGCGTTGCCACCTCGGAGGCATGGGCGTTGGTGGTGATACCGGATACGCCTTCTGTGTCCACAAGATAGCGTATGTGCCTGCGGTAGTTACCCTCGTCGATCCGGAGATCGGCGTCGAACGGTAACAGATTGGCGGGAATGACACCACTAAGGACAAGTTTAGATCTCATCCGTTCACTCTCCTTCCCTTCCAGATTGTAAGAACCCTATCTGTTCACCGCACGTCTTTCAACACATTCCATGTGAGTGTGATTTGCGTGTCGGCGCAGCATCGGACTACCTCGTAGGCTAAAACCTGCCGAAGCGACCCGCGCCTCCTCTTAAGCTCTGAGCAAATGTACCGAGGCGTCACCTTCGACTATGCGACCTCGGACGGCGAGCCCAAGCGGCTGGGAGTTTCTGGAGTCACGTATCCGTTATCACACCGCTAATGCGACGGAGAGCCCCCTCCGACAAGCGGGTTGCAGAAAATCGGTCCCGATGTACAGCTAGGGCCATGCGTTGCTCTGCGTTTTACCTGCAAATCGCGGCAAAATAAAGAGCCGACGAGCGGACTCGAACCGCTCACCTCTCCTCTTTACGAGTGCGCGGTCAGGTATTGCGGGGGTTTGCACAGGCTTGCAAATCCCGCATATCTAAGCGGTTTCCTCTTCCCCGGGTTGCCACGTGTTGCACCGTATTGCGTTCCCGGTGGTGTCAGAGT
>JALZHG010000166.1 GCA_030914045.1 Chloroflexota bacterium | reverse complement strand
GTCATCCTGAGCGTAGCGAAGGATCAGGTGGGTAGGCTAGAGTCTACAACGTTGGGGATGATAGCGGCATTAGGAACATTGGTACTACAACAGGGAGGGTCAAACCCGGGGAACTGATCCTTCGCTACGCTCAGGATGACAAGGCGTTACTTGGTCCAACAGCAGCAAAAAGTCGAATTCACGAACCAAATAACACTAACGCATCACGTTTCACGTTTCACGTTTCAGACACAGGAGGGCAGATTGGCAGACAAGAGGAACCGAGGCAAAGAGGACACCGGCGCAGGGTTGGTGGCGTACACGCAGCCGAAGTCGGCGGCGGCTGAGGCTTACCGCACTTTGCGCACCAACATACAGTTCGCCAGCCCGGACAACCCGGTGCACACCATCCTGGCTACCTCCACCAGCCCCGACGATGGCAAGTCCACCACCATCGCCAACCTGGCGATTACGTTCGCGGCTTCGGGCTTCTCGACCGTGCTGGTGGACGCCGATTTGCGGAGGCCGCACCTACACAAGATCTTCGGCCTCTCCAATGACACAGGGTTGACTACCCTCGTGGCCGAGCTAGCGCGCGCGGCCAGCACCTCAACAGGCCCGCTTGGCACAGGTGCCCCCCACCCTCGCGTGCACCGCCCCCTCCAGCCTACCCAGGTGGAGAACCTGCACGTGCTGACCAGCGGCCCCATACCGCCCAACCCGGCCGAGATACTAGGCTCCCAGCGCATGACCGAGGTGCTGGCGATGCTGCGCGACGCCGCCGAGTACGTGCTGATAGACACCCCGCCCATCATCGCCGTGACGGATGCCGCCGTGCTCTCACCCCGCGTGGACGGCGTGCTCCTGGTGATCAACGCAGGCAAGACCCGCCGCGACCTCGCCGTGAAAGCCCGCGATATGCTCCAGCAGGTGAACGCCCACGTCCTCGGCGTGGTCCTCAACAACGCCACGCTGGACAAGAGCGCGTATGCGTACTATGGCTAGAAGCTGAAACGTGGTTCTGAAGCGTGAAACGTGAAACGTGATGCGGTTTGTGTACGTTGGTACGTGAATTCGACTCTGTCTCTTACTCGAAACCCTGCCCCCTTGTCATCCTGAGCGTAGCGAAGGATCAGGTGGGTAGATTAGAGTCCCCAACATGCAGGATGATGGTAGCAAGAGGTACACTGGTGCCTAAGAAGTAAGAGTCAAGAACGGGCCACTGATCCTTCGCTGCGCTCAGGATGACAGAAAGTCTCTTGGTCCTCCTACATGAATGGCTCGCTATTGACGAACACTATTGAGCAAACCGCATCACGTTTCACGTTTCACGTTTCAGAACCCCCCATGATAGACATCCACTCCCACATCATACCCGCACTCGATGACGGGCCTACCGATATGGAAGTGTCGGTGGCGATGGGCCGGATTGCCGCCCAGGAAGGCACGCAGGTGCTGATTTCGACCTCGCATAGCGCGGAGGCGAGCGCCGTGGGCTATGAGGGGATGCTGGAGAGGCTGGGGCACGTGCGGGCGGCCTGGGAGAGCGCGGGTATCGAGATTCGGCTGGAGCTTGGGGTAGAGATATTCCTGGACTACGACACGGTAGAGAACCTGCGCTCAGGGAGGCTCTGGACGCTGGCGGGCAGCCAGTACGTGCTGGTGGAAGTGCCTTATACCCCCTGGCCCGCGTATGCCGAGCGCGCCCTGTTCGACCTGCAAACGGCGGGCTACACCCCCATCCTGGCGCACCCCGAACGCTACACCGCCATACAGGACGACCCCAATCTGCTGTATCGCCTGGTGCAGCGTGGCGTGCTGGCGCAGGTCACTTCAGCCGCGCTCCTGGGCGAGCAGGGTGAGAAAGTGCACCGCACCGCCGAGACCCTGGTGCGGCACGGCCTGGTGCAGTTTATAGCTTCCGACAGCCACAACGTCAGATCGAGGCGGCGCATGCCCCTCTTGAGGGAGGCTGTGCAGGCCGCCGCGCGGCTCGTGGGGGAAGAGGCCGCGCTGGACATGGTGACCACTAATCCCGCCGATCTGCTCGACAAACGGCCCGTGGAGACCTCGCCCGTACCTGTGGAGGTGCGGCGTTCGTTCATGGGCGGGTTGTTCGGAGGCGGCAAGCGGGCTGAATGAGCAGCTAAGGCTTCAGCCTGATGTTCAGTTCATACCCGGCGGGAGCGGTGGTGTGCCTGCTGGTCCCGGATACGAGCAGCACGGCCCTCGTATACGGTCCGCGCCCGCCCAGGCCATCTACCTCCAAGCTGGCGGTGCCGTCCGGTGCCACCTCAACCTCCTGCACGTCGAAGCCACCCTCTTTGTATTTCACCACTGCCAGTCGGAAGGTCTGGGGTAGCTTGTTGGCTATGCGCACGAAGCCCTCTCCGTCCCAATCAGTATCAGCCTCGGCGTTATCGCTGTAGCCGATCTCCGGGATGGAGATGTCGTCTACAGCCATGCCTTCGGTGTTGAAGCCGTCGTCGGTGATGTACTCGAAGCGGAGCATGACTTCCTTGCCCGCGTACTTGCTCAGGCCGATTTGCTCTTGCAGCCAGCCGTTGGCGTCCGCCCCCGGCTTGTCGGCGCTCTTGCCGGTGTAGGCGTGGCCCAGATTGTTGCCGTTGGGGTCCGAGCTTGTGGTGTACTCACCCTCCAGGGTCGTCCAGGTCGCCCCGTTGTCGGTGGACGCCTCCACGTAGCCGTAGTCGAGGTCGTCCTCGATGCGGAACCAGGTGTTGAAATGGAGGGTGGCGCTGCTCACTCCCCTCAGGTCGAAGCTGCGGGTGAGGGTGCTATCGGCCTGGTCGCCCCGGTTGCTCCACCAGAGGCCTTCGCCGCTGTGAGCGGGAGCCGGTATCAGGCGGGCTTCTGTGTCGCCGGTGAAGGCGATTTGCAGGGTGCCGCCATCGTCCGGTGGCGTCAACTCCACGTAATCGGTGCCAAACTGCGACACCGTGTCCACTAACGACCTGGGGTAATCGTCCACCAGGTTTTGCGGCGACACCTTTACGTCACGGCCGGGGTAGTAAAGGCCCAGGTCCTCCGCGCCCGGCTCCCTATCGAGCAAATTCGCGAGCGTCCAGCGGTTGAACACGTCGAGGAAGCCATCCTGCGAGCCAAGGTCCGCGAGGGCATTGTCCACCGCGTCTGCGCCCCGGCCCCTGGCGGCTACCACGGCCCGCAGCACCTCGTCGCCGCCGTAATGCGCGCGCAGGAAGTCGAAGAAGAGGAAGGAGGCCCCGTAGTTGGCGCGGGAGGCCTCGGGGTTCGACTGCCACGAGTTTAGCTGCAAGTCGGGGCGGCCCAGGAAGTCCTGTTCCACACCGCCAGTGCCGTAGCCGTTGATATCCTGCGCCAGCATCGAAGCGCCCTCGTTCAGCCACACGTCGTGCCCGGCGTTGTGGTGCCAGTGGATCATGTGCTGGTGCTCGTGGGCCAGCGTGCTCAGCAGCCCGGAGGCGTCGTTTATGCCGACATAGATGATCTCGCGCTGGTTGCTAAATGGATTGACCGCTTGGGTGTACTCGTCCGCCGACACGAAATAGCCGCCCGCCCCCGGTATGTGGGCGATCAGCACCGTCATGCGAGGGTCGCCGTCCACGCCGGGCACCCACTCGGTGCCGAACAGCCGGTGGTTGGCGGGGTATACCTGCTGCTCGAAGGCCCGCGCCGCGTCCTCCAGCACGTCCTCGTCCACCTGCTGCCCGTCCTGGACGTACCAGTAGACGTGCTCGGTCACCTTGAGCAGCGTGGCGGTAATCGTGTAGTAACGCCTGGCTAGGATGTCGCTCATGTAGAACGTGCCGGTATGCCCTACTGCGGGGTCCACCGCCGGACGCTCCAGGGTGCGGGACAGCGTCTCGCCGGGCTGGAGCTTGAGCCGCAACGTGATGGAATAGAGGTCCCGCACCGGCACCTGCTCGGCATCGAGCGATTGAAGCGTCTGCTCGGCGGCTGAGAGAGTGGTCGGCACCGATGTCGCAGTGGCTGCTTGTGTGGCAGTACCTTGCGACGTGGACGTAGCCCGTGGGGTGCTGGTAGGGTTAGCGGTGGGCGGCTGGGTTTCTGTGCTACCGGCCGTGGACTGCCGGGTCGCGTCGGCTACCGTCGCGCTGGACGTTGGCGTGGCCGCGGTGCCCTGCTGCCCACCCGCGTATTGAGCGGCCACCACGAGCAACGCCAGCGCCAGGCGCGCGAGGGTATTTTTTTGCCCGCCGATCGGGGAGGAAGTTATCAAATAGTGGCTGCCTTGTCAGAAGATGCAGGGGCGTGGTGCATCGTGCCCCTGTGACACCATGCATTGGGCTTGGCCGTGTTAGCTTTCAGTATATTATGCGGAATAGCCGCCTGTTTGTGCAAAGCGGGTCTAGCGGCGGCCGTACGCCAGCAGCCTCATGCCGTTGAGGGTGACCAGGAGCGACACGCCCATGTCAGCGAAAATAGCGCCCCACAGCGGTAGCCAGCCGAACGCGGCCAGCACCAGGGCCACCGCCTTCACCAGCAGAGACGCCGCTATGTTCACCTGTATGGTAGAAAGCGTGCGGCGCGAGAGGAGCACGGCGTAATCAAGGCGAGAAAGGTCGTCGCTCATGAGGGCTACGTCGGCCACTTCGAGGGCGGCGTCGGTGCCTGCTACGCCCATCGCGATACCCACTTCGGCGGCTGCCAGCGCGGGCGCGTCATTCACGCCATCGCCCACCATCGCCACCAGGCCGCGCTCCCTGGTAATGCGCTCCACCACGTCCAGCTTGTCGGCGGGGAGGAGTCCGGCGTAGCATTCGTCCACGCCTACCTCGCGTGCAATCGCCTCTGCCGTGCGGGGGTTGTCGCCGGTGAGCATCGCCACGTAGGTGATGCCTGCCTTGCGCAAGCCCCTTATTGCCTCTCTGGCGTCATGGCGCGGGTTGTCGGCCAGGGACACCACGCCCAGCGCGCCTTCGCGGGTGCCCACGAGCACAGCGGTCCGTCCTTGCGCCTGTTCTTCCTCCAAAAGCGAGGCTACACCATCCACCGGGATGCCCTGCTCCTGGAAAAGCCGGGCGTTGCCCACGTAGACTGTGCGCCCGTCAACTATGGCTCTAGCGCCCAGGCCGGGGAACGCCTTGAAATCGGTGGCCTCCGGGGCACCGTTCTTCAGGTTGCGGCCCGCGTGCACGATAGACTTGGCAAGGGGGTGCTCGGAGCGGGCTTCCACGATGCCGGCCAGCTTGAGCAGGGCGTCGTTATCGCCGTCGAGGGCGCGCACGGCCACCACGCGGGGGCGGCCTTCGGTGAGGGTACCGGTCTTGTCGAACGCCACCGCCTTTACCTTGCCCAGCGCTTCCAGCGTGGCCCCACCCTTGAGCAGCACGCCCCGCCTCGTGGCAGCTCCTATAGCCGACACGATGCTGACCGGGGTGGATATAACCAGCGCGCAGGGGCACGCCACCACAAGCAGCACCAAGGCCCGGTAGAACCACTCGTCAAACGGCTGCGCGAACAACAGGGGCGGCAAAATGGCGATCAATGCGGCGGCCGCTATTACGACCGGCGTGTATATGGCCGAGAAGCGGTCCACGAACTGTTGCGAAGGGGCGCGCCTCCCCTGGGCCTGCTCCACCATCTCGATGATGCGGGCCAGGGTAGTGTCTTTGGCGGCCCGTTCCACGCGTATGCTGAGCGCGCCGGGCCCGTTGATGGTGCCCGCGAACACCTCCGTGCCATGCTCCACGTCCACGGGCACGCTCTCGCCTGTGATGGGCGACTGGTCAATGGATGAAGTGCCCTGCAAAACCACACCATCCAGGGGTAGGCGCTCGCCATGTCCGACCAGCACCGTCTCGCCGGGCAGTACCTCCTCCACCGGCAGGCGCACCTCGCGCATGAGCGGCAGACCGTTGCTCCTGTCGGCCCGGCGCACCAGGGCGGTGGCGGGCGTGAGGTCCATCAGGGCGCGAATGGCCCCGCGTGTCTTGTCCAGCGTGTACGATTGTAAGGTGCCGCCGAACGCGAAGAGCAGCACCACGGTGACAGCCTCACCCCAGTCGCCCAGGAGCACCGCGCCCACCGCCGCCACCGTCATGAGCAGGTTCATGTCGGCGCGACCCGCCCGCAACGCGAGCAGTCCCGCCCTGGCGAACGCGGCCCCTGCTACCACGATGCCCACAGCGAAGAACGCATTGACCGACCAGGTGGGTGCAGGCGTAAACGACAGCGCCAGGCCGACCAAAGCCGCCACAGTGCCCACAGCGGTATTGATTACCCGCCGCTCCCGATTCCAGAACGGCAGACTCTCACCGGAGCGCCGCTTTGCAACGGGTGTGGCCCTGTAGCCTGCCGCCGTCACCACCCGCTCAATCGTACTCGTCTCTGGAAGCTGCGCGGGCACCGTGGGTGTCACCGATAGCCGCGCCGTGCCGAAGTTCACGCTTGCCTGGGCCACGCCCGGCAGCGCCTCCACGGTTTTCTCGATGGTACGCGCGCAATCGCCGCAGTCCATGCCCTCTATCACAAACTCAAGAGGTCCGGTCCGCGTATTCGCCGCAACGGTGTCTTCGACGTTGTAGCCAAGCTCCGACACCCGCCTGACCAGGGCATCATGCGTAGCTACGGCAGGGTCGTACGACACCTGCGCCGTGCCCGCGCCAAAGCTCACGCTGGCCGACCTGACGCCCGGCACCGTCTCCAGCGACCTCTCGATGCTTATAGCACAGTCCGCGCAGTCCATCCCGCTGATGCGCAGCTTTTCGGTTGTATCGGTTGTGTGGTTCTTCCTGGTAGTTATCATGGGTTTCTGAAACGTGAAACGTAGCTCTGAAACGTGAAACGTGAAACGTGATGCGGCTGGTGATATTTGGTCCTGTGAAAGTCAGGATGTTGCTTAAGGCACCATCACGTTTCACGTTTCACGTTTCAGGCATCCCTCACATGCTCCAAACAAACACTCAGCAGCGTCCTGATGTGGCTGTCATCGAGGGTGTGATAGACGATCTTGCCCTCGCGGCGGCTGCGGACCAGGCGCAGGCGGCGCAGCACGTTCAGGTGCTGGGACACCGCCGACTCGCTGACGCCCACTATGGCGGCGAGGTCGCAGGTGCATAGCTCCTGTTCCAGGAGGCTGTAGACGATCTTGGCGCGGCTGGGGTCTGACAGCGCCTGGAAGGTCCCGGCCAGCGCCTGGTACTCGTCCATAGGCAGCAATAGGTCGCGGCCCCGGCGCACGCTCTCGGGGTGCACGCAACGTACTTCGCAGCCGTCCGCGCCTGCCTCGATTTGCACCATGCTCGCGGTGCCTGCTGTTGTGGGTGCCTGTGCCATTCGTTCGCACCTCATTGCATTCATCTTCTCAATTAAGTATACGCTAAATCGTTACTAATAGTAACACCTTTTCCACACACGTGCAAAACCGGGATGCATTGCTGCTCTGGGTGTAGCATCCGCGCAACTGGTGCACCGGAATCGTCCGGTGGCTGCATGAGACCGGGGGTAATTGCCATGCGTGTGGACTGGATTTTGCTCGTGTTGCTGGCGGCCATGTGGTTGGCGGCGGGTGGGGTGCCCTCGCTCAATTTACGCCGCAGGAAGAAGCAATAAACAACATGCCCAAATTGGAACCTATCGTTTTGCTCGACGGTGAGGCGATTCGCCGCGCCCTCACCCGTATAGCCCACGAGATACTGGAGCGCAACAGTGGCGTGCGCGACTTGGCACTGGTCGGCGTCAAGACGCGCGGTGAGACGCTGGCGACGCGACTGACCGGCCTGATAGAGAAGTTCGAGGGCCTGGCCGTGCCCGTGGCCGAGCTTGACGTCACCCCCTACCGCGACGACAGGCCGGAGTTCAGAGGGCAGGGCGCGGGCACGAGAGGCGAGGTGTCGGGCCTCGACATAGAGGTGGAGGGCCGCACCATCGTGATCGTGGACGACGTGTTCTACACCGGACGCACGGTGCGGGCAGCCATCGACGCCATCATGGATAAGGGCCGCCCCTCCAGCATTCAACTGGCCGTGCTGGTGGACCGGGGGCACCGAGAGCTACCCATCCGCGCCGACTACGTGGGCAAGAACGTCCCCACCTCGCGGTCCGAGAGCGTCCAGGTCCACCTCACCGAGACGGACGGACGCGACGAGGTGCTGCTCGTTAGAGAGGACGCTTGACGGAAACGCCAAGACACAAAGACGCCAAGGACGCGCAGAGATTTAATAGGGTGTTCTAAGCGGGAGGACCAGGGTACGACATCACGTACCCTGGTCCTCTTCTTTATCCTCTAAACCTCTATACTCTTGGCGTGGTCCTTGGCGTCTTTGCGTCTTGGCGTTTTCGTCAAAACCACAAGGCTAGTCGCGTACCCTCTTTATCCTCGCCCCTAACGCTTCCAGGCGGGTCTCTATCGCTTCGTAACCCCGGTCTATCTGGCCGACGTTGTAGATGGTGCTGTTGCCGTCGGCGCAGAGGGCGGCAAGCAACAGGGCCATACCGGCGCGGATGTCGGGGCTGGTGATCTCGTCGCCGCGCAAGGGCGATTTGCCGACTACCACGCAGCGGTGCGGGTCGCACAGGACGATGCGCGCCCCCATGCTGATGAGCCGGTCCACGAAGAAGAGGCGGCTCTCGAACATCTTCTCGAAGATGAGCACGGTGCCCTCCGACTGCGTGGCCGTGACGAGCGCGATACTCATCAGGTCGGAGGGGAAGGCGGGCCATATGCCGTCGTCTATTTTGGGCACGGCTTCGTGCACGTCGTAGATGACGCACAGGTCCTGCCCGCCCGGCACCACTATATCATCGCCGTCCACATCCACTTGCACGCCGAGCCTGCTGAAGACCAGCTTGGTCATGCGCAGGTGCTCCGGCACGGCCTTCTTGATGCGCAGGTGCCCGCCCGTAACCGCCGCCAGGCCGATGAAGCTGCCTATCTCGATATGGTCTGAGATGATGGTGTGCTCCCCACCGTGCAGCCTGGTCACGCCGGTAATGCTGAGGGTGTTGGTACCGATGCCGCTTATCTTAGCGCCCAGCTTGTTGAGCATGTGGCAGAGGTCCTGCACGTGAGGCTCGGCGGCGGCGTTGCATATGGTGGTAATACCTTCAGCGAGCACCGAGGCGAGGATAGCCTGCTCGGTGCCCGTCACGCTGGCTTCGTCCAGGAAGATGTCGGTGCCTTTGAGCCTGGCGGGGGCCTCCATAAAATACTGGTCGTTGTCCACTTCCACCTTCGCGCCCAACGCCTTGAGGGCGATCAGGTGGGTGTCCACGCGCCTGCGCCCGATGGCATCCCCGCCCGGCTGTCCGACTACCGCGTAGCCGGTACGAGTGAGCAGCGGCCCCGCCATGAGGATGGAGCCGCGTATCTTCGCGCCCAGGAACTTATCGGGCTGCCGCTCCACCTTGCGCGCCTGCAACGTGATGCTATGCTTAGCGGACAGGTCCGAGGCTTCCACCTCGACGCCCATGTCGCGGAGCATATTCAGCAGGGTGCGCACATCGGCTATGTCCGGTACGTTGTGCAGCGTCACCGGCTCGTCGGTTAGCAAGCACGCCGCCAGCATCGGTTGAGCCGAGTTCTTGTTACCCGCGGGCACGATCTCCCCGTTCAGGACATGCCCGCCTTCGACTATCAATTTGTCCATTCTTCTCCCGATTCTGAAACGTGAAACGTGAAACGTGATGCGGCTAGGGTATTTAGTTCGTGGATGCGAGTTGGCTTGTACTACAGGACTCTATTACTCTTGTCATCCTGAGCGTAGCGAAGGATCAGTAGCCAGTTCTTGACTCTTACTTTTCAGGGACCAGTGTTTCTCTAGCCGACAGCATCCCCAACGTTGAGGACTCTAACTTACCCACCTGATCCTTCGCTACGCTCAGGAT
>JALZHG010000380.1 GCA_030914045.1 Chloroflexota bacterium | reverse complement strand
CGTGCTCCTGATGGACGACATACAGTTCATGGCCGGCAAGGAGCGCACGCAGGAGGAATTTTTTCACACCTTCAACGCGCTCTACGACAAGCAGAAGCAGATCGTCATCTCGTCCGACTGCCCGCCGCGCGAAATCCCGACGCTCGAAGAGCGCCTGCACTCGCGCTTCGAGTGGGGGTTGATCGCCGACATGGAGCCGCCAGACCTCGAAACGAAGGTCGCGATCCTCAAGCGCAAGGCCGACCTCGACGGCGTCGCGCTTCCCGACGACGTGGCATTCTTCATCGCCGGCAAGGTCAAGAGCAACATCCGCGAGCTGGAAGGCTCGCTCGTCCGCCTCATCGCGATCTCGTCTCTGCGCGGCGTGCCCATCTCGAAGATGCTCGCGCAGGACGCCATCCGCAACATCGCGGACGACGATCAGCCGGCCGGCATCACCATCGAGATGATCCAGCGGGCGGTCGCCGCGCATTACCGGCTGAGGATTGACGAACTCAAGTCGAAGAACAACTCCCGTCAGGTCGCCGTGCCGCGGCAGGTCGCGATGTACCTGTGCAAACGTCTGACCAAACACAGCTTCCCGGAGATCGGACGCGAGTTCGGCGGCAAGCATCACACGACCGTGATCCACTCGGTCGATAAGATCGACGCCCTCGTTTCCAAGGATCAGAATTTCCACAGGGTCGTGAGCGACCTTACGGACAGTCTTTGCAAGTAGTTAGCGCGGAAACGGGGCAAAAGTTTTCCACAGTCCGGTTTTACGATTACGTCTTTCGTCTCTTACATTTAACTTCAAGTTTTCCACATTTCCACAGGAGAGTTGAAAACAGGGCCTGTGGAAATGTGGAAAACTTCTTCGCAAAATCCTTTTCCACAGTTCGGGCCGAGTTTTCCACAACGATTTCCACAAGGGTTGTGGAAAACAAATCTTTTGCCTGTAACAGTAAGGTCGGTTTTCCACATTTCCACAGGCCCTACTACTACTACTAGATATATAAATAAGATTGTAAAAGTATTAGAAGTAGTAAAAGCGTCGCTTGTCGAAGACTACTTCGAAGCAATAATCTTCAAACTTCAAAACTGGTTTCAGAGGAGAGAGGTTGAATGGAGTTCAGCATCAGCAAGACGGCTCTGCAAAAGGAGCTGGGATTCGTCCAGGGCATCGTCGAACGCAAGAATACGATTCCGGTTCTCTCGAACATCCTCATCGAGTCGGTCGGCGAAAACACCATCCGCCTGATCGGGACTGACCTCGACGCGACGCTGCGCTGCGAGACCGAGGCCGAGGTGCGCACGCCCGGCGCGATGTGCGTCGGCGCGCGCAAGCTCTTCGAGATCGCGCGCTCGCTCCCGGACGCGCCCGTCAACTTCCGCAAGGAGGAGAACAACTGGGCGACGGTCAACTGCGAGCGTTCGAACTTCCGCGTCGCGGGCGTTGACCGCGAGAACTTCCCCGAAATCCCGAACTCGCGCTCGGCCGCGGTCAAGATGCCCGCCAGCGTCTTCAAAACCTTCATCGACCGCACCATCTTCGCCATCACGCTCGAAGAGTCGCGCTACACGCTCTCCGGCGCGAAGTTCATCCTCGACAAGACCGGCGCGCGGATGATCACGACCGACGGCCACCGCCTCGCCTATATCGAGCGCAAGGACTTGGGCGAGGCCGCCGCTAAGGAGAGCTTCGACACGCTCATCCCGCGCAAGACTCTGGCCGAAGTCGCTAAGCTCACCGCCTCGCACGAGGGCGAGATCAGCTTCGGGGCCGACGACAACCACATCTACTTCGAGGTCGGCCCGCGCCTGCTCATCTCGCGCACGCTCACGGGCCAGTTCCCGAACTACGAGATGGTGATGCCGAAGAACAACGACAAGTCGGCCACCTTCGACGGCGCGTCGCTCGGACAGGCCGTCCGCCGCGTCGCCCTGATGTCTGACGACCGCACGCACGCCATCCGCCTCCACCTCGTCCCCGGCACGCTCAACATCACCTCGCAGACGGCCGAGGAGGGCGAGGCCAAAGAAACGGTCGCCACCGATTACGACGGCGAGGAACTGGAGATCGGCTTCAACGCCCAGTACCTCCAGGACTTCCTCAACGCCACCGGCGACGGCCAGATCGCCTTCGAGTTCAAGGACGGCAACTCGCAGGCGCAGCTCCGCCTCGTCTCCGACACGGACTACGACTACAAATACATCATCATGCCGATGCGCCTGTGACGCGCCGCCCGCGCCCCGGTTCAAGTTTGTCGTTCGGTATTAAAGTCTGGTTGGGGAGGTTCGGCAAAAGGTTCAGGGTAAAAATTTTAATAAATCCAGTAAGAGAAAGTTCCGAAAACGGCCATGCCGCCAGCCACGGCGACGTTCGGTATGGAACTTTAACGTCGAGTCCGGCGGAACGGCCCGGCCCTAATATCTCTCTGGGAATTCAATACGCAGTGAAATTAAAGCTCGGAGTCTCTATTGTGGTGCCCGGGCTTTCGCTGATCGGGTAGGGATGGCAGGAGGGTGAGGAGGGTGAGGAACGCGCACTCTGGCGTTTAGAGTCCCAGAATGCGCGTCCTCGTACCATCAAGTTCCTCAATGAAGACTTTCGCCTTCTTGCCTTTCGCCTCCAGAAGATCGATGTAGACTTCAAGGGCGCGCCTAATTACTTCAGCCCTGGTTTTGACGTTAGTGTCCTTCACCAGCTGATCAAGCGACCTTAGAGCATCACGACTGAAGTCGAACTGAATCCGAACCATGTCGCTTTTTGATTCGTTAGCCATTTTCCCCTTTTCCGGTTTAGTTCTTTCCTTCTTTGCTGTTGCTGCCATTTCTTCCTGCCCTTCTACCGCGGTTAAGGCTGCTGCCATATCCACCTCCAATCTTAATACAGAGGGTGCGGTTGATGGAGTGCCGGCGCTGTCACTGCGTCAGCCGCACCCTAAATGTATTTGGCTCGGGCTGCTCATCATTAGCTAGTGTCATCGCCGCCGCGCTTCTTCCTTTCTTCGTCGCCATCGTCGCGTGGTCTGGGAC
>JALZHG010000165.1 GCA_030914045.1 Chloroflexota bacterium | reverse complement strand
GACAGGAGCAGTTCCGGGCAATTGTTGCTTCCTTGACATAATCGCAGTAGGCATCGCGAGCATCCAGAAACAATCCCTACCCTCGCAAGACCGACAACAAGCAACAGAATTCCATCCTGTCATTTCCAATGCAGTGAGAAATCTCGTCTTTTGGGACCCAACCCCGCCCTTTGTCATTCTGAACGTAGTGAAGAATCTCGTCCAGTACCACCCAAATACCACCTTTCGTACGACACCAGAGTCACAAAGGAAAAGGGTAACACCTGCATGTAGGACGAGATTTCTCACTGCGTTCGAAATGACAGGAGCCACCTCATGTGCTCATACCCTATATCTACATTTTTGAGATGACTGCTAACTCCCCCCACGTCTACCCACTACCCTCTAACCTGCCCGTGCCAGCAGATGACGGCGCGTGTGCCCACCTGCCAGGCATGCGGGTGCCGTCGCTCCTCCTGCCCGCCACCTCCGGCCACCCGGTTGACCTGGCGGACCTCCCAGGCAGAACCATCGTTTACTGCTACCCGCGCACCGGCCTACCCGACCGCCCAAGTCCCGAGGGCTGGGACGCAATCCCCGGCGCGAGAGGCTGCACGCCCCAGTCCTGCGCTTTTCGAGACCATCACCAGGAGTTGCAAATATTAGAGGCCAGGGTGTTCGGCCTGAGCACCCAAACCACCGACTACCAGCGCGAAGCCGCCCAAAGACTGCATCTCCCATTCCCGCTGCTCAGCGACTCCAACCTGGCCTTTACCAACGCCCTGCGCCTCCCGACGTTCGAGTTCGAGGGCGCAGAGCTACTGAAGCGTGTCACCATGGTCCTACATGATGGCGTTATCGAGCACGTATTCTACCCCGTCTTCCCGCCGGACGAGAACGCGGGGGAGGTAGTTGCCTGGCTGGTAAATAACCCTATCTGACAGCGTCCGGTCGCGGCGACAAGTTCCGAGCGGTTGTCGCCTCACTTACATAGTAGAGGTGACCAAACAATGGCCGACCTTTCCCTGTTCGACTATGATGGGTCGATTCCGCCTGCGCTCGAGATCGTATCCAGCCAGGAACGCGATGCCTGCACCCTGCAAGACGTAACCTACGACAGCCCGGTGGGCGGCAGGGTGCCCGCCTATATAGTCCGGCCCCACACCGTCCCTCCCTTCGCCGGGGCCGTGTTCGTGCACTGGGGCGAGGGCGACCGCACCGAGTTCCTGGAAGAAGCTATCGCCCTTGCCCCGCTTGGCCTCTTGTCGCTGCTGATAGATGCCCCCTACGTGCGCCCAATAGAGTGGCGGCCCTACCGCAAGACACCCCCCAGCCTGGTAGAAGAAGACATCCAGCTTGTAGTTGACATCAGGCGTGGTATTGACCTCCTGGTGTCACAACCCGGTATAGACGCGACACGGCTCGGCTACGTAGGCCACAGCCTGGGAGCAACCAAGGGAGGCATCGTGGCCGCGGTGGAGAAGCGTATCAAGGCGTATGTGCTCATGGCAGGCTCCGTCAGTCTGTCTGAGATGTACCGCACTCACCCTCACCCCAGGATAGCGCAGGCGCGGGCGAATACCCCCAGGGCCGAATGGGAAGCTTTCGTCCGCTCCATACAACCCCTCGACGCCATACATTACATCGGACAGTCCGCCCCCGCCGCCCTTTCCTTCCAGTACGCCCGCAATGACGAGTACATCACAACGGAAGATGCCGCCCTCTACTTCACGGCAGCCAGCCACCCCAAGCAGATGACCCGGTACGATGCCGGCCACGCCCTGAACGCCCAGGCCCGCGTAGACCGCGCCAACTGGCTAGCCGCCCAACTAAGCCTCGCGCCCCTTGCCCCCGACATGACAGCCACACTACTACAACTACCCCAACCCGAGCCGTTGCAGAAGGTGTAACGCATCCACACCGCTCGACCATACCCACAACTTTCCCCAAAATTCCCCACCTGTGGAAAACAGTCCCCCACTCCTCCCACTAGGCTAAGATGGACTCCCTGGAAGCCCTACTTCCAAATCCGCAATCCGAATTCCCAAATCCCAAATCCACCACTATGTCTCGTGCCCGACGATTTGAAAGACCCGACTACTGGATACTGGCTGCGATAGGCATCCTGTGCATGATCGGCGTGCTCATGGTCTTCTCCTCCAGCGGTGTGGAGGAGGGCGACCCCACGCGCCTGGTCACCCGCCACGCCATGATGCTGGGCATAGGCACCCTGTCGCTGCTGATCACCATGAGCGTGCCCTACACCCGCTGGCGCAGGTACTCGGTCCTGGGGATCGTGGTGGCCGGGCTGCTGTTGGTGGCCGTGCTGGTGCTGCCGCCCTTCTTCGCGGAGACCATCAACGGGGCCAAGCGCTGGCTCTCTATAGGCAACCTGCCGTTTGGGCTCCAACCCTCGGAACTCACCAAACTGGCGCTGGTAATCTACCTGGCCGACTGGTGCTCCACCAAGGGTGAGAAAGTGCGCGACCTCACTAACGGCCTGGTGCCCTTTGGCATCGTGCTCGGCACGCTGGCGGGCCTCGTCTTCATCGAGCCTGACATGGGCACCATGCTGGTAATCTTCTCCATCGGCGTCACCATCTACTTCGTGTCGGGCGCGGCCATGTCGCACATGATAGTCGGCTTCCTGGGCGCAATGATAGCCTTCGCTATCGCCGCCACGGCTGCTCCCTACCGCATGCAGCGCGTGCTCTCCTTCCTCGACCCCTGGCACGACCCGCAGGGCGTCAGCTACCACTCGGTGCAGTCGCTGCTGGCCCTCGGCTCCGGCGGCTGGACCGGCATGGGCCTCGGTTCGGGGCGGCAGAAGTACGGCTGGCTGCCGGAGCAGTCCACCGATGCCATCTTCTCGGTGTGGGGTCAGGAGGTCGGCTTCGTCGGCGCGGTGCTGATGATCGCCCTGTTCCTGGTGGTGGCGTGGCGCGGCTACAGGGTGGCCCGACTGGCCCCCGACGGCTTTTCGTCGCTGCTCGCCACCGGCATCACCACCTGGATCATCTTCCAGGGCATGCTCAACATCGGCGCGGTGAGCGGGGCGGTGCCCTTCACCGGTGTGCCCCTGCCGTTCATCAGCTACGGCGGCTCCTCCCTGGTCATCCTGCTGACCGCCGTGGGCATCCTCCTCAACATCTCCAAGCATGCCAACCTGCCGGTGCCCGAAACGCGCAACGCCGGCTCCAAAGTGCTCCGGCTGGAACCGAAGCCGAGGTAAAGGGGTGCGCGCCATGCCCAAGAGTAACGCCCTATGACAATAACCCTCGAATGGTGGCAATATATACTCCCGGCGTTCGTCGCTTGCGCCGTGGTGGGCCTCTACATGGGCTGGCGCGTAATGGGCCTGTGGACCGTGGGCGTCTTTTTCAGCGGGCTGGTGGCCGCACGCCTCGGACCCAAGCTGGAACTCTTCATCAACAAGTTCTTCTCGGTCATGGGCGAGTTCTTCGCCATCGCCGCCGAAAAGGACCGCACTTCGATCCCCACGCCCCAAGTCAGCATCGCCTCCCCCTGGGAGCCTGTGGCTACCGGCATGCTGTTCGTGGCCCTTATGGCTATCTCCTGGTGGGTGGCCCGCAAGCTGACGGGCAGAGGCGACGTGGGCGTGCTCGGCTACCTCCTGGGCGGCATCTTCGGGGTGCTTGCATGCCTAGTCGCCGTGTCGCAGGCGTTCGACTACTGGGCCGACTTCGTCAGGCGCAGTGGCGGCAACCCCGCCGCGGGCACCACGATCACGGTACCGCAAATCTCCGTCGGCGTGGCGGGCATCCCGAGCGCCAACCCCCTTATGGGCCTGGCAACCCTCGCCATCGGCCTTTTCCTCCTCCTCATAATCGTGTACACTATCTGGCGCGCCATCCGCCCCACGTAGGCAGTGCCGAGTGCTGAGTACCGAGTACCGAGTGCCGAGTAAGGCACGCTTCACCAACTCCCTGCCTTGCCGTCTGCTGCTTTCAGCGCACCCAAACTCCCTCCTGTCATCCTGAGCGTAGCGAAGGATCTCAAGAAGTTGTGGAAGGACGCTATAGGAGGCAGGCACACTGGTGCTGAAGGTTCTGCGTAAAGGCAAATGTAGCATCTGAGATCCTTCGCTACGCTCAGGATGACAGAAGGGGCTTTGGTCCTGTAGTTGCGCCACCTATACTTTGCGGTATTGATGTGGCGAGCGAACCCACCAACTTCTCAAACAAGGGACGCCACTCTCACCCACAGAACGGAACCTATGGACCTATCCTCCCATCGCTGGCACTTCATCGGAATAGGCGGGGCGGGCATGAGCGCCCTCGCTGACGCCCTGTTAGACCTCGGCGCTTCCGTCTCAGGCTCCGACCTCTCGGCGTCCGATGTCACTCGCTCCCTGGAGGCTCGTGGAGCGCGCGTCTCAGTCGGCCACGCCGCCGCCAACCTGGGAGATGCCGACCGCGTGGTCTACACGGGTGCGGTGCCCGCCGACAACCCGGAGATTGTAGCCGCCCGGCAGCGCAACCTTCCCCTGATAAGGCGGGCCGAACTGCTGGGACAGCTAATGGACCTGCGCAGGGGAGTGGCCGTCGCGGGCACCCACGGCAAGACTACCACCTCCTCCATGCTCGCCTGGGTGCTGGCGAAGAGCGGCCGCGACCCCTCCTACATGGTGGGCGGCACCATACGCGGGCTTGGGCCGGGCGGGCACTGGGGCGGCGGGCCTGAGCTTGTGGCCGAGGCCGACGAGTACGACCGCTCCTTTCTCCAACTACGCCCCGAAGTCGCCATCATCACTAACATCGACAGTGACCACCTGGAGTATTACGGCAGCACCGACGCCATCTACGCCGCCTTTGGAGAGTTCGCGGCCAACGTGCGCCCTGGCGGCCTGCTCGTCATGTGCGCGGACGACCCCACCTCCATACAGCTAGCCTCCGACTTGCAGCAGACCACCTCCCCCCTTCGCCTGCAATTCTACGGCACGGCCAGCGAAGCCCTCTGGCGGCCTACCGCTATCACCCCCAACGGCATGGGTGGCAGCGACTACGTTGTCACGCGCAACGGACAGGAGGTCGTTAGCGTGTCCCTACGGGTGCCGGGACACCACAACGTACTGAACTCACTGGCTGTAGTCGCCGCCTGCATCGAGCTGGGCCTTTCCCCTGGGGAGGTGGCCCGCTGGCTGGCCGAGTTCGAGGGCGCGGGCCGCCGCTTCGAAGTGAAAGGGGAAATCGGCGGCATCACCGTCGTAGACGACTACGCCCACCACCCTACAGAGATCGCAGCCACGCTCCAGGCCGCCAGCGAGCGATACCCGAGCAGACGACTCCTGGTGCTGTTCCAACCCCATACCTACACCCGCACCCGCGACTTCCTCAACGATTTCGCGACCTCCCTCCAACCGGCCGACCGCGCCTACGTGACCGAAATCTACGCCTCCCGCGAGCAAGACACGCTCGGCATGTCGGGCCGCATGATCGTAGAGCGAATAAAGGGGCAAGCCGAGTTCGTGCCCACGCTCAAAGAAGGCGTACAAACCCTCTTGGACGACGTAGCCCCAGGTGACGTGGTAATAACGATGGGCGCGGGCGACATCTGGAAGGCCGGGGAAGAACTGCTCGCCGCCCTATCGCAAACCCAGGACGACGAAGCCGTAGAGCCTGTAGACATTGAACGACATATCCCCTTAGCTCCGAAGTTGGACCTTCAGCCGCCCGGAGAGCTTACAGTGGAGCAGGCGCAGTCGGCAGCAGCGCGGCCCTCACTGCCACGCCCAGCCGTCACCTTCAAAGGAGACCCCGCAGCCGAAATAGAGGCCGCCACGGGCCTAAAGGTGATACGCGACGAGCCGATGAGCAAGCACAACTCCCTGCGCGTGGGCGGCCCCGCATCCTACTTTGCGGTAGCGAGCAGCAAGGCGCAACTGGTTGCGGCGGTGCTCTTCGCCAGGGAGCGCGGGCTGCCTTACCTGGTGCTCGGCAACGGCACTAACATCTTGGTGGGCGACTACGGCATAGACGGTCTCGTAATCCACAACAAAGCGCAGGACATATCCAATGAGCTACTGGACGAGCACCGCAGCCTCTGGCACGTCGCGTCTGGGGTGCTCTTCAGCCGCCTGGCGCGCATAACCTGCGAGCAGGGCTGGACCGGGTTAGAGTGGTCCAACAGCGTGCCCGGTAGCGTCGGCGGCGGCGTGGTGAGCAACGCGGGCGCGCACGGCAAGGACCTGCACGACGACTTGGTAAGCGTGGAGGTGCTCACCCGACAGGGCAACATAGAAGTGTGGCCCACCAACACGCTGGAGATGGGCTACCGCACCAGCCGCTTCAAAGCTCACGGCAGCCGGGCGCTCTCCAATCCCGAAGTGATACTCAGCGCCAGCATCACCCTCTACCGCGACACGGACCGCACCTGCGAAGCCCGGATGCGCGAGTACCTTGCCGAACGACAAGCCACCCAACCCCCCGGTAAGACCGCAGGCTCCACCTTCAAGAACCCGCCCGGCAACTACGCGGGCTACCTCATCGAACAGGTGGGGCTAAAAGGCTACCGCCACGGCCAGGCCCAGTTCTCCCCCAAGCACGCCAACTTCATGATGAACCTCGGCGGAGCCACCACCGCCGACGTGCTCCACCTCATGCGCCTCGCCCAAGACCGCGTCCGAGAACAATTCGGCATCGACCTAGAGCCTGAAATCGAGTTCGTTGGTTCATGAAACAGTTGTAAGGACGAAAACCGCAAAGGCGCAAAGAGCGCAAAGGACACGTAGACAAGAAGGGTTTTGACATTAAGGAAAAGGACCAGGGTACTTTATCATGTACCCTGGTCCTTTTCTTTAGAATACCTACTTAATCTCCGCGATACCTTTGTGCTCTTTGCGCCTTCGCGGTTTTCGTCCCTACACGCTATCTCTGGTCGTACGTGTTGGTGTTCGCGTCACCCTGCACTACCACGTTGCCGGTCTTGTTCACTTCCAGGTGCTCATGCCGCGTAGTGCCGGTGAGGGTCTGCTGCTCTTCGACGGCCTGCTTGCCGATGGTCACTTCTTCGCGCACGCGGGCCTGCTTCTGCAACTCGGCGCGCTCTTCGTACACCGGCACCGAGATTACCTGATCGGTCATGTCATCCAGGTCGTCCGCCGTGGCCGGGCGGTCGACGGCGCGGCGCTCTATGGTGACTTCCTCGTGCCGCAGGTTGACCGGGATCTCCTGCTGCTTCTCGTGTACCACCTTCTGCACCTGCACCTCGCCCGACTGCACTGCCTGCTTCACCGGGGTGAGCGTCTCCTCGCGCAGCAGCACGTTCATCTCTTCGATGTTGCGGGCGCGGCCCAGGTTCTGGTCGTAGTTGCCATACTGGCGGTCGTTCGCACCCGTGCTTTGCAGGCTCTGGTAATAATCGGTCGTGGTGGTCGTAGTGGTCGTGTTGCCCGTGCGGTCCTTCGACAGGTCGATGTTTTCGGCGCCGTTCTGGAGCATGATGCCCAGCGCGTCTTCACCGCGGCCGCCCGCGTTCTCCACTATCACTACCACGTTGCCTTCACCCAGGCGGCTCTCGTAAAGGGAAGCGGCATTGCTGTCAATGCCCATGTTGGCAAGATTGCCTACCGTGCCGCGGTCGGCCAGGCGTGCGTTGAACCCGCCGCTCTGTAGTGCGCTGATAGCGCCCTGCGCCCATGTCTCGTCGGGGAAAATTCCTACTACTGTGCTTGTATTGTTAGCCATTGCTTTACAGCCTCCTAAATGTGTCGTCGGACCATACGCCCTCGAACTGGTCCCTGTTGTGATGAAGCAGATTCCTGTTTAGACGTTGTTGCGAGGATCAAGGTCATCGCGCGGCTTGAGAGCGCCGGTAGTGTCGATATGCAACTGCTGGTTGCGTATCGTATCGCTTACCGTCTCCTGCCGCACCGACTTGCGCTTCGAGATGCGCACTTCTTCGCGCACCACCAATCGCTTGCTGACCACTATCTCCTCTTCAATCACCGGCACCACCATTACCTCGCCGTCCCACCACGGCTGCGTCTGTTCGCCTTCGCCGAGCGGCCTGTTCACCGGCACCCTATCAACCTGCACCTCTTCGTACTGAAGCTCAACGGGTATCGTCTGCTGGCTGGTCTGCACGCTCCTGCGCACCACGACCTCGCCGCTCTGCACCCAGTGCTTGCGCACTTCCAGGTGTTCGTCTATCAGGGGCACTACGATTCTTTCGACTTCTGCTGTCCTGTCCGGCACGCTCTGCGCCGGGGGCGCGGGTTGCGCGGACTGTGTGGGTTGTCGTCCTTTCCTGTTCGTCATGGTGGTCCCTTCCTGTTTGAATCTGCCGGGGATGCTAGAAGCAGGTAATATGCCAGACAGCCGCTTATTACTACCCATCCAGGACCATTGGGCTATAGATTCAGACCATGTCCGAATCCACAACGGTGTGAAAAATGCCGCGCAACGGATGGATATGTTATGCTCTCCCTGCTAACGGAGAGGAGCATGTTTTGGCGGGAAAGATCAGGGTAGGGGTGTTGTTCGGAGGCCAGTCGAGCGAGCACGAAGTATCGCTTGCCTCGGCGCGTAGCGTGATGTCCGCGCTCGACCCCGACAAGTACGAAGTCGTGCCGATCGGCATCACCAAGCGCGGTGCTTGGCTTACCTCCGTTGATGCCATGTCCAGGCTCCGCGCGGGTGAAGCGGGTATTGGGACAGATGCCACACCCGCCTCCCTCGTACCCGACCTGACGAGAGAGGGCCGCGCCGAAATCGTGCAGGTCAGCCAGGGCAGCGCGGAGGCGCAGGTCAGCCAGCCGCTTGACGTGATCTTCCCGGTGCTGCACGGCCCCTACGGCGAAGACGGCACGGTGCAGGGCGTGTTCCAGGTGGCGAACATCCCCTTCGTGGGCGCAGAGGTGCTCGGTTCCGCCGTCGGCATGGACAAGGATATGATGAAGAAGGCCTTCCGGGACGCGGGCCTGCAGGTGGTGCCCTACATCTGCGTCACCCGCCGCGAGTGGGAGCGCGACCCCGCCAGCGTGCAGAGCCTGGCCGAGCAGAAGCTGCAGTACCCCATGTTTGCCAAGCCCGCCAACATGGGTTCCAGCGTTGGCATCGGCAAAATCCACGGACCTGAGGAGTTCGCCACCGCCGTCACACAGGCCGCGCGCTACGACCGCCGCATCGTTATCGAGCAGGGGGTGGACGCCCGCGAGTTCGAGGTGGCCGTGCTCGGCAACGACGACCCAGAAGCCTCCGTGGTGGGCGAGATTGTGCCCGGCAACGAGTTCTACGACTACCGGGCCAAGTACGTGGATGACAACTCGGAGCTAATCATCCCCACCCGCATCCCGGAGTACATATCCCATAAGATACAAGACTACGCCATCCGCGCCTTCAGGGCGATAGACGCGTCCGGCATGGCTCGCGTGGACTTCTTCGTATCGCGCGACCTCTCCCAGGTCTGGGTCAACGAGATCAACACCATCCCAGGCTTCACCCGTATCTCGATGTATCCCAAGCTCTGGGAAGCGAGCGGCCTGCCCTACTCAAGGCTGCTGGACCGCCTGATCGAGCTAGCCATCGAGCGGCACCAGGACCGCAAGCGCAACAAAGAAGCCCTCAACGACATCGGGGGAAGCCTGGATGTTTGATTTGGGAATTGGGATTTCGGAATGCGGATTTGCTCCGTATCCAACTAAATCCGAAATTCCAATTCCCAAATCCCAAATCGAGAGACTATGAGCGAGCAGACAATCACAGGCAAGGGTGGTATGCAGCCCGTGCGGCGTCCCCAGGCCGAGATAGCCGGGGCGCACAACGCGCTGCCTCACGACGACCACGTGCGCGGCAGGCAGGGCAACAGCGCGGCCACCAAGACCGGCTGGCGGCTCTTCAGCGAGGACGTGCGGCGGGGGCGCTTCTTCGCGCTCGTCGGTTTGGCCTTCATCGCGGCGGCTGCCGTGTCGTTCGCCACCTCACCTGAGTACATAGTCACCACCGTCACCGTGCAGGGCAGTAAGG
>JALZHG010000379.1 GCA_030914045.1 Chloroflexota bacterium | reverse complement strand
GTGCTCGGCGAGCCAGTATCGCTGGTAGCCGAGCCGGTCGGTGAGCCGAGCCAGATCGAGCGTGTTGCGAAGCGCATGGGTGCTGTTCGAGCCCGAGCTGACCGGCGAGACGTCGAGGACGGAGAGCCCGAAATCCATGTGATGTAACTCCTTTGTAGAGAGGCCCGTTCAGAGGTGTCAGTTCATTATTCTATCCGCGCTGGCCGATCCCCCCGTACACTCGCCCGGTGTACGGGGTCAGCGGGCAGCACTAAGTCTCTGATCCCATTCACGAAGGTTTAATCGACCGGTTCCTATATCACGGCGGTGCATAAGAGAGGACCGTGGGCCTCAAGCCGGTCGGTAGGAGTAGTGACACAAGTGAAGCGCACCGCCTTTAGTGAGGTCTCGCTCTCCGGCGCAGGAGATCCTGTCAGTGGCTAGTTGCTGCCACCCCAGCAAGTTCATCGAGTCGATGCAGGGTCTCGCTTTCTGACAGGGTCGGCAGGCCGAGCAAGACACGCTCCACGTCTAGCTGCGCGTATGCTTCCAGGTCTTCAGGCTCGCTGGATGCGTTGAACACGGTCACCGGCACGTCCCTTCCGGCCGCCTCTCGCAGCTCGCCTAGCATCGGCTTCACCTTGTCCGGCGGAAGCCCGTTAGCCAGCCAGGCGTCGCCGAACTGAGCGATCCTGTCGAAGGCGCGACTCCCGCCCCCGACGTAGATCGGCGGGTACGGCATTTGCACCGGTTTGGGCCAAGCCCCGATCGGGTCGAAGTTCACGTACTGGCCGTGGAACTCCGGCTTGTCTTTGGTCCAAATCTCTATCATCGCCCGGATACGCTCGTTCATCAGCTCGCCTCGGGTGCTTGGGTCGGTTCCGTGGTTCTCCATCTCCTCGCGGTTCCAGCCTGCGCCGATGCCGAAGATCATCCGCCCCCCGGACACGAGGTCGAGGCTTGCAACTTCCTTGGCCGTAATGATCGGGTCTCGCTCGACTATCAGGGCTACCCCCGTGCCGAGCAGCAAGTGTTCGGTAGCCGTAGCCGCGGCGGTGAGCGTAATGAAGGGATCCAAAGTACGGTAGTACTTTCGCGGCAGCTCACCACCCCTAGGCCAAGGAGACTTTCGGCTGAGGGGGATGTGGGTGTGCTCGGCGATAAACAGAGAGTCGAAGCCGCGCTCTTCGATCGCACTGGCCAGGGCTCCCGGCGCGATTCCTTCATCGGTCACGAACGTCGAGATGCCAAACTTCATACCATTATTGAACCATACCCACAGGCGAACGAGGTATGCTTCAGCCCTAGCATGGGTTATTCCTCGGCAGATCATTGGGTTTGCGGACCTCTGCTCCCGATCGGACCCTGCGCGTTTTGTAGGCTTTATGCGTTAGACGAGCCTTTCTTCTCGCTATGATGGTAGTGGCGCTCTTGATGGTCTTGTATTTGCGGTTCTGCGCATCTTCACTCCTCCAAGCCTTATGGCGGCTGTATAGAATGGGGTGCAAAGAGTTGATGGGGGTGGACGATGCGACATGCGGTTCTCGGTGCGGGCGGGGTCGGCGGGCTCGTGGGCGGCGCGCTCGCGAACGTCGGCCATCCGATTACCCTGATCGTGCGACCCGGCCGTCGGGACCACTACCCTGATCAGCTGACCGTCGAAAGTGAGACGCTCGGGACCTTCGAGGCGCCGGTGCAGGTCGCCGATCGGCTCGATGGACAGTTTGATGTCGTATGGATCACCGTCAAGGCAATGGCGCTCGAGGCGGCGCTTCATGCCATCCCCCCGAAGGGACTGCGCGGTGCCGTCGTGGTGCCGCTGCTAAATGGAGTAGACCACATAAAGCAGCTACGCGATCGTTACCGACCCGAGCGGGTCTTGCCGGGAACGATACGGGTCGAAGCCGAGCAGATAGTGCCTGGGCGAGTTCGACAGCTCTCTGCGTTCGTGGACGTGCAAGTAGCACCGAGTCCGGCAACACGGGCACGGGCGGAGGCGTTGTGCGCCGAACTGCGCACCGCCGGCTTGACCTGTGAAGTTCGCGAGGACGAGGTCACCATGCTGTGGAGCAAGCTTTGCTTTTTGGCGCCCTTCGCGCTGGCGACCACGGCTTCGGGGGGACCACTGGGACTCGTTCGCTCGGATCCGAGTTGGTGGGCCCGGTTGGAGGGGTGCGTTAACGAGGCCTGCGCCGTCGGACTTGCTGAGGGGGCTAAGGTCGCCCCTGAGCCGATCCTAGCGGCTTTCGAAGGGTTGACCGACGGTTTCCGGAGCTCGATGCAAAAAGACGTGGCGGCGGGACGGCCGCCGGAGATTGAGGCTATCGCGGGACCCATCCTCCGTGGCGGTGGCGAGTACGGCATCGACGTGTCCACGACTCGTGCCCTTATGGAGCGGATCATGGCCTTACCGTAAAGGCCAAGGGTGACCTATTGCGGTTCCTAGTCTTCTGCCATTAGCTCCGTCGCCCTTCGTGTTCGTTGGCACGACCGTGGTGTTGCTTAGCCGGTCGGGGCGTGGACGAAATCCCCTCAGCTCCATTCCAGGCAAGCGCGGTTTGTAAAGCAACCTGGAGCTAGCGACTGGAAGATCTCCAGCCCCACATCCGTGGAAAGCTCATGATAACGTTCGAAGGGCCTTGATCGCCCCACTACTAGCGAAGTTGGCGGAGTAGTTACGCGATCCGATGGTCTTGAGTGCCTCCTCCAGGCGCTTACTCTGTCCCAGACGTCCGTGTGCCACGGACTCGACCCGAAAGAAACCGATCATGTAACTTGGCTCTACACCTTCTACACATCTTCGACAGGACGCAGGCGGTGATCTACGCCCTACGAGAGGGCGTTATAGACGTCGAGGAGCTTGAGTTTCGTCCCTCCGGGGAATCATGACTCTAATGCTGGTACCCTCGCCAAGCGGGCTCCTTACCTCGATCTTCCCACCCAAACCTTCGACCCTCTCGCGCATCGCCGAGAGCCCCACGCCGACTCGCGTAGACGCAGGATCAAACCCTCTGCCGTCGTCGACGACCTCCGCCACCACCACCATCA
>JALZHG010000164.1 GCA_030914045.1 Chloroflexota bacterium | reverse complement strand
CCATTGGCGCGGGACCCCACGTCCACGAGCGGGCCACCGACTTGGCGGCCACAAGCTGGTCGTTGCGCATCCAGACCGACTCGAACGCCGAGTCTGCAAACGGCAGGGATGCGGGTAGAGCCTGGGCCTTTGGCGGAGCCTGGGTAGGGGCCTGGGCGGGGGCGGCGTAGGACGAGAAAGGGAACGCGGCCAGCACCAGGGTGGCTACCAGGGTGGTAGTTGCGAATTTGGAGTAACGGGGGTTCTTACCGAGTTTCATGTGGGCTTATCCTATCTCCTGAGTAAGTGCATGGGTCTAGAACGTACCTCTATTCGTACGAGCATAAGGGCAAATAACTTGCCTCTATCTTACCATTAGTAACGGAGCCGTTGCAAGGAATTAGATTACATAATCATTACTAAAGTCCTACATTAGCACCCTGTAGTTCCTCTCGCCTCCATACGACGACATCGGCAGAGGTGTTAGTGGGGCATTAGATAAGTGGACCGACGTTAGAAATGAAGAGGGAGATTATTGGCAATCTCCCTCTAACTCGTTTTAGCTCACGGGGCCGTCTACTTCCGTGCAGGGGTCTGGCAGTCGGGGAAGAATGTACCAGCTACTATCTTGGCAGCCTGCCCCCTGGTGACGTTCACCCCCGGCCTGAAGTATGCGCCGGGGCAAGGCTCACCCACGGCTCCACACCCATAGCCGGAGATGATGTTGTGGATCACCGCTCGCTCTATGTACACGTAGAAGGGTTGTGCAGGGGGCACATCGTTGAAGGTCTGCCCACTGGGTGTCTCGTTGTACCCGGCTACCGAGGTGGATATCTTCGCCAGTTGTCCCCTGGTGAGGTTGGCACCCGGTCTGTAGTACGTCCCAGGACACGGCTCGCCCGCGCCACCGCATGGATAGCCGGAGATAGCCCCATGGGCGCGCACCCTCTCTATGTACAGCCAGAAGGGGCTGGACGATGGTACGTCCTTGAAGCTCTGCTGATCCTCAGGAATAGCGTCAGAGTAGCCCGCGGCGTTAGACACGATCTTGGCAATTTGCCCGCGTGTGATGTTGTCGTTGGGGCGGAAGCAGGGAGAGCCGTTCGGGCAGTTGGCAGCACCCGAGTAACCGGAGAGGACGTCACGGCAGGCCAGGCACCTGACGTACTCGTAGAAGGGCGTGCCCGGCCCAGCGTCCGCGAATCGTATAGTGCACATCACGGTCTGGCAGGGATTACGGTAGACTTCTCCCGTCCATGCACGCCAGAATCCCTTGTCGAATCTCGTGCCAACAGCCAGGACATAATCATGGGCAGGCGCCGCGACGGAGAGCAACATACCTGCCTCTTCATGCGGAGAACCATCACCGGGATTGGGCACGACGCTCCACTCCACGCCATTCCAGTGCAAGGTCAGTATCTCCTGGGAGCCTTGGCTATGGTCATAGCTCGACCCAATCACCCATATGTCGTTGGGCGAGACTGCGTCTATCTCTCCCAACCCATAGCTAGCAGGACCCGGATCAGGGCCGGGAACCAGGGTCCACTCTTCCCCATTCCAGTGCTCGATGGCAGGCTGCCCGTCGATTGAGCCTACTATCCAGGCATCATCCACGTCCAGCGCCACCACGTCGCTCAGACCGACATTGGAACCCGGAACACCCGGTACAACACTCCACTTGCTGCCGTCCCAGCGCGCGATCAGGCCACCCTCACCGACCGCCCACACGTCATCTGCCGCACGCGCATCTATCGCCGTTAAGATACGCGGGTCGGGTGCCGGTACTAAAGACCAGGCTGTGCCGTCGTAGTGGCCGATCATACTTTTGCCGCCACTTTGCCAGTGATCGGTGCCTACAGCCCAGATATCGTTGGCAGACGCGGCGGACAACGCTGTGAAGTAAGCTCCTATGCGTGGTGCTATTAGGCAGCCCTCTCCCAATTTGCAGTGGACGAGTAGGCCCCGCTGGTTGGTTTCAGAACTATAGCTGCCTACGGCCCACATCTCGCCTGGCCCCACCGCTGTCACGTCACTGAGGTTAAAGGTCTCCTTTGTTCCACCGAGACTATGTAGGCTGCCCCCCGGCCCCCAGCGCGATCCGTCCCAGTGGTCGATTACGTCCACCATCCCATTGTTGCCGTTCCACACACTACCAACGGCCCACGCATCGTCTTGAGTCCACGCAGACACTCCGTTCATGCTGCCCAGCCCCCCGCTGTAATCGGGTGGTGCCAGCTCCCAGGCGGGTACGCACGTAGTTGGGGTCGCGGAAGCCGTAGCTGAAGGCGTGAGTGAAGCTGTGGCAGATTGCGTGGCTGACTCCGTGGGTGCTTCGGTAGGAGATACCGTCTGTGACGGGGTGGGAGACACCGTGGGTGTGCTTGAAGCTTGCGCCGATGAAGTGGTGGGAGTGATAGTGAACACGAAGATAGAGCAGGCCACAAGAGCGAACAGGTAGAGGAGAGACCTTAGTCGAGGTAGTAGTTTTGGATGGTCCATTGCAGAATGTTCCTCCCAATCGTTCAGTCGGCAGAATAGAACGATTATAGATGGCCTGACTTATTACGCATGTCTGATGCACCCTTAGTACATAAGCATACAAGGCTGAGGTAGAGGTATGAGTATAGGCCGGTAGATAAGGCCCGGAGCGGTAAGCCGTTTTTGTGGGTCAGTCCGTGTTTCTGCCGGAGCGTAGTGAGTTCCTCTGCAAGCGATCCACGCTGTGCTGAACAATGTCTCCGCGCCCATGTTCGTTGCCGTGCATCTTCGCCTACCTTCGTTCGCCCGAGCAGCCCATAAACCTGCGGGAATTAGGGCCGTTGTGCTTCCATCACGTGCGCAAGTGTATGGGTCTAGAAGGTACCTCTATTCGCACGAGCATAAAAGCGCGTGGCCTGGTCTTATCTTACCATTTGTAGCAGGGCCGTTGCAAGGAATTAGATTACATAATCATTACTAAAGCCCTACAACAGCGCCTGGTAGTCCTCCGGCGTATCGACATCGGCGGGACGTTCCTCGGCAGCGAAAGGCACCACGCAGGCCAGTTCGGGTTGCCGGGCCACTATTTGCCTCCCCCCGGTGTCGCCCTCTAGCTCCGCCAGCAGAGGGAAGATTTCGCGAGAGAAGATGGTTGGCGGGCCGAACTGCTCGCCGTAGCGCGGTATGGTCACCAGCATGCGCTCGCGCAGGAACGCCTCTACCAGCCGCTCGAAGATGCGCCCAGTCACGTGTGGCTCGTCGCCCAGCACCACCAGCACCGCCTCTATATCCGGGTCCAGGGCCAGCACGCCCGTTGCGAGGGAGGCGCCCATCCCTTCTATGTAGCGGTGGTTGGGTACACAGCGCACGGCCAGACCGTCCAGGCTGCTTTCCAGCTCCGGCAGGTCCGGCCGCACCACCACAACGACTTGAGCGGGTTGCAAGGCCAGCACGTTCTCCACAGAGTGCCGCAGTAGCGTCTTGCCATCGTTCAGGGGCAGGAGCATCTTGGGTGCCTGGCGCATGCGAGTGCCAAGCCCAGCCGCGAGCACTATGGCCGCGATGTGGTGGTCTTTGAGGGCGGGTAGCCGAGATTGCATATATACTAACGGTCCTGTTGTCGCGACGGTTTCTGGATTGCTCGCACTTGTATATGAGCCTATCTTATAGCGCCGACGCCGGTACCGCAATGTTTGCAGTCCAATGGGCTACGGCGACCCTGCTCCCCCTGTCATCCTAAGTCTCCCCCTTGTCATCCTGAGCGTAGCGAAGGATCAGGTGGGTAAGCGAGAGTCCTCAACATTGAGGACGACGGACGTATAGGGAACCTTGGATCTCCAATGCCAGCAGTCAAGAGCGGGGTACTGATCCTTCGCTACGCTCAGGATGACAGAGGGGAATAGGGTACCGGGCTTCGGCCAGGCTAGCACATGTTACCGATTTGCGGTGAAGCCTCGAAAGCCCATATACTCAGCATATCCATTGCTTCGTTAGAACAGCGGGCTGTTCCATAATGCCTGACAAGAACCACCAACGAAACGTACGCACATCTCAACCTGGTAGACAGAGTCGCCGGGTGGTCCGTGGTGTCTCTCGTAGCGGGTCGGAGCCTACACCGCCCCGGCACCCGCGTATGCCCCGGCTTGTAAGCGTGCTGCCTGTGCTGCTGGTGCTAGGCACTATTATCACTGTGTTCGCGCTGGACCCGTTTGCACCCAGGGTGCGGCGTGCGGTAGCCCACCCCGACGCGGGGCCGCTGGTGGAGAATGTCACTTATTGCACGGCGGGCGGGGTCGATCTCAAGCTGGACCTGTTCATGGCTAAACCCTCCTACCAGGGTCCGAGGCCGCTGCTGGTATACGTGCACGGCGGCGGCTGGACGGAGGGCGACAAGACCTGGGTGGACCGCATCATGAGTTCCGGCGAGCTTGCTCTGCATGGCTACACGGTGGCGTCGGTCAACTACAGGCTCGCCCCGCGTCACCCCTGGCCCGCTCAGATCGAAGACGTGAAGTGCGCCATACGCTTCCTCCGCGCCCACTCACAGGAGTACAACATAGACCCCGCCCGCATCGGAGTGTGGGGTGAGAGCGCAGGGGGCCATCTGGCCGCTATGCTGGGTCTGACTGGTCCGCAGGACGGCCTGGAGGGTAACGGCGGCTATGGTGAGCAATCGAGCCGGGTGCAGGCGGTTGTAGACATGTTTGGTCCCGCCGACCTGGTGGCTATGGGTGCCGAAGCGCCGCAGAACCGTCTGATGGGTTATCTGCTGCTCGGCACCACACCCACCGAGGCCCGGTTGCGCAACGCCAGCCCCGTCTCTTATGCCTCACCCGACGACCCTCCCTTCCTGCTGATGCACGGCGAGAAGGACGACCTGGTGTCGTTCTCCCATTCGACCGCGCTGCGGGACAGACTCCACGCGGCGGGTGTGCCTGTTACACTGGTGACGGTCCGAAACGGCAGCCACGTCTTCGTACCGCGCGGCGGGCCGATAAGCCCCTCCGGCCAGGAGATCAAGGCGATAGCGACCCGCTTTTTCGACCTTTACCTGCACCCCTGACCATCTCCTCCCCTCTACAGCCGCCGAAAAATGCTATACTGGTGCCGTGAAGGCCAAGCGGGTCTACGTACCTGCCTAGACTTTGCGTGCCGCATGTGCGGCGGGAGGGCCTTTCGTGCTGGACGGTAGCGTATTCAAGTGCCCGGCGTGTGGGGCTTCGCTGAAGGTAGAGGGCGATAGCCCTCAAGTAGAATGCCCCTATTGCGGCAGCACAATCGTCGTGCCCGCGAGCCTGCGCCCTCCCCCAACGGCTCCACCTTCGTATGCCTCGCACCACACGACCGTTGTGGTGGTGCAGCCCCCGCCCCAGCCGGTACATTACCCGCCTCCCGTGCACGACAATACGCCGCCGAGGGGCACCAGGCGTTCGGATATCGGCGCTTTCCTGCTCTGGGTGTTGGCTCTGCTCATCTTCGTGCCCTTCTTCTTGGGCGTGTTTGTGGCCTTCACCAACCCCCGGCTGTTTGACGAGTGGACCCGCGTCAGCTACGGCAAGCTGGAGACCACGTTCGGCGGCAAGGGAGATGCGCCAGGCCAGTTTGCAGACCCTGCTGGCATAGCGGTGGACGGCGTAGGCAACGTCTACGTGCTGGAATACAGCGGCAGAGTGCAACGCTTCGACGGCGCGGGCAAACTGCTCGGCAGTTGGTCGGTGGGGCAGTACAGCCGGTGCATAGCGGCAGACCGCGCGGGCAACGTTTACGTTGGTACCGGCTCAGGCATGGTAAAGTTAAATGGTGACACTGGCGACCAGTTGGCCCAGGTGAGCTTCGACACACCTGGCGACCAGGTTGAGAGTGTAGCTGTAGGCCCCGACGGCGGCGTGGTGCTGGCGCGTAGCGGGCCGGCGGCCGCCATTGTGCGGTTGACCAGCGAATTGCAGGAGACCGGCCAGTTCCCCGCGCCACCGACTGCGCCGCAGGGCAGCCGGGAGGTGCTCAGCGTGGCGGTCGACGGCATAGGCCAGATATATGTCCTCGACAGGCGCAGCAACGAAGCGCACAGGTACAGTGCTACGGGTAGCCAACTGGCGCGCTTCGGGGCTGGAAAGCAAGGCCCAACCTATGCGATAGCTCTCGACGCCGCCGACCGCGTGTTCATAAGCGACGACCGCTACATCCAGGTCTATGACAGCGCGGGCGGCTACCTGGGGCGCGTCACCCTGCCGAACAACGCAGGCCCCATGCATTCCCTGGCATTCGGCCCCCGCGACGAGTTGTACGCGCTGTCCGCACAATCCGGCATGGTTTATAAGTTCGCGATGGTCAGGTGAAACGTAACGCGTAACTCGTAACCATGCGAGAGCCATCAAGCAACTTATGCGGTACATAGTATCTGGAGCCGCTTTACGAGTTACGTGTTACGCGTTACTCTTCACGTTTCACGTTTCACGTTTCAGCACCCAACCTGTATAATCTACTATGCGTAACAAACTTCCTACCTTGCTCCTTCCCGCCCTTGCTCTTGGCCTTGCTTTGCTGTTGGCCGCTTGTGGGGGCGTCACTCCTGATGCGCAGCCGCCCGCTGATGTGACCTTGCCTGCCACGTCCTCTCTCCAGGCGCAGGGTGCCACCGCGACCGCTACTCCGTGGGTGCCGCCTACGGCGCAGGCCGGTACGCCCATACCTGGTGCCGTGGCTACCCTCACCGCCGCGCCCCCTCTTGAGAAGGCCACGATTACCCTGACCAACAAGGCGGGCGAGCAGTTCGTTATGACCGTCGAGATCGCGGATACCGATGAAGCGCGCGGCCTCGGCCTGATGTACCGCCCCAGCATGGACCCCGACGCCGGTATGCTGTTCGACTTTGGGGAGGACACCACCGCGAGCTTCTGGATGGCGAACACCATCCTGCCGTTGAGCATCGCCTTTATCCAGGCGGACGGCACCATCATCGACATCAAAGACATGCAGCCCCTGGATACCACCAGCGTCGGCCCCGGTGCTCCATACCGCTACGCGTTGGAGACCAACCAGGGCTACTTCCGGGCGCACAACGTCACGCCGGGCGACAAGGTCACTTTACCGGGCGAGCAGAGCGCGGTTATCCCCGGCATGCCCTCCTGCCAGTGCGTTGTGGAGAACTGCGGCACTGCACAGTAATAGCATGACCAGCAAGCCAAATCGAGGATACACAGGTATGGACTCTGATAGCTCGACTAGGGGCAACCGCTGGCTGGAAAGGTCCGGCATAGAGGGCGAGGCTTACGACAGCCAGTACACCGTGCGCGCCCAGGCTGGAGAGAACGTCCACGGGGAAGCCGACTTCGTGGAGGGGTTCCGTCCCAAATCGGTGCTGGATGCCGGTTGTGGTACGGGGCGGGTGGCTATCGAGCTGGCGCGGCGTGGCATTGAAGTCGTGGGTACCGATATTGACCCGCGCATGCTTGAGACCGCCCGCCGCAAAGCTCCTCATCTGGAATGGCACCAGGGCGACCTCGCCACAATCGACCTGGGGAGGAAGTTCGAGGCCATAGTCATGGCGGGCAACGTTATGATCTTCCTCACGGCAGGCACGGAGGGTGCGGTGCTCAAGAATATGGCCCGGCATCTAGCCCCCGGCGGTGTGCTCATTAGCGGCTTCCAACTCGGCACCGGCTACCTCGACATTGCGGAGTACGATCGGCTGGCGGAAGCAGCGGGTCTAAGCGCCGTCGAACGCTGGTCCACATGGCAGCGCGACCCGTGGGACAGGCGTAGCACGTACGCACTGAGTGTTCACAGGCTGGATGTTTAGTTCAGCGATGCAGCCTTAACGTACCGGTGCCATGAAGGTCCTGTTTACCACCCACCCAACCGCCAGCCACTGGCACCCCCTGGTTCCTCTAGCGCAGGCGTTAGAAACGGCGGGTCATGAGGTTGCCTTCGCTACCTCGCCCGGCTTCTGCCCGACCATAGAGGCAAAAGGCTTTCGCTGCTTTTCCACCGGGGCGGACGACATCCCGGAGGAACGGCAGCAGCGCAGAGAGCAAATGGTGGGGCTTAACGCGCAGGAGGATACGTTCTTCACTTTGCGGCACGTGTTCGCCGGGGTGCGGGCCGAGCGCAGCCTCATGTCCCTGCTGGACATCCTCCGTGACTGGCAGCCTGCCGTAGTGGTGCGGGAGAACACCGAGTTCGCGGGCTGTGTGGCCGCTGAACGTGCCGGGATACCTCACTCGGTCGTGCAGATAACCGCTGCCTGGACGTTCTTCCTCGATGCTGTTGGGCCACCCGTCGCTCGACTGTGCGAACTGGTAGGCTTACCTGCCGAGAACCCCGGCGACGTGTTGCACCGCTACTTGCTACTGTCGCCGCGCCCGCTGAGCCTCTGGAACCCTTCCGTCCCGGTGCCACCGACCACACATGCCATTCGGTACGCGGGCTTCAGCCAGTCCGGTAAAGAAGAGTTGCCCGCTTGGGTGTCGGAGTTAGGCAAGCGAGGAGAACGGCCTACCGTGTATGCCACCCTCGGTACATTTGACAACGAAAGGACCGATATCCTTACGGCGATACTCGAAGGGATTCGCGACGAACCGCTCAACCTGATACTCACCGTGGGTCGCAACCGTGACCCTGAGGAGTTTGGCGAGCAACCAGCCAACGTACGCGTCGAACGCTACGTTCCGAACAACCTGCTGCTTCCTTACTGCGATATGGTGCTCTGCCACGGCGGCTCCGGCACGATGCTGGATGCCCTCAGCCTGGGTCTGCCTATGGTGCTAATCCCCATCGCCGCGGACCAGCCGCAGAACGCTCAGCGTTGCGCGGAGTTGGGTGTGGCACGCGTTGTAGAGCCGGACCGGCATACAGGGTCCGAGCTAGCGCACGCCATCTTAGACGCCACGCGGGAGGTGTTGGTGGCTGCTCACTACCGGGAAGCTGCGCAAGGACTACGCAAGGAAATAGAGGAGTTGCCGGGGCTGGACTACGCGGTAACGTTGCTGGAGAGACTGGCAGCAGAGCGCAAGCCCCTATCAGACTCGCGGCTGCCTGCTGCCACCTCTGAACCGTAGTTGCTCCGCACGGATCAGGCTCTTCAATTCATCATAGATGCGCTCAGGAAAGTCTCGCCCGGAACGCTTTTTGTACTCTTCTTTACCAATGGTGTCAACGGCACTCCGTAGTTCAGTCTTGATCTGAATGGCAAACTTCAGCAGAGAACACTGGGTAGCGAATAGCACCTTACCCTTTTCATCCTCCAGGCGACTCCTTGAGTTATCGAACCATAGAATATCGATCCTCAAGTTTCCGCCATCGTTTTCCAGCACCCACCTGTACTCTCCCGGCTCATCGCCCCAACTGCACCTTAGCTTGATTGCTACGCCTTCCTGGTCTGCCCTGAGCAAGGCGACGACCTTCTCAGCCAGGTCTTCAATGTCACCTCCTGTCACCCGCGATGAGTGCAGGGTAAGTTCGTTTGCCCCATCTGATATATGGGTCGTGGCCCAACCATGTTCCTCAATCTTGTAGGTAAACCTCAGCACACTCAAGCTCTCGATCTGGCCGTTGGGGTCGCAATTGTTCTAAAGTGTGCTACGCCCCAAAGCAACTTGCGAGGATAGCATCCACCGTCTCGTCAGGCGTCTGGTTAGAGCTATCGATCCAGGTGCCCACACCGGCCATCGTCTTGCGCAACTCGGCATCGAGATATTCAGCCCAGGCCGCTCCCAACGGCTGCTTGCCCCGATGGGTGTCCCTGTGTTGCACGACTTCGGTCCTGGGCGCGAGCACTACCAGAGTGAAGGGATAGCCTTGTAAGTCCCCCTGTAGATGGTTCCACCGCTCCCCAATAATGATGTCATCGAGCACCACCGAGAAGCCGTTGTCATAGAACGACTTTCCGAGCAGGCACATGTTCCTCAGCCGCAGTCTTAGCTGCCGCCCGGCCTCAGTCGAAGGTGGACCGGGTTCGCCCACCCACTCACCCCCGGAGACAATCATCTGCTGCAACACATCCGCTTCCACATGCACCCCCCGCTCAAATCGCCCCGCCAACAACCGAGCAACGGTACTCTTCCCCGCCGCCTGTATGCCTG
>JALZHG010000378.1 GCA_030914045.1 Chloroflexota bacterium | reverse complement strand
CGGTAGAGGACTTGCTAATCCCGACCGAAGGTAAGACGGCGGCGGACGTAGCTGCGGAAGTCCTGGCGCGAATCGGGTGGGAGAACAAAGGGGGATAAAGGTGCGGGCGAAGCGGCTCGCGCATACGATACTTTGGAGAGAGGTAAATAATGTCTGACCAGCAGAGCAACACAGAGTACGATATGACAATTATCGGCGCAGGGCCGGGGGGCTACGTCGCGGCGCTCTACGGCGGCCTCAAGGGCCTCAAGATCGCCATCGTGGAGAAGGACCGCCGCCTGGGAGGCACTTGCCTCTTGAGGGGTTGCATCCCTTCCAAGGCGATGGTCAAGACCGGCGAATTGATGCTGCAAATGAGTCATGCCGAGAAGTACGGCCTGGGAGTGAGCGGCCAGGTCACCGTGGATTGGGAAAAGACCATCGCCCGCAAGGACAAGGTGGTGGACGGCCTGACCAGCGGCCTCAGCGGGCTGATGAAGTCGCGCAAGGTGGAGGTAGTCACCGGCACGGGCACCATTACCTCGCCCCGCACGGTCATGGTAGACGGGCGGGAACTGCGCACCCGCAATATCGTGATCGCCACTGGCTCCGGCACTGTCCTTCCGACCGACGTGCTGGGTGGCGACCTTCCGGGCGTAATCACCTCCGACGACGTGCTGGATGCCGAGCTGACGATGAAGCGCCTGCCTACGATGCCGGAGAGCATCATTATCGTGGGTGGCGGGGTAGTCGGCATGGAGTTCGCGTCGATTTTCAACGCTTATGGGTGCAAGGTGACTGTGGTGATTAGCTCGGCCCGCGTGCTCAGGCTGGTGGACGAGGAGATAGCCCGGCGCTTCGCGCAGATCGCCAAGGGGCAGGGGATCGAGATCATCACCCGGTCGGACATCGTAAAGATTGAAGAGGCAAAGGGCGGTAAGATCAAGGCGACCATCAAGAACGGCGACTCGGGTGCCGAGGAAGTGCGTGAGGTCAGCAACGTGCTTTGGGCGAAGGGCCGCTACCCTTACACGCAGAACCTGGGCCTGGACAGCATTGGCCTGCGTACCGAGCGCGGCTTCATCCCCGTGGACGAGCGCATGATGACCTCGGTGGACGGTGTGTACGCGATTGGCGACGTGGTGCCGGGCGCGATGCTGGCTCATGTAGCTTCATACGAAGGCGAGATCGCGGTAGATAACATCCTGGGGCATTACCGCGCCGCTGACTACGAGGCGATACCCGACGTAATCTTCACCATCCCCGAAATCGCCTCCGTCGGCATGATGGAGCAGCAGGCCAAGGACCGGGGCATCGAGGTGAAGGTGACCAAGTTCCCCTTCGCCGCCCTCGGTCGCGCACAGGCCATAGGCGAGCCGGACGGCCTGGTCAAGATGGTGTGCGACCCCGGTTCGGGCGTGATACTCGGCATGCAGGTGATGGGCGCGCACGCTTCAGATGTGATTGCCGAGTGCACCCTGGCGGTGCAGCAAGGCATCACTGCCGAGGAGCTTGCCCACACCATCCACGCGCACCCCACTATGCCCGAAGCCGTGGCCGAGACCGCCTTCGCGCAAATCCTCGGAACGCCTCTGCACGCGAACAGGTAGAGTCATTCGGTGTCCGGGTAAGCAGGAGACTATAAAGGAAGGAGGACTATGCTGAGTGCGTAGTCCTCCTTCCTTTATTCAGGTTACCGCTTTACGTGCTCCTGTAGAAACTCGAGCGTCTTGTTTAGCATGTCAATCTGGGTGGGGTCGCGCTTGCTGGTGTCAAGATAATGCTCGATATTGGGGTAGAGCAGGAACTCGTGAGGGGTGCCCAGGCGTGCTAGCTCACGGTCGGTGATGTGGCTCTGCTCCACCGGCACTACGATATCGTTGCCCGCATGTACCAGCAAAGTAGGAGGCAGGCTATCCGGCCCCAGCGCGTAATGAGGGCTGAAGCGCACGTAAACCTCGGGCCGGGAGTCGGGCCGTCCGAATGCCACCAGCAGGTATTCCAGGTCGGAGATGCCGGGATCGATCACTATCTTGCCCTGCTCCCAGTCTAGGCGGTACCGGAACATATCGAAGAGGCCGCCGTACTGGATCGCCGCCTGCACCTGCTCCTCTACCCGGCTACCCTCCATTTCTCTTGCCATCAGGTAGGTGTAGACCGTGGAGACGCTGCCGCCGACCAGCACCATCCTGGACGTGTCGCCGCGTTCGGATAGTCTGCCACTCGCGGCCAGGCTGGTCAAGACCCGTAGGTCATCTACGTCGCCCTCCAGGTCGAGCAGGCGTCGGGGGAAGTAGCTAATCACCACGTAACCGTTTGTCGCGAGGGGCACGGATACTCCCTCCCAGGCACTCGCCTCGCCGGGGTAGACTATTAGCAAGATAGGGAACGGGCCTGCCCCCATCTCGTCAAGTGGCTCGTGCACCAGGCCGCCGTCGAGCAGCAGCCCGCCATTGCGGAAGCTGAAAGAGCGCCGTACGGCGGTGCTGGGTTGCGGGTTGGGAACCGTCACCTCCTCGGGCTGGCCCATGCTCATCTCTACTTCGCTTGCAAGCTCAAGCGGCCTGTTGCGCTCCAGCACGAAGTTGACGCCCGTGGCCTCCTGTCCCTGCCTCACTGTGGTGACGCGACCGCCAAACGTACCGGCGGCCGCCTGCCGGTGCGCGGGGGCAACGGACATGGGCAGGTAGTTGCCCGCAGGGACTCCCTGAATCTTGTAGCTTCCGTCAGGGGCGGTCCGGGCGCTGTACACCTGTCCGCTGACGCCGGAGACTATCACCGCGGCCCCGTTCACCGGCTCTCCTTGCCTGTTGCTCACCCTGCCCGACACGAGTCCGGTGGGCCCCGCATCGAAACGCTCGTCACCCGCCACTCCGCGCCAGAACTGCATGGTGCCCCACTCCACGTTGTTCCTGAGCAACACGATCTCAAGGTCGTCGGAGGTGGTGAAAAAGACCAGCCCCGATACAAGTAGCCCAGCGACGAGCCAGCCCACCAGCCGCAAGAGTGACTTTCCAGCGTGCCGTGCTGGGTTTGCGGCCTGCTCGTTCCTTGCTC